>JAUWTM010000079.1 GCA_030614715.1 Planctomycetota bacterium
GTCACAGGAAATCGAGAAAATCAATGCATCAGTCGAAAACGAGAACGGAATTCCCCCGCAGGACGTAAATCAACTTACTGGTAGCACACTTTACTCAAATCTTGGCGTGATGCGGACTCCTGCGGGCATCGAACGCGCAGGGGATGTACTTGAGAGCCTTCTCTCAAGGGGCGTAAACAGGGGTGACACAGACATCCTCCCCGCAACTTCTGCCTTGGCGTCAGTTGTGATCGGTCTGGGCCTTGTTAAGGCTGCAGGAAACAGAATCGAGTCGCGGGGAGCCCACATGTTCTTCGGAAATGACGAATCCGTGATACCGATCCCCGCAAAGGAACCCGGTGGACGCTTCTGGAATGCTGTTACATGGGACGGTCAAACGATCTCTGTTAAAAAGGCAGAGATACCCCTTCGATCAAGATCTCACAAATAATTAAATGTCTGGAATTTGTGAGCGGCGACCTCTGGTCCATTGGGAGCGGGGACCTCTGGTCCGCGGGAGCGGCGACGTCCCGTCGGCGCATTCCTACCGTGCATTGACATGCAGTATATTCTCACCCGACCCATCAAACAACTGCACGTTCGCTGGATTCTGGGAGCGGGGACCTCTGGTCCGCGGGAGCGGCGACGTCCCGTCGGCGCATTCCTACCTGGCATTGACATGCAGTATATTCTCACCTGCACCATTAAATAACTGCACATTCGACGGTTCTATTTCGACGTCCACATTTAATTCAGGATACAGAAGTCCCGACGATTCAACCTCCGATGTTACTTCCACGTCGCCCATCTTCAAAATCACAACTTCCCTGCTTCCCAATGGTTCAACGACGATCACTTCAGCTTTGATCCCCCCCGACCACGTTCCATCCCTGTGAATCCTGATGTCTTCCGGCCTGATTCCATACGTTACAGCCTGCGCCAGAGATTCAACTGGAATTCGTCCAGCCTCCTCCGGAAGCGGCAGTGGGATCTCCCCGAAATTGAATTCTTTCGCGCTCTCAGAAACTTCCCCAGCCAGGAAATTCATCGGCGGTGTGCCCAGGAATCCCGCCACGAACCGATTCTTCGGATGATCGTAGACTTCCAGAGGTGCCCCAACCTGCTGGACAGTGCCCTCCTCCATCATGACGATCCGATGCCCCAGCGTCATGGCCTCGACCTGGTCGTGTGTCACATAAATTGTCGTGACTCCCAACCGCTGATGTAATCGCGCGATCTCCGTGCGCATTTCAGCACGAAGTTTTGCATCAAGGTTGCTTAGCGGTTCATCGAAAAGGAAAACCTGCGGTTCACGGACGATTGCCCTTCCGACAGCAACCCTCTGCTTCTGACCTCCGGACAGATGCGCGGGTTTGCGGTCCAGCATGTCCTCGAGACCCAGAATTTTAGCTGCGTTGTCAACAGATTTCACACGCTCCGACTTAGGCACTTTGCGCATGGCAAGTCCGAATTCAAGGTTCTCTCTCACCGTCATGTGGGGATAAAGCGCGTAATCCTGAAAAACCATCGCTACGTCGCGGTGCTTTGGTTCGAGATCGTTTACCTCGCGACGTCCGATCGCGATAGATCCGCTGGTAACCTTCTCGAGGCCGGCGATCATCCGAAGGACTGTTGATTTCCCGCATCCGGACGGTCCAACCAGCACCAGAAGTTCACCGTCGCCTACTTCAAGCGAGACGTCCTTCACCGCATGAACACCGTTTGGGTAGACCTTGTTTATTTTGTCTAGCGTGACCCGTGCCATGAGCGCCTCAGGTAATCAGGATGTGTGTAATTCGATGCCGAATGGTATCATAAATAATTAGTTACTTCTTCGTCCGGTCCAACCCGGTTGATCGGTATTCGCAGTGTTGAACTTACTTCTCGGTGTACCTTATTCTGAGTTCACCATCGATTTCGTCACAGAATGCAGTTCCAAGCCCCAGCTCCCAATCCTCTACCTTCACGTCGACACTCTTCCCGTTCAATTCAGCTTCGACAGTATCAACGTTGCCCGGGAATCCAACATGCAGCCATTCAATCGGCTTGCCGTAGATTACAAGCTCCGTGACACATGATTCGGGATCCCACTTGTAGGTGTATTGAAATTTCTTACCCGATGACGGGTATTCCAGGGTTACTTCAGCACTTTCGACACCCGCGTCCCGCCAGTGAGGTTCCAGCCACGCGGCTTTGAATCCCGGCAGTCCCGACCGTACCCCGACAAGTCCCTGTATGAACGCTGCGGCCATCGCGGACGAGCCCCATGCATCGGTAGGATATGCCTCTGGACTCGTGCTCTCCTCTTTGGTTGCCGGACGGCCATCGGGGAAGTACCAGAGATAGGCTTCCCCGGTTGAATCGAGCATTGTGAAATATCTCTGCAATATGTTCACACCGTAGTGAGGATAACCATATCGAAATGCGGCACGAGCCAGCTCCCCGCCGACAAGCGGCATTATGCCGCCGTTCACATACACTCCGGGTTTCAAACGCTTGTCCCCGAACACACCTTCAGGAAACGGTGGATCGATTGAGAACCACTCCGCAAATGCCTTGCGGTCATTCATACGGTTGTAGTACTGGCGAATGATCGATCTCGACATCTCCGGTGTAGGCAATCCGCGATTCATGTCATACGTGTTCGAAAGCGATAGCTGCGTTTCTTCGTCGACGCCTTCAACTCGAAAATCATCAAGCGGAAACCTGTGACGGTAAAAATTCCCGTTCCATAGAAGGTCGTTTGCACGGTCCCTGAGATCGTTTGCTCTACTCCGGTACTCCTTACCCTCATCGCGACGGTCAAGGCTGTCCAGCATTTCTCCCATCAACCGCCACGCGTAGTAGAGACCGCTGACATCACCGTGCATGATCCCGAAATGCGTCTTTTCATCGACTTTCCCCGGCCAGTGAAGCTCCGTGAGGTCGTCGCGGATATCGAAATCCCACGTGTCGATCGTGTACGCACGTTTGGGCAGGCTGTGCTCCTCATCCCATCGCCACGGATGCGATGTCATGTACTGAAGGCCCTTTTCAAGGGCCGGCAGATGATCCCGCATCCATTCGCTGTCACCGTTTGCCAGCCACGCACGGTAAACACCGACGACAGCAAGATACTCCAGGTCAGCCTCAGTCGGAACCCTCAACAGGCGGCCGTCGTTATCCAGAAAATCGAAGTACGAACCATCATCGTTCTGGTTCGCGATGAAAAAATCGACAAGGTTCCTGGTTTCATCAAGCATGTAGACCGTGGCAAGCATCATGTGGACGTTATCCCGAAGCCACAGCCACGGGCAGTCAGGCGTTCGGAATCCACTGACAGCCGTGCCATCCTTTTCGATCACAGTGGCATTCTTCCCGATGATACCCTCGATCATTGGCCAGAAACCGTCCCATTCACGATAGCCTGTCTCAACCTTGATCATAGGGAAAGTGTATCACGGTTAGTACAGTGATAAAATCCAGCTTTAACACATCAATTAGCAGGGGATTAATTCTCAATCCAAGTATTTTCGTGGAATTCTCGTCGGTATGAGGCACAGAACCTCGTAAGCATGCGTCCCGAGCATTTCTCCCAGTTCACCTGCTGTCAGGCTCTCCTTACCATCGGTCCCGATCAGCGTAACAGGCTCTCCGACACCGATGGACAGGTCATCGGGCAGCAGGATATGAACGAAGTCCATGCTGACCGCCCCGACTACCTTGCATCGCCTTCCCCTGACCAGCACGTCACGGTAACCACTCGACCGTGTCATGAAACCGTCCGCGTACCCGACAGGCAGTATTCCCATCCTGCACGGCTGACTGGTCTCGTTGATAAATTTACGGTTGTAACCGGCTGCGTGACCGGTTCCAAGTGTCTTTATTTCGACGATCCTCGACTTCAGGCTCAGTATCGGTTTCAGGTTCATCTCTCTCGGGACCAGCGGTGAAGCGTATTCACCGTACAGTGCGATTCCCGGCCTGATCTTGTCGAACCTGTAATTTGGAAAGTTGATAAGCGCCGCGGAATTCGATGCGTGCAGCTTTACACGTTTTCCTAGCTTGTGCGGTTCGAGCGCTTTTTTAAAAGTGCCGTACTGAATGCTCGTGATCGGACTTTCAGGTTCATCGGCCGATGAATAATGCGTGTAAACACCCTCAAGTTTGACCATCGGGTAATGCTTGAGCGATTCGATCAGCCGGTTGAAGTCCCCCGCTGGTGCCCCCAGACGGTGCATACCGGTGTCGATCTTGATCTGGATTCGAGCGGGTTTACCGAGCTTCTCCGCAGCCCCTGCAAGCTCGCGAATCTCATGAGTCGAGATAACGGTCTGTACGAACCCGGACGAAACAACCTCCTCAGCATGCGACGGGAGTGAGTACCCCAGTATCAGGATCTTCGATCCCCTTGTACCGATTCCCCCCTGCCTGAGCTCCAGCCCTTCACCGAGGCTGGCTACGGCAAATTCCTTTATCCCTGTTTCCTTGAGTGCTTTCGATGTCCCGACGAAACCATGACCGTAGGCATTTGCCTTTACTACTGCAATTATCTCCTGCTTACCGGCTTTTTTTCGAATCTGCTCGACGTTATGCGCGAGTGCACTCTTTGAGATCTCGACCCAGATCGGACGGGAGAACGGCATCTAGTTCCGCCTCCTGATCTGGCGGGGTTTACGGGGACCGTAATTCTTCTTGAACCAGTTAAAAGCACCCGGAAGTGCATCGATTATATCCCCGGCGATCAGTGCCTGCCTGCTGACCCTTCGCGCCGCGATGTCACCGGCAAAAGCGTGCAGGAAAACACCGACGCATGCAATCTGGTATGGATCCCATGCTATTGACGGCTGCCCGGCAAGTCCCGCCAGAATTCCTGTCAGCACGTCGCCGCTTCCAGCGGTCGCCATCCCGGGATTTCCGGCATCGACATTGACAGAGATTGGACATCCCTGGGTTTCACGTGGCGTCGCAACCAGTGTCCTCGCACCCTTCAGGACAATGACCGAATCAGCAAGTTCCGCATATGCACTAAGGCGTTCGAGCAGGTCTTCCGGCAGATCGTGCGGTGCTGTCAGACGTGCGAATTCTCCCGGATGCGGGGTCAGGATAGGTGCGCGGTGACGTCCCCTGAGCGGGCTTGGATCGCCTGTGAAAGCCCTGAGTCCGTCCGCATCAATGATTATCTGGTGATCGGGTGAATCCGGGAATCCCTCGACCGCTTCGCGCGCGAACTCCATTGCGTCCCTGTTGGTGCTGAACCCGGGACCTATAGCGAGTACATCGGCCCACCTGAAATATGATTTCAGGTCGTTAATTCCTGCAGGCATGAAACAGCCTAATGATTTATTTGCGGTGACAGGAGCGGTCATTATCTCGGGACCCGTTCGCGACGCCACTATCTGGTATTCCGTATCAGGCACAGCTGCAACGACCATTCCGCATCCGGCTCTGAGCGCAGCCATTGAACACAGTTCGTTAGCGCCACACATTCCCCTGCTTCCGGCCACAACGAGAATCCGCCCGAAATCCCCCTTGTGAAGTGCGACCTCCGATGTCCGTCCGCGATCGTCCACAAAGAGCTGGGCTACCTTGCCTTCTTCTATGGTTTCCATCGACGGGACTGCCGGTTCGACAGCTTCATCCGGAAACCCGATGTCCGCCACGATAACTTCGCCGGAATATTCCACTCCCGCGGACAGGTAAAGACCGGTTTTCGGAAGACCCATCGTGACTGTCGCGTTGGCCGGAATTCCCGCGCCTAGATATTCACCCGTTGTGCCGTCGATTCCCGATGGAATGTCGCATGCCACTGTCGGCCAGTTCAAATGCTGGGCTGCGAGCAGAAGGTCTGCAGTCAGACCGGTGACCTGCCCGCTGATACCCGTACCGAGGAGGGCATCGATAAACGCTGCACCGCCAGTGATCGGTGACGTCCCGATCGCCATTGACAGCGTATTCAGCTTCTTGACGGCCTTCTCAAGATCCTTCTCGTCATCGATCGTGATGATTTCAACCACTTCGGGGAGGAGGTCAAGATTCTTACTGCAATCGTCTGTGAGATCCTTCCCGCTGCGAAGGAGAATTACTTTGGTCTCGCGACCGTTCTCGACAAGGTAACGCGCCGCGACAAGGCCGTCACCGCCATTGTTCCCCCGCCCGGCGAGCACGACAACCAGGTCAGCATTGGGAAAATTATCCAGTACGTATTCAGCGGTATGCCTTCCCGCTGCTTCCATAAGCTTGAGACCGGGCACGCCCATCTCTTCGATCGCGCGATTGTCGACCGAGCGCATCTCTTCAGGAGTCAGAACTTTCATGGTTTTATAGTTCTGTCACTTTCCCCGTTTCGCTGTACCGGCGGAACAGGTTGATAGCCTCCTCGGCCATCCGGCGCGCCTCTGATTCAACCGGCGCCTCAGTCATAACCCTTATTACGGATTCGGTCCCGGACGGCCGTACCAGCAGCCTTCCCTTTATTTTATCGATTTCCAGCGAAAGCGCGTCAATCTCTGATTTAACTTTCTTGTCATCAAGTGCCGCCTGTTTGTCGTTGACTGTAATATTGAGCTGAATCTGCGGGTAACGGGTCATCCTCGCGCCAAGCTGGCTGAGAAGTTTATTCGTCTCACGCATAAGCATTGCGACCATCAGTGCAGTCAGAATTCCGTCACCAGTCGTGTGATGTTCAAGGAATATCAGGTGACCCGACTGCTCACCACCGATTACCGCTCCGCCATCAAGCATATGACGCAGCACGTGTTTATCACCGACCGGCGCCCTTACAAGAGTTCCACCAAGTTTTTCCAGTGCAACTTCCAGGCCTTTATTGCTCAGTACGGTGCCAACAATCGTTTTATTCGGAAGCTTACCGGATTCAAGGAGATGTGATCCCCACATCGCCAGCATCTGATCGCCATCGACAACATCGCCATTTTCATCCACAAGTATAGCCCGGTCTGCATCTCCATCGAGCGCGACTCCAAGGTCGGCCTTGAGCTCCACAACCCGGTCCTGCAGCGCGCGGGTATCAGTTGCACCGCACTCGACATTAATCCTGGATCCGTCAGCGATTGAATTCATCGGGATTACATTCACGCCGAGAAGCGTGAAAACAGACGGTGCAACCGTTGCTCCGGCTCCGAAAGCGGCATCGACAACCATCGTCAGGCCGCTGATCCGGTCCTGCCCGATATCCGTGAGATGCCTGACATACTCATCGACACGGTTTCCCCATGCGAAGCTGGTTCCGACCTGTCCGCCGACCAGCTCAACTACCTTATAACCATTGGGTTTCAGTAGTGCTTCAATACGTTCCTCAATCTCGTCCGGGACCTTCATTCCCTCCGCATTGAAGAACTTGATGCCATTGTCCTCGATCGGATTATGACTTGCGGATAACACACATCCTATCGGAAACCCGAGGTGACGTGTCAGAAATGCAACAACCGGTGTCGGTACAACGCCGAGAACATGAACATCGCATCCAACCGACATTACTCCTGCAGAAAATGCTGCTTCGAGCATAGGACCGCTGATCCTGCTGTCACGTCCGATAATTAACCGCTTGTCCCATTGATTTTCGCGTATGAGATGTCCGACCGCTTCGCCAAGTCGGAAGGTGAATTCCGCGGTCAGGTCCCTGCCCGCAACTCCCCTGATACCGTCAGTTCCGAATAATTTCCCCATGTACAAAGACTCCTTCCGATGCCAGTTGACATCGGCAATTCATCATTATACCAGCATCAAATCCGGATTGTACTGAATGGGATAGAACTTAGAACCTGGTGGTCTGCTATTACTCCGACGGAGGCTGCGTCTCCGGATCGGGTTCAGGCTCTTCGCCGTTACCGTCACCGCCCTCACCACTGTCGTCCGGCGGGGTCTCCTCCGGTGGAATGACGATCTGCGTTATTGTAACGCTTATTGTGGACGGGCTGATCCTGTCGCTTCGAACTTCCGACGGCAGCGCGACCGACACCTGCACATCATGCGTGCCCGGACCAAGTCCTTCGAGATGCACCTGCGGTCGTATCAGGTCTGAAGAAACGTTAGCGATCCGATCCGGTGCGCCCCTGATTGTTATATCGACCCTGTCGGTTGACAGCACGTAACTATAGGATGAATCAGTGTTGCGCTTATCTATCAGCAGGTCCTCGAAAGTGAAAGACGTGTCGATCTGCTCGATCTCAACCTGAACGGTAGCCCGTGAGATCGATAGGGCAACTCCCTCTCCCGGCTCCAGGAGTGAGACCGAAGTCTGGAACGAGGCTGTCTTCCCGGTCAGGTTGATCGGTTCGGTACGCACGCTCTGCACGGCCTCAAGTGCGTCGGCAGAGCCTGAAAGCTCAACTAGAAATGGATCAATCGACACTGACGTTAAAGCGTAATTAGTTGCAGGGTTGCCCTGGTAATCGGGAGTTATCGGAACCGTCTTCAACGCAAGGCTAGGTCGCAGGCTGAATCCGAGGTCCGAGGTCCCCGGCGTGATAGTAAGATTCTGCACATCGTGCCCTTCGGCATTTATCGGTATAAATTCCACAATCAGCTCAGTCGAACCAGTCATCTCTGAGTAATTGACACGGTAAACGATCCTGTCGACCTGCTCTACCAGGGAGGCCGCACCATCCACTGAGACTACCGTTGGAAGCCCGATCCGCTCCTCGATAAAGTAACCAGGCGGAAGGACACCTTCACCCAGTTCCTCGGGAGCAAATTCAACCCGGGTGGTCCGGTCGACTGTCAACGTGAAGTCATTCGGATCGAATTCTAAATCAACGCCGGTAAACCTTCTCTCCAGGCGAGGATGCACGGTCCTGGATTCACCCAGAGGGATATCCCTTCCGTCAAGTATCACTTTCAAGCCAGTTGCACTCAGTCGTTCAAGCCTGCTTACGGGACCGCTTACATAAGCCCTGACAGTTTTTGTAGGTGGAAGCTGGTTGACAAGCGACGTCCCCTCCGACAGGCGAACGTCAACATCGAACATGATCTCCACTTCTTCAATCGGATCGCTGATTCGTGTGAATCCCCAGGCCGTGATCGCAAGGAGAAGGGCGATGATTTTCATTCCCAGGTTGTGGCGAAGCATTGAGATCAAGTTTCTTCACCACCTTCACCTGTCGCAAGCACCACGCCGCCTGTATCAGGCACAGATTCAGGTTCGGTCTCCACAACCGCTTCTTCATCGGCTGTCTGTACCTTCTCCGGCGGTGGAGCTGCTTTTGGTTCAACCCGTTTCGGTGTACGTTGCAGGTACCGTCCAAGGCCCTGACGGAAAGAAGCGTATGGGGTTTCGCGATCAACCTCGGGTATCATGATTCCCTTCACCATGTGCCTGAGAGTGTTGGGAGTCAGGCGGAACGCGGGCTTACCACCCTGGAATAGCGACAGGTGCCCGGTTTCTTCGCTTACCACTATGCTTATAGCGTCGGAAATTTCAGTAATACCGAGAGCTGCCCTGTGACGTGTCCCAAGGTGCGAGGGTATGTCCCTGCTCTCGGACGATGGCAGGAAACTCCGTGCGGATGCGATTCTGCCATCTCGAAGAATGACCGCGCCATCGTGCAGGGGATTCCCCTTGTAAAAAATCGCCTTGATGAGGTCCTTCCTCACCTCGGCGTTGATGCGCTCACCGATGTTTATATACTCGGTCAGGGGAATTTCCCGTTCAATTACGATTAAAACTCCGATATGTTCTTCACCCAGCTCCTGGCATGCCTGAACGATCGTGTCCAGCATATTTTCGAGATCCTCGACCTCGGGCTGTCCGACCGCTGCCAGCATGAATCCCCTGCGTCCGGCGCGCTCGAAGAAGTTCCTCAGCTCAGGCTGGAAAATAATCAGAAGTGCGATTGCCAGAAGGCTTATTAATTTTTCGAAAACCCACAAGGTCGCGCTCATGTGCAGGATGAACGCGACAAAGAAAATTACGGCGAAATAGAAAATCCCCATTATCAGCTGGCTGGCACGGGTACGGCGAAATATGACCAGGACCTGATAGATCAGGGTCGTCAGCACGATAATGTCGAGGACATCAATTATCGTAATTGTGCGGATAAAACTCAAACGGGTCTCCGTCTCTGTCGCCGGGATTCTTCTATCATTATACTATCAGATACCGGTTAACTCCGGTGAACCTGCGTATTCTCAACGATATTACGTCACTCCTGCGAATTAATTAACATTATTTTACCATCTTTAACTGTAAATGAATGAACATTCAGACATTGCAATCATGTTCAGGATTTCCTTATACCGCCACTTGACAGTACATTACCCCGTGTGATACTTTCTTTGGACCCTCCTCTTGAAAAAGGTCCCTACATAAGGGGCCTTCCTTTTTTCCTGCGTTTTCACCTTTGTGAAAATAATACCAAATGGTAAATAACCCCTTACATGCACTGTAAGCCGCATTATTATCAGGTGTAATCCTAAGCTTTCGTAAACTCGTTTATATGCAAATCTGATATCAGTACCCGTACTCGTACCAGATCAGGCTCATGACATAATAATCATCGTACGGCGACATCGTTAAAGTGAGTTTCTCCTCGTCACGCTCGAAATTAAGACTCAACTTTCCCATGTTGATGATCGGGAGGTCTGCAGGATTGACACTGGTCCAGTCGATCAGCGAATTAACATAGTATTCCGCTATCTCCTCCGGCTCGATTCTACCGGTATGGACCGTTCCCAGCCCTCCAATCGAGTCCAGGAATCCGAAGGACAGGACCATCCCGGGCATCACCGGCAGATCTGACGGCCAGCCGTCCGGGTACTGACCGGGTGGAGTCCTGAAGTTGTATGTAACCAGCATCCTGATCATTGATCCGCTTCCTGCACTCGACGCGACAATATCTACTGTCTCATTTTCACGGTACCAGCTCATTTCAAACGTATCCATCACGACGTACTGCACCGGCCACGGGTCTCTCGCTGTCCAGTCTGACATTGCTTCGCTGAACACGCTTTCCATTTCCCCGAAACTGCCGGTTCCCTGGACTGTTCCATTGAAACGGTCTCCGGGACCGGTGAGCATGTGTGTAAGTTCCAGTCCCTGTGGCACAGGCAGGTCTTCCGGCCAGATATCCGGTATTTCAAGCTTAATTTCAACTACCTCGGATTCATCAACGACTTCGACAAATACCGGCAGCTCATCCGTGTCGTTAATCTCACGTTGAATGCCAGCATCTTCGTCCGGTTCAACGTTAACGGGCTCTTCCTCCGCCTCTTCTACCACGTCCCAGTTTGTTTCTGTTGACGGGTCCTCTGCATCACGCGCTGCAGGTGACGGAGCACAGGCGTTTGAAAATAAAAAAATTACTGCAAGCAGTAACGTCAATGATTTTAAAATATTATTCACCATTCGCCTCGCCAGGCTCTAATGCGCATAAAGTAACTGAAGTATCCTCTCTTCTTCGTTGTCGATAATATTGACTGTAGCCGTTTCTCCCTCTCGTTCGAGCTCTATGATCCAGGTCAGCCATGACTCACCCGTCTCTTCCTGTTCGTCGATTCGCGGTGTGATATGACCGATTAGTTCCCATTCAGGTATCTGCGTGTAGAATGCCGTAACTTCCTCCGATGACAGTTGTCCGAACGCAACGACCTGCATCCCGGTCTCGTCCGCACCGCTGTACTTGACTGTAAATTCCTCCATGACCGGTAAGGATTCTGGCCAGCCCTCAGGAATCAGTTCGTGACCCTCAGGAAGCCGGGTTTCGTCGGTGCCCTCCTCGCCTGAACCCTCAGCAACTCTCCCTTCCGACTCATCATCGGACTCTGAATCCTCACTCCCGACTTCATGACCTGCCTCATCACCGGTATTCAACGTCGAGATTGCCAGCATATCGTCCCCGCCTGAATCAACCTCTTCTTCAGCAGCTTCATCCTCTGAAACGACTTCAGAATCTGCTTGCGTTGCTTCAAAACTACCTGCGAGCTGACGGCTGTATCTGACTTGCCGGCTGGAGCATGATACAAATGTCAGCAGGAACAGTAATCCTGCAGCGATAATTAGAAATGTCGAATATTTCCGCATGTACCAACCGTTACGGGAATTTTCTTCCCGATCCTTCGCCAATGGGACACACGTCCCAGTTATTTAGATCGATTTATAAGGTATTTTCTTAATAGCACGGACCGAAAACGTGATAACAAATCGAATGCCGTCATTTACCCCGAATACAGAGGATAAGCATAGAAAACATGTTGTCAAGCTGTGGATGCGAGTTATCCGGATGGTGGAACTGCACTGAAGAAGATCCGCACGACTATCGGGTTGGAACCGACACGCTCCTGCCAGTACTCTGAATTTTCCAGGGTGACCAGGAACCCGGTTGAAGCCTGCTCGGAGAGTATTTTCACGTAGCTGCCGGGTTGCTCAGCGATAATTATCAGCTGCTCGGTATTTTCACCCTCTGATTCTTCGATCTGCATGCTTTCCCATGTTGACAGGGATTCAATATGAAATGCCTGTACGCCGGGAATGGTCGCGATATCCGGCGAAATGAGCGTTACGAGATAATAACCTTCGGATCCAAACTCACCACTGTGGGCGACAGCGGAACTCGGATGAAGCTGCACGGATTCCGGCCAGTCAACAGGCATTTTTCCGAATGGGTCGTTTGCAGACAGCGCCTGGTGCAGAACCGGAGCGACGTTCGGGGCCGGTATTCTCGCGTACTCTGCCGATTCAGATTCTGTTCCCCCGGAAAGCTCTGAGACAGTATCGCCAAACGTGGCACCGGGAGATCGATTGCTGCTTAATCCCTTACCCCCTGCTCCTCCAGCGCAGCCAAGTGCAGCCCACGTACATGCCAGGATCACCAGCAGCAGGGATTTTACCTCGATTTTAGTCATGTTACGGATAAGCATGCCGAAACGTCCGCCGGGAGTTATCCTTCCTGTTTCTCCTCGCCGGACCTCCTTGTTCTCACTTAATTCGACCATCGCAGAGGTCCGGGGGTTCACCCTGTTAACTTACATAATCCGCTGTTTACTCCCGCCTGAACCGCGGAGCGACCTTTTCTTCCCAGTCAGTAAGCACTTTATAAAGCGTAGGGATAACAACCAGGATCAACAGTGTAGCAGTCATCAAACCGAAAATCATCGAGATACCGAACGGGAACCATGCTCCTGCCTCGTTTGAGGGCATTCCCCATCCAAGGGTTAGAGGGAGGATTCCAAGCGACGTGGTCACGCTAGTCATTATGATAGGTCGCAGACGTGTAATGCACGCCTGCACGATTGCGGTCTTCTTGTCCTTCCCGGATTCCCTAAGCTGGTTAATGTACGTGATAAGCACGATCGAGTCATTCACGACTATTCCCGTCAGTCCAACAAGTGCCATGAACGGCAGCATCCCGAACGGCTGCCTCGTAACAACAAGCCCCAGGGTGATGCCGACAATCGCGAACGGGATACTTGCCATGATCGACAGGGGCTGAATGGGTGAATTGAACTGCCATACGAGGATGACATAAATCAGCATGATGGCGATTAACATAGCCATGAACAGGTCCGTAAAACTCTGGTTGATAATCTCCTGTTCACCGCCGATCTCCCACGTATAGCCTGCGGGGAAGTCCCGCGAAATTTCCTCAAGTCGGGGTCTCAGCGCCTGGTCCACCTCATACGGGCTGATACCCTCAAGATCCATCCGAACGTTAATGGTCCGTCTCTGGTCCCGTCTCTGCAGCATCGACAGACCCTCGCCCGGTTCCATTTCAGCGACTGCCGAGAACGGCACAAGTGCTCCGGTTACGGGTGAACGGAAGGACAAGGCTTCGAGATCATCAAAACCCAGCCTGTGTTCCCTTGAAAGTCGAACCACGATATCAACGGTGTTGTCCTGTTCTTCAATTGTGTACTCGGTTGATTCAGAGCCCGTTAACGCCGTCCTCAGAGCCATCGCTACCTGCGCCGTTGTCAGTCCCAGCCTCGCTGCCCTGTCACGGTCTACCTCAACACGCACCTCGGGCACTACATCCGGGTAGTCATTCCTGATCTGTGTTATCGGCCTTCCCCTGTCCCCGGCTTCCATCTCGTCGTTAATTTCAGCAAGTTGTTCTTCAACCTGGGCAGCCAGTGATCTCAGCACGTCCATCTGATCGCCCAGCAGCCTTATGATGATCGGTGCTCCGATCGGTGGTCCGAAATATACCTCCCCGAATTCAATCTCAACTCCTGCCAGGTCTCGGGTCTTGAGCTCAAGGTCTGCCTTAAGCCTTTCGACCATGTGGATATTTTTCTCATCGGGATTCTCAATCAGTTCGACCGAGAACTCCGCAATCGTTGGATCGTTCGTCTGTATGAATGAGAATGCCCCTCCGGAGCTGGAGCGTCCGACTGTCATCAGGTAGTGTTTGAGTTCAGGGATGTCCTGTACATATCCCTCGACGATCTGCGCAAGTCGATAGGTTTCTTCGAGGTCGGTGCCTTCCGGGGTATCCATCTGGATCGTGAACCGCGCCATTGTCACATCGGGAAACAGTTGCTGATCGAGTTGCGAGATTCCCACGATAGCCAGCAGGAGAAGAAACCAGGAGATTGCAGCGACAATTACATGATTCGCGAGTTTCCGTCGTCCGAACTTCGATCCACCCAGCGACCACCTGAGCAGACGTTCGTAGGGCCTGAGCAGCCAGGGCAGGAAAAGGTACTGGATTGAGATTTTATTCCTGTCACCTTCACCAATTGAACCTTCGCCATCGACGCATTGTATCCCGTCCTCACCGACTACATCGGTTTCCCTGCAATCAACCAAGTCCTTTTTCTTGACCCTCATGAAGGCTGAAGTAACGACAGGCAGCGCTGTGTGGGCAAGCAGGAATGCGCATACAAGTGCGAATGCCACGGTCATGGGAATGTACTTCATGAATTCACCCATGGTACCTGACATGATCAGTATTGGCAGAAACGCGGCAAGTGTGGTTAATACAGCCGCGAATATTGGCTTCCCGACCTCGTGTATGCCCTTACGGGCGGCCTCCATACGGCTTTCCCCGTATTGCAGGTGCCTGTACGTGTTCTCTACCACCACGATGTCCTCGTCTACAAGCATACCCAGCACCAGTATGATCGCGAACGTGCTCGTGTCGGATAGTGTCACCCCCGCCAGGTACATCAGACCGAAAGCAAGGGTCAATGAAAACGGGATAGCGAGTGCCACGATAATTGAGTTTCTGAACCCAATGAAGAACCAGACCACCAGCACGACCAGCAGAATTCCGTAACGGGCGCTCAGGTTCATCATCCTGAACCGGTCACGGATAAACTTAGCCATGTCGCTGGTTACTACTGCTTCAACACCCTGGTTCTCAAACGAAGGTCCCCATTGCTCCATTACCTCGAAAACTTCGTCGGCAAGCTCAATCGTGTTGGTTCCGGTGGTTTTCTGAATGAACAGACCGATTGCATCCCTGCCGTCAAGGTGCGAGTAACTTGTACGCTCCTCGGGATCGAGACTCACCTCAGCGACATCGCGGAGCCTCAGTATCCCGGACGGACTGGCGCGTAACGGAAGGTCTGCTATGGATTCGATGTCAGTGAATTCCCCGGTCGCGCGGACAAGCCACCTCCCCTCCCCAATCGAGATATTCCCCGCCGGCACGTTCAGGTTCTCGGACCGGAGAACCCTGCTGATATCATCGAAAGTCAGCCCAAGCGCGGACAACCTGTAGGGATCGACTGAGACCCTGACCTCTTCGGATGCCTCCCCGACCATAATGACACGGCTGATACCATCGATTGCCTCTATCTCGTTGGCGAAGTCCTCGGCCAGGATTCGGAACTCATGCGGAGGCAGGTTTGCGGACAGGCCAAGCTCAAGTATTGGAGTATCGCCAAAATTGATGTCCTGCACTATTGAGTCTTCTACATCGTCCGGCAGCTCTCCCTGTGTTTCGTTAATTTTCTCCTGCACTTCATCGATTGATTTTTCAATATCGGCCCCTGCAGTAAACTGGATTACAATTATCGACATGCCCTCTGATGAATAGGACTCGATGTAATCCAGGTGATCGAGCTGGGAACAGGCTGTTTCGAGCGGCTTTGTGACCTCCTCCTCGACTTCCTCAGGGCCCACGCCGATCCACGGTGTCATTACCAGCACCACGGGGATCGCGACCTCCGGGAACGCCTCAACCGGTATCTTAGAGTACGAGTAGCCTCCGGCGATCAGTGCGAGGATCAGGAGAACCGTGATAAAAACCGGGTGGTCAATACTGTAATCTGCTAGATTTCTTAACATCCTTACTGTCCTGTGACAGGCCTCGCATTATAGAGAGAAGTGAATTTAATAACAACACCAAATCGCATGTTAACGGTACTGTTAATCCCTCATGCACTGTGCCTTTGTTGTATAATAAAAAAAGGTTAATTTACAGTAGGGGAACCGATTTATTTATTATGCCATTACTCGATATATTGCCCGATACCGACCCGCTCATGAGAAAAACGTGCAAGCGGGTGCGACGTGTTGATGAAAAATTCAGGGAACTTGTCGACGACATGTACGAGACAATGGTCGACGGTTGGGGTATTGGTCTTGCAGCAATCCAGATCGGCCTTCGTAAGCGCTTTTTCATCTACGAAATCCCGAAGCGTCCAATCAAGGGATTTGAGACCTGCCCACCCGATCCCGATCTGGCAGAAGATGAAACCGGGGAGCCTGAAGAGGTCGATGAGCCCGATGTTCCTGAAGAAACCGTGGATTCAGTAGATCCGGAAGATCCGGAAGATTCAGAAGAATCGGATGATTCGGATGATGAGGAACCTTCTGCAGGTTACACAGGCGAATATCTGGTCTGTATAAACCCGAGGGTAACCGCACGTGAGGGCAAGGTTATTGAGGAGGAAGGCTGCCTGTCGCGCTCGGGCTGGGTCGCCAAGGTCGAGAGGGATTTCAGGATAACCTTCCAGGCGTACGACCTCGACATGAACAAGTTCGAGAGGACAGTCGAAGGGCTTGAAGCACGGTGTGTGCTGCACGAAATAGATCACCTCGACGGCATCCTCTTCACGGACAGGGCGATCCCGGATACGCTCAGGGAAGTCACCGACGAAGAACCCGAGGAAGCCGGAGATGACGAATCACAGGAGGAAGCGTCGGAAAAGGTTGAGGAGGAACATGCAATAGAGCTGGAGGACAGTACCGTTGCAGGAGATTAATTACGTCGAGATCCTGAGGTTGTCGGTTCCGACCCTTGCGGTCGTCCTGGTCCTTGGAATTGCGGTATATTTAATACAGAAATCACGCGCGAAAGCGGAAGACAAGGATAAATCCGATCTCGATCCGGAGAAATTACGTCTGGAGATGGACGCACTGGCAAAGGAAAAACTGGCTCAAAGGGAATCCGAAGACTTAATGACTTACAAAACTGATGCGCCGCCACAGGCGCCGGACCCGCAAGCAAATCCTGAACCGCCGGTTGTGGACGAAACCGGGGATTTCATCGAGGGAGAACCGCTTGTATAACCTGGTAAAGCAAGTACGAAAATGTCCGGTTTATTAATTACATCCCAGATCATCTTCCAGTCCGGCAGAGCAGCCGACCTCGGCACGCTCAACACTCTCGGACTGGCGGTATTCCTTGTCGGCCTTGCCCTGATCCTCCTGATGGCCGCTCACTGGTACCGTATGAAGGACACAATCGAGCGCAAGCAGAGAATGCACTCCAGGTTCGGCAAGGGAGATGGCTCGGACGACATCTCGCAGCTCCAGCACATGACCCGTAAAGAGCTCAAGGAGATGGTCCGGAAGGAGAAAGAGGAAAAGGAGCAGGATGAGCAGCAGGATGGAGAAGAAAAGGGTCGGGACGCACTCACGGCTGCAAAACCGGTAACAGAGACTCCCTCAGATGAAGAAAAAGAGGATGCGCTGGCAAAATATTTCGAAACTCCGCGAATTCCTGTTCGGGAAATCCCAAAGCCGGATGTACCGGACGAATCAGCAGCACCCGAATTGCCTGGACCACCGGAATCGGTACCGGAAGCGGCCCTTGAAGCTGAGCTGCTGGCAAAAATTGTGATGCCTGGTGAGAAAGAGAAAGATGACGAGAAAAAACCCGGTGACAGGGAATTGACTGAGCCGAAAAATCCATATATTGACAAGATCGAACGAAGCCCGCTTTCAACCGACATCCCTGACGAATTCAAGAAAAAATCCCGGAAGATCTAGAGAGATTCCAGTTCGAAAAACCAAAAGCCCCGGACGTGCCGGGGCTGTTTAGTTTTGGTTTCTTATTGGCAGAGCATCTACGGGACAATAACTGTCTCGAGATCTTCACCGGCTGAAAGTAACTCACTTGACGTTCCAGCAGTAAGTGTATCGGCATCGAAATTATTGGTGTTGATGCCTGCGCACGCTACTCGAGTAACGGTAAGTGTGGCATCGCCTACTGATAAGAGCTCAATCGTTCCAGGATTAAGTTCTGTATCGAACGGAGGAACAATGATGCCGGTACCGAGTTCGACTGTGTCACTGTCGCACCAGATCTGCCATTCTCCCATGTCCATCAGACCGTCGATTGTTACTACAATCATTCCGGGTGTCTCAACGTTTGTCCACTCAGCAGTCACGACCGGATAAGGATCGAAACCCACGTCGAAACTTGTCGTGCCGGGTGTATCGTTGAACGTGATGTCGGGTACGCCTGCTCCGGCAGGATCCCATGCTACGTACTGCCATTCCGAAGCACCATCGTTGTAGGTAACCTCACAACGGAGATAGTGAGCATCAGGGGTGATTGGAGGATCGTACGCACTTACGGTGTACGTGCCTGTGTCTGCTGTAACACCGATCTCTGTCGGCGGGAAGTAAGGTACGAACTCGCCATCTGCCTGGACAAATCCACCAGGTGTGATTGTCAGTTCGCCGGTTGCCAATGGTGCGATTCCACCATCGTCGGGCAATGTGTA
>JAUWTM010000059.1 GCA_030614715.1 Planctomycetota bacterium
AGGCATGGGACGCCCTGCAGAGCCGTGCGGGATCAGTTCTCTGGCACGGCCCCATGGTTTTATTCGAGGACTGGCGGTAGAATGCCGGCACACGGTCTGTGGCGAAGGCTATTGCATTAAGCAACGCGTACTCGGTCGCTGGTGGTGGCGAGACCATGAGCGCCATCCATCACTTCGGTCTCGGCTGGGGATTCAGCCACATTTCAACCGGTGGTGGAGCGAGTCTTGAGTACCTGAGCGGTGTTACACTACCGGGAGTCGCTGCTCTTCTGGAACAGCAGCCCGTAACTGCATAAAATTGTGACTTGGACCTGATTACGACTCCTGTGTTATAAAGGACATCGGATCGGATTGATGACCGCCGTGTCCGCTTGTTGAGGTGATTCATGCGTATCCCTTGCGCCTACGCCAACTGGAAGATGCACAAGACCCTGCCGGAGGCCCTGGAATTCATCTACGAATTCGTGCCTGCTCTTTTCCGCGACGTGAAGGAAGGAGATGTGGGCGTGACTATCTTCCCACCAGCTCCCTATATCTGGCCCATCCGCCAGGAACTCGGGGATGACAGCCCTATTTTTATCGGGTCGCAGAACATTTACACCGAGAAGGAGGGTGCGTTCACTGGTGAATTGAGCGGTAACATCCTCAGGTCCGCTGGTGCATCGCACATCCTTGTTGGCCATTCAGAGCGACGTCACAAGCTGGATGAGAGCAATGAGTTGGTCGGCAGGAAACTCGATCGCGTAATTCGTGACCGCCTGTTTCCGGTGTTATGCGTTGGGGAATTGTTAAGGGATCGTGAGGCTGGACGCACGAAGGAAGTCGTAAAGGAACAGCTCGAGGCTGCATGGACGGGCCAGGAGGTCACGGGCGGTGCGATTATCGCCTACGAACCGGTCTGGGCGATCGGTACCGGTAAAAACGCAGAACCCCGCGACGCACAGGAAATGTGCGAGTACATCCGTACATGGATCGCTGAATACTTCACGCCTGAAACGGCCGCCTCGATAAGAATACTATACGGCGGCAGCGTTAACCCTGAAAACATTTCCCAGTATGCAAGGCTTCCGGATGTGGATGGCGCACTCGTTGGCGGCGCAAGCCTGGACCCCGGATCATTTGCAGCGATTGCAAAAGCTATCGCGCACTCTGGAGGCGCACGCTGACATGGCGGTAGAGATCCGGAGTCGTAGGATCGGATCCGGCGATCAGGCAGTTGAAATCATTGATGTAATCGGTCGTCTCGATGCTCCCGGTAGTGCATTACTTCGATCGACAGTGCAGGAAAAACTCAAGGAAGGCATGCCTCGCGTCGCTGTAAATTTCTCCGAATGCATCGAGATCAACAAGGAAAACATTAACACCCTGCATTCCCTTGGACGCGCATGCCAGAGGGCAGGGGGAAAGCTCGTTCTGTACGGTGCCGCCGGTGACGTTGATGCGTACATTAGAAAATACGCCGACAAGACCCTCGCGCCATGGTTCGAGTGGGAACGCGAAGCAATCATCGACCTTGGTGGGGAGGTTGCCCCTGAGCCGGGAGATGGCGAGGAAGAGCCGCCGGTTGTCGTCGCTCTTGGTGCGGACCCGATTTTCCGTAAGATTTTCTGGCAGTTGAGCAGGCTCGGTGGTCGGGCGATTGCGAAATTCGATAATATCAGCTCAACGGAAGACTTCCTGAAACGACGACAGATCCACAGTATTATCATAGATACCGGTCTCTCCAGTCACGAAATTGCCAAGTTGATCAGACGCCTCAGGACGACACCCAAGCTCAAGAATGCAGGCATTTTCCTTGTTGGTCCTCCTTCACAGAGGAACATCGGCCGATCCCTTATCCTCGAGGGTGCTGACAATTTCATCCCGTTCATCTTTACCGGTGAGGAGATAGCTGCGAAGTTCGATGCGCGTACGTTCTTCCAGAGGCTCAAGGATGCATACGACAGGTTTGAATTAAAGCGCGCTGCACAGTCAGACGGGGTGGTATAATTCCGTGACAGTTACAGGAAAGACGGTTAAAAGTAATGTACCCAGATCATGATTGTTTCGAGGGTCCCGATTTTGTGGGAATTGATTTTTCAAAGCATAAAACTGCTGTAATCTTCCATGACGATTTTCTTCAGCACAAAACGGGCAACCATCCTGAAAGTCCTCAGCGCCTTGTGGTAATGAAATCCGCCATCGAAGCTCACGACGTTAACGAGCAGGTTGAGTGGATCGAACCGGGACTCTGCGAGGAGGAGGACATTAACCGCTGTCACACCAGGGCGCACCTGGAAACTATAAAAAGAACCGCGGAAAAAGCTTCAGCTGAGAACAGCCTCGTCTGGCTCGATCCCGACACCCCGATTTCACCCGACAGCTACCGTGCCGCGCGCAGGGCTGTCGGGGCATCCATGATGGGCGTGGACATGATCCTCAGGGATAACTACCAGAACATTTGGGCACTCTGCCGTCCTCCGGGACATCATGCCACCCCGGAACGCGCGATGGGATTCTGTCTTTTCAACAACGCTGCCTGCGGTGCCGAGTACGCCCGTGCGAAGTACGGCATCGATCGCGTAATGATCATCGATTATGACCTTCATCACGGAAACGGTACCCAGGACATCTTCTATAACGATTCCGGTGTTCTTTACACATCGATTCACCAGTCCTACCACTATCCCGGCACGGGTCATATCGATGAGATCGGCAGCGGTGATGGGCGGGGATTTACCGTCAACTTTCCAGTCCTTGCCCAGAGCGGCGACAATGAGTTCGCCCTTTACGCGAGAGAGATCATCGCCCCGATCGCAACACAGTACAAACCACAGTTGTTGATCGCGTCGGTTGGCTTCGACGCCCACGCTCTCGACCCACTTGGTTACCTGCAGGTGTCGACACAGATGTTCGGAAAATTTGTAACTCTGTTACGTTCAATCGCTACGGAACTCGGTATCGGAATTCTTTTCACTCTCGAAGGTGGATACTCGCTGGAAGCGCAGGGTGAGGCAATAGTTCAGTCGCTTGTGATGTCGACGAAGAACAGGTTCGATACCGGCGACCTTCCAGCGCCCAACCGCCCGTCACCAGGCACCCTCGCAGCCCAGGACCGTCTCGATAAAGCCCTGAAAGGCATCTGGAATCTGTAGAAGTTAACTTTTTAATTTCATACACGACAATTTTCACACACAAACCCCAATTCACCGAACTTCTGGGCTGGTGGTGCTACCAGGATATCATCCATAGAACAATATCTTCCACAGTTAGTGCAGCGAATTTTAATATTGTCCTTATCCTTTGGGTTGATCATTAATTTTGTCCCTGACGGGATGATTTTTTCAGGTTCACAGAGTTTCCGTAGTCCCTGGGTAAGTTCGATACGTATATCAGCCAGACCCGCCCAGAATTCTCCGAGGATTGTCAGTTTCGGATTACAGGCTTTTACAAGTTTTTCTACTCCCCGATAGCCCAAGTGAATTTTCTTCACATGCTTCGGTTTATGGTATTCAGCAGGATCGGGTTCGCTTATATGAGCGATCAGAATATCGCATCCACCAAGACATTTACTATTAGACAGCTTCTTCATATATTTCGTATCGCTGGTGTAGCCTACTATTAAATCCGGTTTATCAGAGCCATCATTGAAACATTCAATACGCAAGCCTACTGAATTCAGCATATGATCTGTCTTAAAATATTTGATGCAAAAAGGGATTGACTTTGCCCTGAGTCTTCTAAAGTCATGGCACTCATCGCTGTCAGCATCAAGTCTCGCCAGATCGAAACGAAGGGGCTTATGATGCGCCTTATAACCCTTCCCGTTCTTCCGTCTCTCTGTAAATGACTTGTGTGTCTCCTCATCAAGAAGTAAGAAATGCTTCCATTTCTTTTGATCAGATTCTGATTCCAATCGTCGACCAAGCTCGTAACGTAAGTCATCAAGAGACTGAAGGTCGTAATTATGATCCGGATGATTGTGAGTGACGATGATGAGATCGATCTCGTTTGCATTAAATCCCTGCTTATCAAAATTGCGTATGAAATCGAATCCCGGATCGATCACAACTCCTTTTCCGTTCCATTTAAGGAAATATCCCCCCCCAGTAATATTTTCCCTTACGCTGTCACTAATTAATGGAGTTGAAGAACTCCATCCTCGCAATGTTGCCAGAATATAATCCTTTCCTGACTCACCCTGTTTTGTGTGATATTGTTCGTAAATATCACTTCCAGCTTGTTCTATCTTAGTCAGAATTCGGGACTCTACACTTTGGCTATCTTGTATTATTTCTTCATCAGCTGGTCTTTTGGCATGTGCTGATTGGTCTATTATCTCCTCCTCAACTGCACTTCTTGAAGCTTCAGGTATTCTTAATGCTCGTGCTCTTGATTCTGCATATTCCGCAAAAAGACTTTCACCTGTATTGGTATAAAATTCTGCTGCATTCTCATAACAATTGACCGCCTTATCGTTTTCTCCTTTTCCCATATATGCTTCTCCCATGTTATTCCACGCTTTACCGTGAACATGAGAATCAGGAGATTCAATCGCCTTCTGATAACACACAATTGCATTGTCATAATCAGTTTTCATGTCATAAGCAACACCCATGTTATTCCATGCATTACTGGGAGTATCATAATTAGCTGTATCAATCGCATTCTGGTAACATTCAATTGCCTTGTCGTAAGCTTTTATCTTTCTATACGCAATGCCCATGTTGTACCAAGCTTTACCGGGAGTATCATAATCAGGGGAATCAATCGCCTTTTGATAACACTCAATCGCCATACGAATTTCTTCAAGTTTGGCAAATACTGTTCCTTTCAAATGCCAATGCAGACCGATAAGAATAAGATCCTGTTTAAAAAGGTCGCTTTCTAGAAGCTGCAGAGCTTCATCCCATTTTGATTCTGCTTCCAGAATACATGCTCGTGCCAGATTGGCTTCAGCCACCAATCCAGCGTCTTCTGCCAGTTTTATTGCCTGGTTGAATACGTCTATTCCTTTCTCTAATTTCGATTGAGTTATCGCGAGTTTGCGACCCTGCCAAAACAAACGCTTGAACTCATCTAACGTATCCTGTAATTCAGTCATGGGGTGTATGTCCTCACCTTTTTCGAATAAATGTATACGTCATCAAATATACAATTTTGGATTATACATGGAATACTCAATTGGAGAAAGTGAGTGAACCTAATTATGTCTGAAATCTGTGTTAGCAAGCCCCAGTAGAGTAAAGGTTGCCACTCACCCTCTCCTGATCGATGCAATGTGGTTTGGGAGAATTGCAATTAGTATCAACGATATCCCTGTCAGCAGTAGAATTATCCCCGGACATGCCAGCGTCAGGATCCACCTGGTTGTAACTAGCATCAACGGGCCGGTCATGTTGATCCTGATCAGCACCGGTATCATTATGATCAGCATCGCCAGTCCCGGCAGACGTCCCGTCCGTCCCAGCAGGCTTTCAGCGGTATCAGTCAGCTCTGTCGGTTGACGCCTGAGCCACCCGGACGGCACCAGCAGCAGGTCGAACGCGGTCAGGACCGGGAAGAACAGGAACACGCAGAACGCCGGAAGATAGATCTTGAGAGACATCGATAGTATCTCAACTGGCAGCGTCCCCCGTAAATTAGACTCGATCATGATAAGCGCGACCGTCACGAGGTTCAGTACGACAAGGCCGAACCTCTTCCACGACAGTCCAATAAACGGGTACCTGAGATAGGCTCCCACCGTGGCGTGTACGATTTCAGTTTCGGTCAGGGGAGTGGTGAGCAGCAGTTCCAGTGCGCGGGGAAGGTCGAGTGGCGACGGGTAACACTTCACCGCAAGCATCTGGACATTCCATCCGGCTAGGTAAAGCCCGCCCAGAATTACCAAAGGTCCGACTGTAATGATCAGTGCGATTGGGAATCCCTTGACCGCGGGTACCGGTACGAGAATATCCACAAGCCAGAGAATCAGCAGGATCAGGAGGATCAGGCCCTGCCAGACTATGTGACGTCTTGGAGCAAGCGTTTCCAGAAGGAGAACTTTTTTTTCCTGCAGTTCGAGAAGGTATTCGTATAACGGATTGTCGGCGAGGATGCGGAGTCCGCGCCGTGAGCTGGATTCAGAGCTTGCCTGATCAGGGGACATAGATCGTGCCCAGGATCTTCTGGATGAGGTCCTCGCTCGTTACTTCCTCGGCTTCAGCTTCGTACGTGAGCAGTATCCGGTGCCTCAGGACGTCCATCACTACGGCCTTGATGTCATCCGGCGTCACGAACCCCCGTCCGTTGAGGAATGCGAATGCCTTCGCGGTCATTACAAGGTAGATGCTTGCACGCGGACTGGCGCCGTACTCGATCAGGTAGTCGATATCGAGTCCGAACTCCTTGGGATTACGCGTCGCGAAGACGATGTCGAGAACATACTTCTTGATGTTCTCGTCCACGTAGATCTTATCGACAACCCTCTGCATTTCGATAACCTTCGGTGTATCTATCGCAGCCTTCAGTTCGATTTTTTTCCCTGATGTGATCCGGTCGATAATCAGGCTTTCCTCGTTGCGCCACGGGTACGTGACCTTGACCTTCATCATGAATCGGTCGAGTTGCGCCTCGGGCAGGGGATAAGTGCCCTCGGTCTCGATCGGATTCTGTGTGGCCATGACCAGGAACGGATCCGGCAGCTTGAACGCCCTGTCACCGATTGTGACCTGCTTTTCCTGCATGGCCTCGAGCAATGCGGACTGTACCTTTGCAGGAGCACGGTTGATCTCATCGGCCAGGACGAGGTTAGCGAAGATCGGTCCGAGGCGGATCGAAAATTCGGTGGTCTGAGGATTGTATATTCTCGTTCCTATGATGTCAGCGGGAAGAAGGTCGGGAGTAAACTGTACGCGTGAGTAATCTGCGCCTATTGCCGTACCCAGGGCCTTGATTGTCAGTGTCTTGGCCAGTCCGGGGACACCCTCCAGCAGAATATGTCCGCGACAGAGCAGCCCGATAATCAACTTGAGGAGCATATCGTCCTGGCCAACCAGTATCCGCTTGACCTCATCGAATACCGACTGTATGACAGGCTGGTAGCTCTCGCACTCCTTACTGAGGGCTTCTATCTCCTTGGATATCTTTCCGGACGGAGGTGGCATTTGAGGTGCGTCGGGCATATTATCCTCTTTCTTTGTGCAAGTTACATGCTTGAAACTTCATAAATCTTATACAATCAGCTTAAGATTCATTAAGATCCTTTAAGTTGCTTGAGACCTGGTTCCCCTCGATTTCTGAGGCCTTCACTCCCATCAGGACGTCCGCGATGCGGTCCATGAATCCTGTTATCTGCGCGTTGTCCGGACGGGTTTTCGCAAACTTCACCCAGTCACAGTCGTTCAGAAGGACGAACAGGCCCTTCACTCGTGAGTCGAACCTCTGTTTGCTATGAAACTCAAGACGTATCTCGTACGTCGTGAGATCCTGCGTTTGGACATCGTAACGGATCGTAATGTACCTGCGCAGAATGTCATCGATCTGATCATAGTATATTTTGACCGCAGGTTCATCCCCGGCATCGGGCACTGGCAGTGCTTTGATCTCTTCAAGGGCGACCTGCTCGGGTGATTTCCCAAATGGTAGAAAAGGCACTGGTGCAGCTTTACGGGGCTGTCTCCGTCTGAGCGCGATCCACGCAGCGATCAATCCGGCAAGCATCGCGACCAGTAGTGCAATCACGAAGTATCGCCACCACCACGGCATGTGTCCGGGGATTATTGTGCTTGCCGGGCGGGGTGCATCGCCGTAGATCTCGACTGTCACCGGTTCGAACTGCAGCTCACGGTTATGTCCGGTGGCGGTTGTGTACCTGATCCTGAACGGCCCGATTTCATATGTCCCGGGTTCCACCGGCTGGTATTCTGCGATGGCGGTGTATAATAGCTGTGTCTGGCCGCCCTGGACTGACATTTCCGTATGGTCATTAATCCTGTTCCGGCTTAGCCTGACTCCGTCAGGCTCCGGAAATGACGGACTTGATATGGAAATCTCCTCGTCAGCGTGTATCTCAAGAATGATCTCGAATGGGACACCGATCCGGACGAGTCTCGGATTTACCGAGGCTTCACCGGTAACTTCAGCGTGTGCAGGCGGCGCGAGACCTATCGCTTGTGCGATAAGGATTAATAAAAGCAGGACTGAGTTCGGTCGTATTGATCGCATTTTTTTCAGATATCAGCTTATACGACGTCCGTCTTGCCGGAAAAGGTTCGACGACCTGTAAAACGCCTGATGGATGCTATCACAACGTGGACGTGTAGGCAATATGTACTGAATAACGGGGTTTGGGAGGCTCAAAGTCCGAAATAGCTGATGAAATGTGGCTATTCCATCTTGACGGCAGGTTAATATTGTGATATAATGCACTATACTTGATCGAAAAGGCAAACCCGTCGCGAGGCGGGGACGCAAAGCCGAGGGCCTCTATGAGGCGGCCGGGCTGCCGAACTGAGTTCACTTTGGAGCAACCACTGTATCCGGCTATAACGCACGGATGGGTTCAACTCCTCTGCTATCAGGTTCGCGGTCCGTTCCAGGGATGTTGGAACGATGTAAATGACCTGGCGGAGGTGATAATTTAGAGTTTTAACATTGGCAGTACATTGATTTATGGGTTTGAATGACACTTAAGCCTGAAAGGGGGCTGGTGTTTGGATAGAGATAACCCGGCTATTACCCGGGCTCCTGGTTGCCATGACGGCGCCATAAAAATTGGAACATCTTTTGTGGTAGCGTTCAGCTCCACTTTTGACACGGTCGTAGGACCATACATTCGTGAATGAATATGAAATTCACCTGAGCGTCCCGGTTATTACCGGGACGCTTTTTTATTTCATGTTGGCTTAAAGTGCTTTTAAGGCATCCCGCTCAAGCTCCTGAATCTCCGATGGCTTGAGCCTGTCGACTCTGACTGGTCCGTGAGCTATTCGGACCAGTCTAAGTGCCTTGAACCCGACTACATCCAGCATCTCACGTATCTCGCGCTTCTTTCCCTCACCCATAACCATCTCTACCCAGTATCCAGTCACCGGATTTTCCGTATCGACCGGCTGCGGACCCATTCTTAACACCCGTAACGCCATTGCGGTAAATTCCCTGCACTTGACACCGTCACGTAATTTACCGAGTTCGTGCTCCCTTGGCCAGCGGTCTATCAGCACCCGATACACTTTCTCAATTTCATGACTGGGATGAGTCAGTTGTTGAAGTGCGTCCCCATCGTTCGTCAGGATCAGTAGTCCCTCGCTGTCCTTGTCTAGACGTCCTGCTGGCAGGACTCCGTCCGGGATGTCTTTTTCCCGAAGCACATCGCCAAGTGTCCTTTCCGCATGGGGATCGTCAAGCGATGTTACTATCCCGACAGGCTTGTAATACTTGTAGTAGAGCAGGGCAGGGAGTTCGATCGCCTCACCATCTACTGTTACTACGTCAGTTCCCGGAGTAACAGACGTTCCAAGGATGTTGATCAAGTTTCCGTTAACGGTCACACGACACGCCTGGATTATTTGATCGGCTTCACGCCTGCTCGCAACCCCGCAACGGGCGATATATCTGTTAAGCCTCATTTTTCCGGGCGGAGTCACTTCGAGTATACCTCCTGACCGTCCGACCAGACTTTCCTGATGTTCTCCGATTTAACATCCCAGAGCAGCGTGCCGTAAGGGTCACGATATTTAATCACTCCCTCGAGGTCTGGCTGGACGAGAAGCAAGTCCGCACAAGAGCCCTCCCGGAGGTCACCGATCATATCGCTCATGCCCATTGCCTTTGCGGGATTGGTCGTGACCATGCGGAGCACGTCTTCAGCGGAAAATTGATCCAGCTCTCCGGTCAGACCTCGCTGCATCAGGACAAATCGTCGCATCTCCTCGAACAGATCAAACGTCTCCCCGCTTGCTGCGCTGTCCGTACCGATGCACACATTCAGTCCGTGATTAACCCACGCTCCGACCCTCGCTATTCCGACACCAAGCTTTGAATTCGATGTCGGACATGTGAGCATCGGGCATTTGATATCAGATATTATATTTAAATCAGAATCCGATAAATGTACTCCGTGTACAATTAATGTATTTTCTGTTAATAGACCAAGATCATTAAAATAATCTACTGAAGTATGTTTTCCATCGGGAGTCGGATATCTCGCTCCTCTTCGCGCGGTTGAAAAACGTCCCGTGCCGTGCAGGAAAAATTCAACCTCTTCACGGGTCTCCGCGATGTGCGTCGTCATCGGCAGATCGTATTTCCAGGCCATCTCGCAAGCCATTCTCGCCATGGGCGGTGTTACCGTGTAAGGCGCATGGGGAGCAACACCAAAGCATATTTCGTTCGTTGCTTCACCGGCGAATTTCTCTATTAATTCCCTGTGACCCTCAGTACTCCTCGTCAGGTCGAGCGTTCCCAGACCAAAGACCTCATAGAAGAAAATTCCCTTCATTCCGGCATCGTGCATTGCATCGCGACCCCATGTCGTGTAGTGCTGCTCCGCGACAGCAGTGATCCCGTTACGGAAACACTTTTCAACGCCGGCCGCGGCACTCGCACGACATTCATCCTCCCTGCGGTCGAGGTCCAATGGAAGCACGTGATCAGCCAGCCACGTGAACAGGTCGACATCGTCCGCCATCCCCCTGAAAGCAGTCAGCACAAGGTGCGTATGGGCGTTTACGAAAGCTGGGAGAAGTAAAGAGTCGGGATAGTCGTCACATTCAATTCCTGATGGTAACTGGTGTTTGGGAACGACCGACTCTATTTTTGCATTCAAAACAATGACGGCACCATGATCGATCGGCGGACCGTTCATTGGAACTACTGTCTCAGCGGATATGGCGAATCGGTCAGGCATGTAGAATGTTCTGGTACAAAGTTAGTCTTTTTACAGGATTATAGCCGGAAGCCTGAATAATCCTGCACATTTCAACTTCGTTAGTAGTAAATCCAGCTCCCGTCGACGATACAACATTCTCCTCTATCATAATACTCGAGAAATCATCAGCTCCGAATTTCAGAGCGACTGCACCGAGCCTGAGTCCCTGTGTCACCCATGAAACCTGGTGATGCGCGATATTGTCGAGTATCAGTCGTGCAGAAGCCTGAATGCGAAGATAGTCCAATCCCCCAAGAGGCTCAACCTCATTTTCCATTGCGGTTTTCGACTGCTGAAATGTCCACGGAATGAAAGCCGTGAAGCCGCCGGTCTCGTCCTGAAGCTCTCTCAGTTTGAGGAGGTGTTGTGCGCGCTCATCGATGCACTCCCCGAATCCAATTACCATCGTTGCCGTTGTCTTCAATCCCAGTCTGTGAGCGGTACGCATGACATCGAGCCATTCTTCACCCGTACACTTCCCGGGAGCTATTCTGCTTCTTGTGGGTTCGACAAGTATCTCGGCTCCCCCTCCGGGCAGGCTATCGAGACCCGCTTCAATGAACCGGAAAAGTACATCCTCCGTCGACACTGAAAAAAATTTACTGAACGCTACAATCTCGGGAGGGGAGAAAGCATGAATGTGGATTGTCGGGAACCGGGCCTTGATCGCCCTCAGCATGTCGATGTAATAGCTGATTGAAAGGTCGGGATTGTGACCGCCCTGCAGCAGAATACCCGTCCCACCCAACTCAAGGTTTTCCTTAACTTTCGGGATCAATTCATCGACTGACAACGTCCAACCCTCGGGATGTCCGGGAGGCCTTGAGAATGCGCAGAATCTGCAGCCAGAAGTGCAAATATTCGTGTAATTTATGTTCCTGTCGACCTGGTACGTAACTCGTTCAGGTGGGTGAAGCCTGTTCCGGTATTCATCTGCCAATCGTCCGAGACGCCAGATGTCCGAGTTGCCGGAAAGACAGTATTTCGCTTCATCGAAATCCAGTCGATCGCATACTCCGGATTTCCCGGCGATTACATCAAGCATCGGAAGCGTTCTCCCGGTCGCGAAACAGTTTGTTCACCTGGATGAAAAACTCCCTTTCACCCGCAAGCTCGCGTGGACCGTGCATGTAAACGATATTCGTCCTCAGGTACCTGTCAACGAGATCAACCGGGTAATGGTATTTCTCCGCAAGCGGCCCGACAATCTCATGAAGATGCAGCACGCTCCAGTCACGGGCTTCTCGAAGGAGATCTTTCAACTCCGCTGCGACCTCGGGCACCCTTGTTATCCACCTTGCGAACGTGAACGGGTGTCCGGTCATGTTACGCCACAATTCGCCCAGGTCGGTCCAGACTGTCGGAGGCATTATCCTGTGACCGGGGGCAAGGGCGGTAAGCGCCGGATCACCGATGAGAAGCCGTCCGGTTCCCAGCGGCAGGTTTTCGAGTGGAGGGGATTCCTCTCCGTCGGGAAGTTTAAATTCACATGGAAACTCGGATGCACGCTCTCTCAGGACCTGTATTAAAAGGTTACTCGTTGCGCTTGCCGGATCGAGCCAGATTGTGTCGAGTTTTTCGAACGATCCGTTATGGAAGAGCAGGACGCTGGCGACCGGACCCCTGCACGCAATTGCGATATCCGGCACCTGTATGAAGTCAGGATTATCGAGGATTATTGCAACCGGCGCGAGGGAGCAGTCCAGCTCACCCTTAACCAGTTTCGGAACCAGGTCTGACGGTGCTGCGCGGATAATCTGGTGTGGATGTTCGATCTGACCATTTTCGAGAGGCCAGACCAGTGGTTCTGCGTTCAGGAAATGTACTACTCCCAGCCTGTATCCGTTACTCATTTGACAACCTCCTCGATCGGCCTGTGAAGTGCGTCGCGACGGTATGGCTCAAGGCCGGCATCCTTGATTATCTGTTCGAGATGATCCGGGCCCAGGCTGCGCGGTGCGTCGCTGCCGGCTTCATGCATGATCTCCTCCTGCCCGATGGTTCCATCCATGTCGTCCGCTCCAGCCCTAAGTGCGACCTGCGCCATGCGAATTCCCAGGGCTCTCCAGTAGGATTTGATATGCGGCACGTTGTCCAGCAACAGGCGGGAGATCGCCATGACCTTCAGGTCGAGTATCCCGCTTTGGGGATGTGCGCGCTCGGAGAGCTCATTTGCCCCGTGAAGATATGGAAGCGGAATGTGAGCGATTATCCCGTTCGTCTCATCCTGCAGATCCCTGAGACGTAACAGGTGATCGATCCTGTGTTCAGGAGCTTCAATGTGACCGTACAGCATGGTGGTGTTGGACGGGATTCCCAATTCGTGAGCTTTACGGTGGACGTCTATGTATTCGTCGGCGGTTGCCTTGTCCGGACAGATCTCACTGCGGATTTCCGGATCTAAAATCTCGGCACCGCCACCCGGAATCATTCCAAGCCCGGCATCTTTCAAACTCTTCAATACCTCAGAAATGCTGAGATTTTCCCGCCTGGCAAGGCCTTGTATTTCGACCGCTGAGAACGTTTTCAGTACTGCGTCAGGGAATTTATCTCGAAGATCGCTCAACAACCCGGTGAAAAATCCGAGTTTCAGGTCAGGGTTGATTCCACCAACGATGTGTATCTCGTCGACACCTTCCGGAATTCGTACCGTAATATCGTTAGAATTAAGCAGGTAGGAATCATCGTCCTTATCTGATCTGCCGAAGGCACAGAAACGGCATCCTGAGGAGCAGATGTTAGTGTAGTCGACATGCACGTTCACGATATATCCCACCCGCGATCCGTGCATGCGTTTACGTACACAGTCGGCAAGCCCACATATTGCGTGGAGATCGTCCGAATGCTCGAGAGCAAGCCCATCGTTCCGGGACAAACGCTCCCCACGTGAAACCTTCTCCAGTACCGGTTTCAGCGACGGTTCGGTTACATTTATTTCATCGAAACAGCTTGGCAATTGGCACCTGTATTCCTGTTATTCCTCATCGAACAGGCAGTGATAGATGGTCGCGCAGCCCACGTCAGTCACATCCAGCTCGATATCGGACACGGGTTTGTGAAGAATCTCATCGGGTAGAATAATAATCCCCTCGAGATCCAGTTTTATTAATAGCACCGCAAGGAAGACCTCGTCCTCCTCCCTGCAGGGAACGGAGTATTCCTCATACGTAATGCCCTTCGTGTCATCGTCGAGTGTTTCCCGGGTAAAACGTATCCTCGCGAAGGGTCCGATGTGACTGATCTCAAGAAGAGCCTGGTAACATTCGCCACCCAGACGTTTTAACCTGATCTCAATACCGTCCCTCGTAGTAACACCTATGTAATGACCCGGGTGAAGAAGAAAAGCAATTACAGTCGAGCCGCCATGAACCTTGTCGGTCTGATTCAGAAGCGGCCAGTCCGGGAGACGTTCGCGGAACAGGTTTTCATACCGGGTAGATCGCGTCAGGCCGTCCTTCCATGGATTAACCGTACGCTTGCGGTAAACCGCGGTGATCAGTTCCTCGATCTGTTCGATTATTTCGCTGTTATCAGCCACGTAGCTAGTTCTGTCCGAATCCGGATGTTGCTAAAAGCACGCTCAGGTATAAAACTATACTTATTACGCCGTTCAATGTGAAAAAGGCGATGCCGAGACGTGAATAATCACCCGGACTTATTAAAGAGTGTTCGATTACCAGCAGGATAGCAACCAGTGACAGCGCAATCCAGTATTGAAACCCCAGACCGACCCATAATCCGAAAATTATCAGTGCGATTACACTGACTGCATGCATCCCGCGCGACACCCACAGGGCAGGGGCTTCCCCGGTCTTCGCCGGGATGCTGAACACCCTGTTTTCCCTGTCGAAATCGACATCCTGAAGGGAATAGATCACGTCGAATCCCGCTACCCAGAATGCGACGGCGACCGCAAGCACTACAGGTATCCAGTCCAATCCACCGGTAATTGCGATCCATGCACCAACGGGAGCTATGGCAAGTGCTGCACCCAGCCAGAGATGTGTGAGCAGTGTAAACCGCTTGCTTGTCGAGTAACCCAGCAGAAAAGCGATCGTTGGAACACTGAGAATTAACGGAAGCGGACCAAGGTACCAGCAACACCCGACGAAAATTATTGAGCACACAATTACTACAGCCAGCGTATCGACCGGTGTTGTGCGTCCCGACGGTATCGACCGGTCCCGGGTTCGCGGATTGGCAGCGTCCAGGTCCCTGTCCATGTACCGGTTGAAGCTCATGGCTGCAGTTCTGGCTGCCACCATGCAGATCAGTATCGCGATGAGCGTCTCGAGTTTATATCCGCCAACCCTCAGAAATGCCAGGTGAGCTGCAAGTAATGCGAACGGGAGCGCAAAAACGGTATGGGCGAACTTGATATCACCCAGGACGGCCATAATACGTGCTGTGGTCACAGGCGATGGGCCCTGTGTTCCGGTCCCGGATGTTACCTGTCCAGTTCCCATCGGACTTTAAGTTCTGACTCCAGGCCGAGATGGTCGAGTATCCTGGCGACCACACTGTCGACAAGGTCCCTGATCGTGTCAGGCTTGTGATAAAAACTCGGGCTGGCGGGGAGTATTATCCCTCCCGACCGAGTCAGCTTGAGCATGTTTTCTATCATTACCTCGGAGTACGGTTTCTCCCTGAGAACAAGGATCAGTTTACGGCGCTCCTTCAGGCAGACGTCTGCAGCCCTGTCAATCAGGCTCGTGCTGACCCCGTTGGCGATTCGGCCCAATGTCCCGGCAGTACAGGGGCATACGACCATTCCATCCGTGATGTAGCTTCCCGATGCGATCGACGCGGTGAAATCCTGCCAGCCATGGAAATCGATCTGTTCTCCGTGGAAGTACCGCAGAACCTCGTGTTTAAGGTCCTTCCCGGCTTTAAAACTGAGGGGTTGCAGTTCATGTGGTATCACTTTCATCGCATGACGCGACAGAACCAGGTGAACATGGACATCCAGTCCGCAGAGTATATCCACTAGGCGCTGAGCGTAAATTGAACCGCTTGCCCCCGTTATCCCGACAACAACTTTCTTCATGTCCCTCAACCCTTTCGAGCCCTGACCAGATGGGCTATACCAAATGTCATTCTCTCCGATTTAATTTCCCTGAATCCGCTGTTCTCAAGCATTCTCTCGAATTCCGGGCATGACAGGAATTCATTCGATGAATCCCTGAGGTAAGTATACGCCGTTGAATTGGAAATCGAGTTCCCCAGCCACGGTATGACCGTATCCAGGTACCATTTAAACGGCGGGAACGTTACCCCGTCCCTGAAGAATTCCAGTACGTTTAACTGGCCGCCGGTTTTCAAGACACGGTGCATCTCACGGACACCGCTTTCGGTATCGGAGAAATTGCGAACACCGAACCCGATCGCGACAAGGTCGAATTTTTCATCGTCGAACTGCAGGTCGAGGGCATCACCCATCAGGAATTCGACCCTCCTCGGGTACGGGTACCCGAGCTCAGCGACCTTCGCACGGGCCCGATCGACCATCGGCACTGAAAAGTCTATCCCAATAACGTCACCCTTGAACCCGGGTAGCTCGGTAAGGAATCCAAGCGCGAGGTCACCGCTTCCGGTGCATAGATCCAGCAGAAGACCTCTCTCGGGCACGTCCGCTTCCCTGATCAACCTTGACTTCCAGACACCGGCCTGCGAGAAACTCAGAAGTTCGTTCAGAAAATCGTACCTCTCAGCGATCGATGAAAACATCGCGGCGATTTTTTTCGGATCCCTGTCGCTGTTTGGGACAGTTACGGACAAATTTCACCCCACAGTTCGTTAACCTTCCCGGCTACCTCTTCGTGCATGATTATTCATTCAGGCCACGGACGGGTGTGGCCCTCTTCCGGCCATTTCTCGGTGGCATCGAAACCAAGTTTATTACCGTAATGTGCCAGCGGGGCTGCGTGATCAAGTGCGTCCCTCGGACCCTTTGTCATTAATGTGTCCCGACCGGGTTCGCAGTGGTTGCCAAGCACCCAGAGAACCTCGGAAAGATCCTGCACGTCCACCCAGTCATCGACAACCACGATGAACTTCGAGAACATCATCTGGCCGAGTCCCCAGATGGCGTTCATCACCTTGAACGCATGTCCCGGGAACCGTTTCTTTATCTTGACGAAAACATAATTATGGAAAATTCCCTCAGCGGGGAGTGAGTAATCGATTATTTCAGGCACGATCATCTGGATCAGCGGCAGGAAAATACGCTCGGTCGCCCATCCCATGTAGAAGTCCTCCATCGGCGGTCGACCCACGATCGTATGCGGGTAGACAGGATCTTCCCTGTGTGTGATTGCCGTGACATGAAAGACCGGATATTCATCTTCAAGTGAATAGAATCCGGTGTGATCACCGAACGGTCCCTCGATCCGACGCTCTTCAGGATCGACATAGCCCTCAATAACAAATTCAGCCTCTGCGGGAACCTGAAGATCGACTGTCTTACACTGTACCAGTCCAACAGGCTGCTTCCTGAGGAACCCGGCAAACAGGTATTCATCGATACCCTCCGGCAGTGGTGCGGACGCTGAATACCCAAGCGCAGGATCTCCACCGAGAACGACAGCGACTTCCATCCGTTTCCCGGCTTCCATGTATTCGTGCAGGTGACCGCTGCCTCCGTGATGTACGTGCCAGTGCATGCCGGTCGTGTTACTATCGTAAACCTGCATTCGGTACATCCCGACATTGCGCGCACCGTCCGCCAGACGCTTCGATATTACCTGTGGCAGCGTAAAGAACGGACCCCCATCCCTGGGCCAGCATTTACAGACCGGAAGTTTGTATAAATCGGGAGGATCCATCACTACCGCCTGGCATGGTGCTGATGAAACAGTCTTCGGCGGGAATTTCGTCAGTTCAACCAGCTGCGGGATCTTTTTAATGCTCTCAACAAGCCCGGAGGGTAATTCAGGCTTTATGTACGATCGGATACGCTCTGGAATCTCCTCTACGTCCTCTACTCCCAGTGCCCATGCGATCCTCTTCCTGCTTCCATATGCATTCACAAGCAGAGGAATCCCGCATGGCTCATTCTGCCCGACAGGAATCACATTGTTGAAAAGCATTGCTTTACCGCCGTCGGGCGATTTCATCATGCGGTTCGCCAGCTCTGTGATTTCGAGGTCGGCTTTCACGGTCCGATCGATTCTTACCAGGTCGCCGGACCCGTCAAGTCGATCGATAAATTCCCTGAGATTTCTGTATGCCATATGGTTAATCCCTGTTAATGCAAACTATATATTCTACCAGATTTCACAGAACTGCTGCACCGATTAACTTATATGTATGGCTTGTATGGTCAAGCAGCATTGAAAGTACTATAATCCTGAGTCCAAAATTAACTGTAAGGGGATTAATGTGAAATACAGTAAACTAGAGGAGAACCTCGTTGAGTTAATAAGATTCACGTCAACCGTACTCCCTCCGGATGTGGAAAATGCCATGAAAACAGCATGGCGTCGCGAGTTGAAAGGAAGCCCTGCGAAGGGTGCGTTCAAGACTATCCTCGAGAGTGTGGATATCTCAAATTTATGCAGCCTTCCGGTCTGCCAGGACACAGGCGCGCTTGTCTGGTACATTCACTATCCTGACGGTTCTGAGCTGATTCCGGTTGAAAAAGCGATAAAGAGCGCAATCAGGAAGGCAACTGATGAATCATACCTCCGGCCAAATTCGGTCGATCCTGTCACCGGCGAGAATCCCGGGAATAACCTTGGAAACGGTTCTCCAACAATCCATTTCATCCCCTGGAAGAAGAAATCGTGGGAATTCAACCTTCTACTCAAGGGCGGTGGAAGTGAAAACGTCGGCGCCCAGTACAGGCTGCCGGACGTGGCACTGAATGCAGGACGCGATCTTGACGGCGTCTACAAGTGCGTGCTGGACGCGGTTTATCAAGCCCAGGGGCAGGGATGCGCTCCGGGTATTATCTGTGTCTGCATCGGCGGGAGCCGCGACTCCGGCATGGCCGGAGCCAAGTTGCAGGCATTGAGAAAGCTCGATGACACCAATCCTGACACTGTCCTGGATAAGTTTGAAAAGAAGCTGTTCCGGGACCTGAACAAGCTGGGAATCGGTCCGATGGGTTTTGGCGGTAAGACAACTGTACTCGGTGTAAAAGTCGGTAAGCAGCACCGTCTGCCGGCATCCTATTTTGTATCGATAGCGTATGTCTGCTGGGCGATGCGTCGCGCGACGATGACCCTGAGCGGTGACAGGGTAAAGTACAGTAACTGAGAATGAAATCACCACAGAGGCACGGAGACACTGAGAAAAACAAGGAAAAACAATGATAAATATAAATCTGCCAACAGATGAAAAGGCGATTAGGTCGCTGAAAATCGGTGACGAGGTCCACCTCAATGGCGTGATCGTTACGGCTCGCGACGCGGCTCATAAGTACATGGTCACCGAGATGCCGGATGATCTGAAACCATTACTGAAGGGCACAGTTATCTACCATTGCGGCCCGATCGTCAGGAAAGTCGATGAAAAATGGGAGATGGTTGTCGCCGGGCCGACCACGAGCATCCGCGAGGAACCGTACGAGGCGGATGTTATTAAAATGTACGGCGTCCGGGGAATAATAGGGAAGGGAGGCATGGGTCGGAAGACCCTGCATGCCTGCGAAGACTACGGTGCGGTCTATTTTCACGCTACTGGCGGTGCTGCAGCGAAGCTTGCAGAATCTATGATTGAAGTGCTCGATGTAAAAAAGCTCGAATTTGGGACACCGGAGGCTTTCTGGGTAATAAGGGTCAGGGATTTCCCGTGTATCGTGACAATGGATTCCCATGGCGGCAGCCTTCATGAGAAAATTGATGCAGAATCCAAAAAGGTACTGGAGAAACTGGTTAAGTAAGCGGAAATATTAAGCTTGAGACCATACCTCCCATCAGGGAGGTTTTTTAGTACGACAGCATGGTGTCAGACAGTTCCCAGTCGATGAACTCCTCGTAGATCGACACCGGGGTATTATCAGGGCAGGCGAACCACAGGATTTCGATCACGTCCTGGTCGACCGCGATGGTCCCGCTAGTCCAGTCGCGTGTAGTACCGCCACCGTGAATGCTGACATCACCACCGAGGGGTGTATCCTGCGGGGGAAGACGGCCCTGGGTGATCTTCCTGTAGATTTCCTGGTGCAGCCGATCATCGATTACCTCGTCACGCAATCCGGCGTCGGCATCCTGACGTGAAGGGTAAGAAATCAGCAGCGCAAGGTGATGTTCGGATCGGCGGTCGCGATCGGCAATGTAATAATCACCAACCGGTGTCCGACCGTCCCCGACTTCAGTTTTCGTACCCTCGGGATTTGGCCCAAGAGCGATACTCCATCTCTCGACGTTCTGATCTCCCGACATCAGGTAAAGCATGCGGTTTGACTTTGTAATAACAATTTTGACATCCCTGATTGGGTCTGATCTGTCGTGGGTGGCCAGGAATTCCTGGTACGTTGACCGTGCTTCGGTCAGGTCTACCTCGGGACTGATGTAGGTCTGGATCATAGGCCATCCGTACCAGACGCCCAGGCCCACAAGAATGATTCCCGACATGATCAATACGAATCTAGGCATGATGGGGGTATTCTAGCATGAAGGGACTTAGTGTGGCTCGTAATCTGCCGATATAGAATAGGAAACCTTTTTTTACCGGATTGGTTCCGGCACGTCCGCGTGTCTGATAAACTTATTATTGCTTATGGCATACCTTGAGATAACCGGACTCCCGATGCGGTCATCTGGCGGAGATTTCGGCCTGACGATCAACATCGAGCTTGAGCGTGAAAGAGGACTGAGCGTTCTTTCGGACGATGGTGTGCTTCCACGCGTGCTTGTTGAGTCTGTTACCGGGACGGTTAATTTTTCCGGTGAAATTTTCCTGAACGGCATCAGGATCGATCCTTTACCCTCACAGAAACGATCGATCGCTTTTCTGGGGGACGTCCCGGGTGTGATCCCGAACAGGACGGTCCGCGAGAATCTCGATATGGCCCTGGCCACACGTGAGACATCTGTCTCGGAGGACGTTTTCCTTGTTGATCAGGAGCTGACTGAGGGTCCGCTTGCGGGACTCGGTGATACGCAGGCAAGGCTTCTCGATGATTCCACCCGGACCTTCCTTGCAGCAGCACGTCTCCTTCTCGCAGGATGCGATCTCCTGATAATAAGGCAGCTGCCTGTTCCGGGATTCGTGACCGGAAACGGTGTTGCATGTTGGAATCCGGTAATGCAGCTCGATTCCCTGCTCGAACTGAAAAATCTCCTGAGACGGTTCCGGGCAACATGGATCAACACCCTCACAGATCCAGCCTGTGTCCATCTTTTATCTGACCGTCTCGTTATCTTCGCAGACAACAGCCTGATGCAGGAGGGATCGCTCAGGGAATGCATAAATGTTCCAGCATCGCGGATGGTAGCCGATTTTCTCGCGTATCCACGCATGAATTACCGTACGGTTCGAGTCGAACGAGACGGGCCGTTCATGATGCTTCGGAGCGGACGGTACGGTTTCAGCGTCAGTGAGTACATAAAGCGTTACATCGGCTCGCGGGAAGGTGAGGAAGTTATCATGGGCGTACGGCCCGAGGACCTTGGTCTCAGGCCGTATGAGACAGGCGACCCGACCGTTCTGAACCTCGCCAAGGTGATGAGAGTGGATTCCGTTCCCGGCGCGCAGGTGATCAGGATAGATGCGGAAGGCGACGAATGGCTTGCGCTGGTCGATACCAGCAGGCCAATGTACACGGGTCAGTTAGTGGAGCTCCGGCCCGACCCTGACAACATCCGCATTTTCCATCCGGTCAACGGCGCATATCTCCTTGACTGATTAGCCGCATAGGGGTAACCTCAGTTCGACAATAATCGATCGATTCCGGTGATCAAGATGGCCCGTAACGGACCTGTTAAAAAGAATTCACGCAATCTCCCCGTTGATATCGAAGAAGAGAGGGTAATTTTCGAAGCTTATTTAAGGTCCAATGGACTTAAGCTGACGACCCAGCGTTCGCAGATATTCGAGGAGGTATTCGGGCATCACGGGCATATCGATGCCGATGGAATCGCAGCTAAAATGCGAAACCTGGACAAGGGTGCGTCGAGAGCCACTGTCTACCGTACGCTTGAATTACTGGTGGAATCAGGACTCGTTAAACCTGTCCGGCTGGGTACAGGACAGCATTACTACGAGCACGTACACTCCGGAGAGCATCACGACCATCTCGTCTGCACGTCGTGCGGGAAAATATTCGAATTCTTCTCTCCTGAGCTGGAGGAGTACCAGGGGAGCATCTGCGACGAAATGGGCTTCAGTCCCAAACGTCACACGATGATAATCTACGGCACATGCAGGAACTGTTCAGCTAAAAGGAAATAAAAAAACCGGAATGTATTCCGGTCGAGGTTCTCAGGAGGTTTTTTCACCTGCATCTGGTGTTTTGGTCTTGAATTTCAGTCGGTCGGATTTAGCACGGATCCTCAGACGGTCGACCCGCTTCGGCGTGGGTGGATGCAGCTTAAACCATGACTGGTACGGATTGCGCACCATCGGGTTGATAATACAGTTTCCACTCAGCGACAGATCGCAGTTGAATGGGGACGCCAGGATGGCATCCTGCAGCTTCATCAGGCCGTACGGAAGGTAGTCCGGATTATCGAGCTTCCCCAGTGTGTGGTTGTCAATCACGTAGGTTTGCTTCCTGTCCGCTCCAAGAATTCCAATGGGAAGGCCGATGAAGAATGCCGGGAACAGGTCTATGAACGTTGATGCCATGTTGTTTTCACCGGGTGCCGCACCGGCAAGTCTTCCGCCCAGGCGCCCGGGAAGAAGGACCAGCCATAGCAGTGCTGCGAGACCCGTGTTGGCTGCTGTTCTGCCTTCCCGTATCGATTCTATTTCCCTCATGGTCAGGCCTATCTGTGTCTTGTCATCGAGGTTATCGAAAAAGCCCTGTGAGAAAAGCAGGTTCGCGCTTTTTCGCGTCATCCCGATTGACATTATCATCGGTGATGTGTTCCTGATCAACCACATTTCAGGGGCACCCAGGCCCCGTCCTGATCGCCTCGCCATTACAAGCTTGCCTATTTCGTGATACTTGGCGACGTTCAGCGGCTCAATCGAAAGCGTTTTCAGGAGGAAGCCGTTTCCAAAAAAACCTGCAACGATCCAGTAGATGATACCAAGTCCTGCAAAAACAGCTGAGACAATGACAGAATGCGTAATCAGGTAGGGGATTACTGCCAGAAATATTATAAAGTATAAGTATGCGACTATAACTCTAAGGTCAGCCATGTCCAGAAAGCTCCACTGACATTTATGTTAACAAAATGCTTTACAGTCTAATGTCTGCAGTATGCCAGGTCTTATTCCATTGCAATTTAATCATGACCAGTCAATTCCTGAGTGCAGTCTTAATTGCCTTTATAGTTTCTTAATCAGGTTAAACCTG
>JAUWTM010000152.1 GCA_030614715.1 Planctomycetota bacterium
GCTCCGGAGCAGGGATTTCCTCAATTCAAAGCAGGACGGTTGATTACGGCGCATCGGACAAACCACTCCGGCAGGATGAACTCGACGAACACGGGCTGATCCAGTTCCCGATGATCATCGGCGGTGTAGTCCCGGTAGTGAACGTGGAAGGTGTTGTTGCAGGTCAACTGAAATTGTCAGCGGAGGTGTTTGCTGATATTTTCCTTGGTGAGATCACACAGTGGGACGATCCTCGTATTACTGCCGACAATCCCGGCATGAGTCTGTCGGATCAGGCTATCGTTGTTGTTCACCGGGCGGACGGATCAGGTACCACGTGGATTCTGACAAGTTATCTCAGTTCGGTATCCCCGGTCTGGGCAGACACCATCGGCGTTGGCAAGTCAATCGAGTGGCCGACCGGGATCGGCGGTCGGGGTAACGAAGGTGTTGCGAGTTACGTTCAGGAAGTGGCCGGTACGATCGGCTATGTTGAGTATGCGTATGCACTTCAGAATGAACTGACTCATGCAATGCTTGAGAACCGGGACGGAAATTTTGTGGCTCCGGCTGCAGATGCTTTCGCGGCCGCGGCCGCCCATGCCGACTGGGCGAACGCTCCCGGCTATTACATGGTACTTGTCGACCAGCCGGGCCCGGATACATGGCCAATCGTCGGAGCATCATTCATCCTTTTTCACAGGGAACAGGATGACATGGACAAAGCCGTGGCAATGCTCGAATACTTCGACTGGTGCTTCAAGACCGGACAGGATGACGCACTTGAGCTTGACTACGTGCCGATTCCCCAGAACGTGATCGAGATGATCCAGCAGACCTGGGCGGATAACGTCACGGTCAATGGTGAAAATGTCTGGAGTTATTAAATGACTGACAATGTGAAAGTGTTGTGCATATGGGACGTCCCGGACAGGCTTCAGGCTTATCTCCTTGACGGCTTGAAGGATGTCCGGAACGTCGAGTTGGTCTTTCCACCCGGCGACGACGAGGAATTTTACCTCGCCAATGCTCCCGTCGCGGACCTCATCATCGGCTGGCGACCGAGCCGTGAACTCCTTGATGCTGCTGCATCCCTGAAACTACTCATCAATCCCGGGGCAGGGATCAGGCACCATATCGAGACCTTCAGGGAGATCAACAAAACTCGCAAAGTGCTCCTCGCGAACGGTCACGGGAACACGTACTTCACCGCGCAGCACGTTGTAGCGCTACTCCTTGCGCTCATGAACAGGGTCATCCCGCACCACAACTGGATGGTCGACGGTAAATGGCGCACCGGCGAAGCCGAGGGACACTCAACACCTTTGCGGGATCGAAAAATCGGGCTTCTCGGCTACGGTGCGGTCAACAGCAGGGTGCATACGTTTCTCGCTGGCTTCGATGTGGACTTCTCGATACTCCGAAGGCGCGACAGCGACCCTTCTGTCGAACTCCCAACCCCGGTGAAAACATTCCGGAATGATGAACTTCATGAATTTTTACGAGAGATCGACATTTTAATTGTGGGAGTACCCCATACGTCTAAAACCGACAGAATGATCGGGGGATCTGAGCTTGAACTGCTTGGTGAGACGGGACTGGTTGTCAATATCGGTCGGGGAGGGGTGGTACGGGAGGAGCCGTTTTACAACGCGCTCTGGGACACGGCCATAGCCGGTGCCGCCATCGATGTCTGGTACGATTACCGTCCGGAACCCGACGAGGATGGCAGGAAATACCCGTACAGCTTCCCGTTCCACGAGCTTGATAACGTCGTGATGTCACCGCACCGGGGAGCGTCGCCAATGAACGACCTGAAACGCTGGGACGAGGTTATAGAAAACATCAAACGTGTGGCTTCAGGCAGCACCGATCTTCTGAATATTGTCGATCTGGATGAAGAGTATTGAGTATTTTAATCGGGCATCGGTACTCAATGCCTATTGACTTTTCTATATTAATATATTATAATTCTCAAAGATTATAACCTCCCCCGGACAGATTCCCATAATTGAGAAATTGATCCCTGAGGTATATACAGGAGAGTAAATGAGAATTTACGTAGGAAATCTCAGTTACGAAGTAACTGATGACAAACTCAATGCCATGTTCACGGAATATGGCCCAGTGGATTCAGCCACTGTAATTATTGACCGCGACACCGGCCGATCGAAAGGTTTCGGATTCGTGGAAATGTCGGACCTCAACCAGGCCCAGACAGCCCTGAGCGGGTTGGATGGAACTGACCTTGACGGCCGATCGATTACTGTTAATGAAGCGCGACCGAGAGAGCCCCGGCGGGATAACCGCGGCGGCGGCGGTTACGGCGGCGGAAGAAACCGCTACTGAGCAATCAGCCTTTTCAAACGAGTAATCAATACCCGGGGACGCAAGTCCCCGGGTTTTTTTCTGGATCTTATGGCATATGGAGTCTCGATCGATGAGATTCTTGAGAATTACCCGCAGTTAACGCGGGAATCTATCCTGGCTTGTGTAGCATACGCATCCGATGTCCTGCGCGACATTCGAGCATTCCCCCTAGAGGAAATGCTGGGATTATGAGTCTATTTATCTGATGGTTTTTATTTCTTCATTCACTACTAATATTAACTGCTTGTGGTCGATTTCAATGGCCTTGGATAGAGCCTTGCGGAGTAAAGTACGAGCCCCATTGATTTTCTCTTGTTGCATATATATCTGGGCAAACACTCTGAGCCAATCTACCTCATGATGGAGACAATTGGCTAATCTGGCTTTACGAATAGCAATCGCTAAATGGTGTTTTGCCATATCAAGCTTCGCTATCGAAGCATAAAGTTGACCTAATTGGCCATGGCACAAGGACACGAGCATTTTATCTCCGAGTGCATCAGCGATCTGCAACGCATCCTTTGTTAGCCTTTCAGCAGTTTCACCAGCTACGCCCATTCTGTTAATTTGAGCGGGTGTACGAGCCTCAGGATTCTCAGTAAGTATTTGGGCAAGACTAGCCCTTTCATGAGCAAATGTTTCGCTGATTGAAAGTTTTATATGTGCTTTCAATCGCAAGTCATTTAAAGGTAAAGGAATACTATGAGCACGGATGAACTTATTCCTGGCTTTTGCCACATCTCCTTGTACCATATACATAGTTCCTTGAGATTGTAACACGGTAGCTTCGCTCGTACGATCCGCTTTTGACCAGGCAATTTCTAATGCTTTATCTAGATGTTTTTCAGCGATATCGAAAGCATGCTTATGTAATGCAATTTGGCCAGCTGTAGTAAAAAATATTTGTGCATCCAGAAGGTTGGTAAGATCCGGAACCAATTTAATGGCTTCGTTTACTTCGCGATCAGCATTATCCAAATGACCGGTTTGTAAATGAATCAGTCCTATTGTTAATTTTTCTCTCGCTAGATTAACCGGATTTCCAAGCTGTATGCCTATTTGTACTGCATCACTGGCAAATTTCAAAGCTTCCTTATAATCTCCTTGACCAATATATAGGCGACTAATAGATCCAAGCCAAATCATTTGATTATGTCGATCTTGGATTTGCTCAGATATCGAAGCAGCTTGTTCTAACTCATCAATAGCTTCATCAAATTGGTCAAGATCACCAAGTATTTGGCCCCGACTTCCATGAATGCAACTAAGATTTACTTTATCGTGAGCGCCTTCCAATTCTTTACTTGCCTGGTCATACCATGCAAGTGCTACTTGGTACTCATCAGCCGATTGGTATAGTAAGCCAATCATAGCATATGATATTCCCAAGCCTTTTCGATCCTTAAGCTTCAATGTTAATTCGCGAACAGCAAGGCAATTTTCCATAGCTAATTTAAAGTTACCCAAAGCTTTATATACTGAACCAAGTAATCCCTTAACGATGCATTCTAGTCTAAGTTCGCCAGTATCTGTAAAATGAGCAAGACATTTATCAAGTAAGGTTAATGAGTCACTATATTTCCCCAATCGATATAGTAATTGAGCTTCCAGCAGATTTACAAAAAACATTCCTGATACATTTCCTATTTTATTAAAAATCGACTGCGCCATTATAAATGCAATCTCAGCAGCTTTATATCTTCCTTTGAATGTCGCAATTTGACCTAGTAAAGCTAAAGCACGAGCCTTGTTATCCCTAACGTTCTGATTATTTGCTTCTTGGATAGCGCCAGCGTATTCTTTCAAAGCACCTCGATAATCACTCAATCCCGTATATATAATTCCAGCTGCTATCTTGCACTCGATAAGAGTAGGCTTATCATCAGATGCTTCGCAGACTGATACTGCTTCTTTTAGTTCCTTCTTGCCTTCAAGTAAATTCCCTTTATCATGTAGGACCTGACTAAGTTCTATTTTACCAATAGCAATCCCGACCTTATCATCATGTTTTTCTGCTTCAACGATTACGCGTCTTAATATCCTCAGTGATTTATCCAATTGACCGGTTCGTCGTCTGAAAGCACCAACACGAGTTCGCACTCGAACTTCGGCATATGACCCAAAGCGAGTAGATATGCGTAGGGCTCGTGCTAGATAATGCTTAGCTTGGTCGAATTTACCTTGTTTTAGGCTGAGCCCCCCTAATTCTTCTAGCCAAGCACATTCGCTAAGTTGGTCCTGCGATTTCACAGCAAATATTATCGCCTTATTGAAATTCTCCTCAGCTTTTTTGTAATCCCCTCGTGCGAGGTAAATCCTTCCTGTGCATCCGGTCCAGACACCTTGCCGAACAGGATCGAATTTTGAGAGATTAATAGCATTCTTTAAACTAGCTAAAGCGTCATCATATCTTCCCTGTCTTATTAATATTAGCCCCATAAATCCCTCAATCTTGCCTTTCAGATCACGAATATCAATGCCAGAGATTTTATCTCTTGCTTCCCGCAGTTTACCGAGAGCGATATCATACTCACTATCCATAAAATGGAGTTGAGCTATCAAACCTAATAGATTACTTGCGTCTTCATATGCCTTAATTCGCTCTTGTTCCTCGACCTTCCTTTCCAACTCTACAATGAGATCCTTTTTATCCTTACTAGCAATCTCAAGCTGTAATGCACCATAAGCTGTCGGGCGAAAACCAATTGCGAAGGCGAGGAAAATATCCAATAAGTTGGAACCAGCACCTAGCAAACTAGAAGAGTCTACCAATCCGGGTCTAGTGGAGGGGGTTTTTATATATGCGGCTACTGCTCTCAAATCACTAGCTGCATCTAGTAAGTCTTTTGTGGGATTAATCTGGGGATATGCTTGAACAATTACGGGATTAATATCGATGTAACTTTCAATCTCGTTACGATCCCATATTCTCCATCCTTTTATGCGAGTACCATTTATTTCAATATTAGTCAGTTCTTTTTCAGCTTTTGCTCTTGTCCCTGCAACCGGCACAGGCGTTAAACTGGCCCTTGTAGCAAAGATGTAATAATCAGGGATTTGTCTACCTTTAGTTGGATCACTGAATTCTTTTAACTCTTTTTTCAATTCTTGTAATGCAACTTTATCATCGTCACAAGATTTCGCTTGTATTATTAGATAGCCTTCCCATGGTGTATCACAGGATGGAAACGCTTCAAGCTTACCATTAAAAATGATATCTCTACCGCCATCTGGTCCTTGTCCAAGTGTGACTGTGTCAACCGAAAGTACCAACTTAGCTAAGCTAGCTATTAAGTTTTGAAATTCCTGTGGACTTAGTTCATCTAATCTATACCGGGCCATTAGTTTTCAAGAGTATCATATCAAGGATCATTGTATCTAATCCATATGAATAGTTATCTATACTGTATTCACCAATGAAAGGGAACTTAAACTTTATAATAGGTTGGATCGGATATTGGCATCCTACAACGTCCTGCCAACGAATCAATATATAATAACTAACTCCTAGTATTTCGTGCGTTCCCCTCACTACACTACACTCACAAATGCGTTTGAGATCGGGAAATCAGTCGGGTCGAACTGTACGTTCTCCACACACGTTATATCGTCGCTGGACTCAATGCTGACATAGATCAGCGACCCGACAGGGGCATCCGACGACAGGTCAGCTGTGATGAACAGCGTCAGCGGTCCCGTTTCGTCCCATGAAAGGTTGAGGTTGGTGAAAATCGCTGTGTTCAGGTCGGGTAGAGGATCGATCCCGATCAATGTGTCTCCGCTGTCCAGTGCACCGCTCCCGTTCGTGTCCTCGTAGAGCCAGATCATTCCCCACGTGCCGCCGGCATCGCTGCCCTTGAGGTGAACGACCAGTTCATCGAGTGTCGCCGCGCAGTCGACGTTGAAATCGAGCTTAAGCATCGGGATGTCCGACCATCCCTGCGATGCTGTCACAGGTGAGATGCTCGTTCCCGCTGCATCGAAGTCATTGGGCTCGTATTCGACCGTCACTCCATAAGTTGTCGAATTCCCAAGTGCAGGCGAATAGATCCTCAGGTAGTAATCGGTTCCCGCGACTACGCTTCCGTAGACGTACTCATAGCTTGAGTTGTAATGATTTACGATGGTCGACTGGTCGATTAGATTCGTCATCGCGACATCGGAGTACAGGGCGATATCGAGGTTTTCACCCCACGTGTAGATATCGAGCGTGACCGTCATGCAGCCGTCGGAAGCGGGTTGAATTTTGTATAGATCTTCAGTATCGCTGTGCGGGTTGGTAATCACTACATCGTGGATTGAATCGAATAACGTGTCACCGGCACCTGTGATCGGCACAAATCCGTTCGAATCCTCCTGGGCGGAGAACCTGTCCGAACCGTAAACCGCGCGGAGCGTGTTAACCCTCCCGTTACCTGTCTGGATGTCGAATCCCGGTGTTTCGAGGTCATCCGATGTCTGTTCTATTCGCGTCCAGTACCATGAGCCGGTTTCCGACGGGTGGAAAGATTTAATCAGGGCCATTGTAGCGGCTGCGGTCGGACATGCGCACGACGTGCCGTTGAAGAACCAGTGATTAACACCGTCCCAGTACTCGCTCGGACCCGATCCGTACGTGCTGTAGTACCTTTCACCGAATCCCATGATGCTCAGCGCGTCACCATAGTTCGATCCCCACCACCATGACTCCCAGCCGATCTGTATGCGCCTTTCATCGACCGGATCGTTCCACCTGCTCCACGGAATGGTCGCACCGACGCAGATTACGTTGTCGTACCACGCTGGATAATGCGTATTGGTTGTGTTGGTATTGCCTGCTGACGCGAGAAGCATACAGCCGTCGCCGTTGTCCCACGCGGCATTGATCGCCGCTTCCATTAAGGCACTGGGATCGTCGCCGCCGAACGACATCGATACGACATCCGCATCGTTGACCGCCACGTAGTTCAGGGCTTCAATAATTGTCAGATCGGATGTCCAGTTGTTTGCGAAGTACACCTTCACCGCCATCAGTTTTACACCCGGAGCGATGCCCGAAATGCCTACGTTGTTATCCTGGACCGCACCGATTACCCCTGCGCATCCGGTTCCATGCCAGTGAGCATAAGCTCCGTCATCGGTCGGGTCGTTGTTCATCTGCCAGCAGTTCCAGCCCCATGTGTCATCGATGTAACCATTCGCGTCGTCATCGATTCCATTACCGGCGATCTCGTCATCATTGGTCCAGAGATTCGGACCGTGATCCTCGTGCGTGGAGAGTATGCCGGTGTCGATAACCGCGACAACCACATCGCTGTCGCCAGTGGAGTCGTTCCAGACAATGCTGGCCCCTAGCTTGGCGGGTCCCCATTGCTCCCAGACGCTGTCGCGGGGATCGGTACCGGGGTCACTCGCCTCCCACATCGGATCGTTCGGCCAGTACGGCACCTCATCGAAGTACCTTTTGAAGTTGGGCTCTGCAAAACGGACACGCGGATCGGGTCGAAGACGGTCGCACAGGTTCGGGACACCGGTTGAATCGGTGATCTCAAGTTGATGGACCGTTCCCCAGCCGTATTCTCTTGTTTGAAGGACGTCGACAGGCAGGTCGCTGAAAAATCCGGCACCGAAGCTCGATTCCGCGTCGTCGTTGAGTACGACGAGTACCTCACGGTCGATGTAATTGCTCCCGGATGTCTGTGGGGACGGCGGAACATTCAGGCTACCGGCTTCGGCAGCCGGTTGAGTCCCGGTCCAGTTCTCAGATTCGTATGTTTCCGGGGAAAATGGTTGATCCTTCTCCGTACAGGCGATAAGGATAACGGACAGGCAGAACGCACACGCTGCTACGCTCAACACCTTGAATAAACCTACTCGCTCAATCATGGCTCACCAATCGACAAGAGTAATAAGGAATACTGACCAAATTATACACAATTTTTTACAGTCCCGACAATTTAGATGTACCCGGAATGCGTTATAATACCCGTCACCCTATTACAAGAGGATTTGAAGATGACAGAAACAGATGATCTCATTGGACACGCACTTAACCTGGCCGGCCTCGTGGAATACCAGGAGGGATCGGTCGTAAGCAAGCAGGTAATCAAGAAGGAGACCGGTAACGTAACTCTGTTCGCATTCGATGCGGGTGAGGGCTTGAGCGAGCATACGGCACCGTTCGATGCCCTGGTTTACATACTGGACGGTGAAGCGGAGGTCATGATCTCCGGTGATCCCAACGTTGTGATCGAGGGTGAGTTTATCATCATGCCCGCTGGTAAACCGCATGCCCTGAATGCCAACAAACGATTCAAGATGATGCTCGTTATGATTCGGGAGTGAAAAGCGTTACTACTCCTCTCCATGCATTCGACACTGGTCTATTTCGTGGTCGAGTTCCTTGACCAGTTCATCGTATACGTCCGATCCTATCGTCCCCGCGCTCATCAGGCTCAGCAGGTCGCTCTTCCCGGCTTTCAGTATGTCCTCGCGTGCATTGCGCATCTGTTCCGCCACCAGCGGACCATGAACAACCTGCAGACGTTCCACTTCCTCCTCCCACTTTACGGCCTGTTCCCTCAGTTCCTGCCTTAGTTTTACCTCGACCTCAGGTAGTATCGCGCGCTCGTTGTGAAGTTTCGCGAGTTCCTCCAGCGCGCCGTAGTACATCGCGAGGCGTCCCGTAGCCATCTCGACTTCCTTCTGCGCGGGATCGTGTATCGACAGTCCCAGGGCTTTCACAAGTCCACCGACAGTCAGCCCCTGCACGAGAAGCGAGAAAATTGCCACGCCGAAGGTCATTGCCAGAATTTCCTGTCGAAGCGGAAACTCAATGCTGGGCGACAGCGACAACGCGAGTGCCATCGACAGCGCACCCCTTAGTCCGCCCCAGATCAGCACGTGCTGGTAGCCCGCGGATAGTTTTTTATTTACCATCCCGATGATAGGCGATAATCCGTAGACTGTTGCAGCCCTGCTGAACAGGACAGCTGCGATCGCGATAACTACCGCCAGCCAGTACTCAGCAAGAACTGAAAATTTGACCTGGATGCCGACCAGGAGGAAAACGAGCGAGTTGATCAGAAACGCTAAGTACTCCCAGAACGATCGCATCGACAGACGTGTGGTCGGGCTCATGCCGACCTCGAATCCGAAATTGCCAATCGTGATTCCCGCCGCCTCAACCGCTATAACTCCCGATACATGGATCGCCTCTGCTATCAGGAATGTACCGAACGCCACTATTGTAGATAGTGTGATTTCTATCAGGTGATCGTTGATCTGCTTCGTGATCCTGCTGGCGATGTACCCGATACCGAATCCAATCACTCCGCCGACAACTACCATCTTTAAGAACGACCAGAGGATCAGCAGCCACCCTGCGCTGCCCTCGACAATTCCACCCTTGGCAAAAGTGTGGATTATCGTGAAGAACACTACAGCGGTGCCGTCGTTGAACAGGCTTTCTCCTTCCAGAAGTACCTACATGCGCTTTGGCGCACCGATGATCTTGAAGATCGACATCCAACTGACCGGGTCGGTGGCTGATATCAGCGATCC
>JAUWTM010000090.1 GCA_030614715.1 Planctomycetota bacterium
AGAGGTGAATATTAATAATTAAGAGGTGTGGGAATTGTTAAATTGGTATATCAGCAAATCTGGTTGTAAAGGCTGCCTGGGGTAAGATGTGTCCGTAAGGCATTATTTAACATATCTATATTCTTGAGTCCGGTTATGTCCTTAATCGAACCGATAAAGTCCCTGTGACCCCGATGTCTCCTGTATTGCGGCTCACGCGGGGGATGCCTGATCAACTTCTCCATCAGATCGATATCCGGGTCGAACATCAGCGAACAGGAGTAGTAAACGTAGTGTTTCTTCCGCTGCATGCAAGCCCCCCCGACCTTCCGATCTCCTGTTACGAGGTCGCAGATACCCTCTCGATGGACATTATTAACTCCTGAATCAGCCAGACCGTCTATCAGCCAGGCGGAAATTATTTCGAACGTCTCGTTAATGTTACCGAGCCTGGCGTCCGGGAGTACTACTGAGACAATGACATTTCCCTGATCGAGAAGTACCGCACATCCTCCGCCCCGACGTCTGAGTACAGGAACATCGTGCTCCATACACTCATCATGGTGTATTTCAAGGTCTGGTTTGCTGCCGCGACCGAGCACAGCCGCCGTGCTTCCGAATGGATAAATATCAAGAACAGGACGATTCTCAGCAACACAGGCTGCAATCAGATCATCATCGTATTTATATTCTGCGAAATCCATTTGATAATACTTTCAAGTTAAAGTGCACCAACCTTACGGTGCCACCAACCTTACGGTTGGTGCACCGCAATGTTCAACTCCGGAATAAGTACGTTCATATTCCGGATAAAATCATCCGACGGAACATCCGCGTATTTCGCTACAGGCTTTCCGTCCATAACTCCTTGGCCAAGTATCGCAGCGACAGCTGCGGTGCCGAATCCGGTCGTTTTCTGCATCGCGGTGAAGTTATCGTCGTGAAGCACACGGGATTGCATCGTCCATGAATTTCCGGATTCGGTGTCCGACACTTCGATTGCCATGAGAACCTGGTCATCAGTTATGTACCCGCAGGCGTTGAGGACAGCATCGGAAAACGTCTCCTGGCTCATCCCGCACTCGACCAGCATGAACCTGATCAGTTCTGCATGTCCCGGAAACCGAATGGTTTTGTAATTGCAGTTCTTTACACCTCGCTCAGACATTGTATCGAGCAGGTTAGCTATCCCGCCGCTGGTGTTGAACGCTGCCAACTCACCGACCCCATCGAAGTGTAACTTTTCTATCTCTGTAAGAGGATCGACAGTGATAACTTCGCCGTCACGGAGCATAAGGCATTTCTCATGGTATTCGTTGTAAAGACCCTGCGGATTGAAGGTCATACCGTACTTGAGCGTGCCCTTCGGATGTACCGGGAGTCCGCCGACCCTGATTTTTAGCGTATCTGCACTGCCAACCTTACGGTAACCGATCTCGGCGATGATATTCGCAATGCCGGGAGCGAGTCCAAGGTCCGGCATGACAGGGAATTCCGTGCCCGCATTGATTGCAGCGTTGCAGATTTTTTCCGATACCGTGTTATTGCCGCCAAGATCGCAGTAACGGACTCCGTTGTCGATGCATCGCAGCGCCAGGTCGTAATTCAGGTGAAATGGCAGGGCAGAGATAAGTATATCGGGTTTATCGGACGGAAAATTCACCGTGATATCGTCCTGTACAACAGAGACGGGCACGTCAAGGTCGTCCAGCAGCTTTGATGCAGTCTCGATATTGCTGTCTGATATTTCTACAGCTTTAACTTCGTACTCTAAAATGTGCAGCGCATATGCGATGGCTGCTCCCTGTATGCCAAGACCTGCAATCGTAGCGGTTTTCATGGTAGCTGCTCCCTGAATCAGGTACGGAGGTGATTGTAATTGATTGTAGAGGAGATTTATACGGCATATATTCAGGCAATCGGGAACTATGGATGGATTTGACGGCACGTTGAGCTTGACGTACTTCACTAAAACGGTTCAGTGATTCCCACGTGCGGAAATTACTGCTACAAAGTAATAATGACCATGTTTTACAATGGGGAATGTAGTTAACGTCCTACGATTGCGACTAAGGCTTGTTGTTGGATCTAAATACTGGTGTGAGCTCTATGCCGGCACTTCAGACAGGTGTCCTGCATGACTGTAAAATGCGGACGGCCCTTCCAGGTAATCCCATTCGGCTTCACTGAAGACTCTGCGGCAGTCAGGAACGCTCATTCCCCTGCCTTCTTCCGTTTTTTCCTCTGTATCTCGCGGATTTGCGCCCACCTCTGCCCAGAATAGATTCGCACCGGCCTGGGCTCCTACCGCGTTCGGTTCGTGAGTACAGTTACCCTTGATGCTGAGAGGCAGGACAATTCTGACTACTGCCAGGATATGTGCCATGCGTGACTCGGACACGATACCTGGTTTCGCAAGTTCTGTTCCGGGGATCGGGATACGTCGTGCCGATCCGCTGTATGCTGGCTCAATGTCTCTGGTAATCAGGAGTTTTTCAACGAGTTCCCCTGTTGAGTGCTCGGGACCGACCGGTTCAAGACAGGTGCCGATCGACAATTCTGCGTCCTGTGCGGCCTTGAAAGTCTTTATCCTGCGCTCGACCGGGATCGACGTAACCTCTCCCTCACCGAGACGGACAGCGTGATACACACCGTCGACCCCAGCGTCCTTAAGATCCTTTGCCTGTGGGAGATCGAAATCACCTATATTCGCGATGAAAGTGGTTTCGGGTTTGAGATGTAAATGGATCTCGGCGGCTTTTTCAAGATATTTCTCGAACGGGTACATGCCGGTTGTCATAAGAAATAACGCGTTCGCACCGTCCGCTTCGAACTGCTGCATCGTGTCGATCAGGTATTCCATCGGGAATTCCTTCTCCTCAGTAAACACCCCGTTCGACTTCGCAAACGCACAGAAAGCACAATCCCTGAGGCAGGGACCGATATTTAGTGCGGTCTGGGCATGGACTTCGGCCTTACCGTTACAGGCTGCCTCAGATAGTTGTCGTGCTGCAGCCTGAAGCAGCATTGATTCCACCGAGAAAGTGGGAATCTCAAACAGCCTGCCGATAACCTCCCTGTCCGAAGGTGGATTACCATTCAGTGCTTCCCCGATAATCCTGTTGACGAATCCAGTCTGGTCTTCAGGGCTCATTCAGATATCCTCCTTTCTGGACGTATTTATAGACATTTAACCATGCTGGACATGGAAATATCAAACGGTTATAGTCACTTTCAGGTCGAGTTTACAGAGATGTCAGATTTGACATAACACTGGAGATATAAAGTGTCCTTTCCAAAGCCTGAATTAACAGCTGAGATCGGAGTATTCGGAGGTTCGGGATTCTACTCGCTACTCGATGAGTCCGAGGAAATCCAGGTTGAAACACCTTATGGCGCACCATCATCGATGGTAACAATCGGGACAGTCGAGGGAAGGAGGATCGCGTTCCTGCCGCGTCACGGCTCAGGTCATGCATTCCCACCCCACATGATCAATTACCGCGCGAACGTCTGGGCGATGAAGGCACTTGGAGTTGGTAACCTGCTTGGACCCTGTGCTTCGGGTAGCCTTCAGCCGGGGATTCAGCCCGGGGATTTTGTGATCTGCGACCAGTTTGTCGATCGCACGTCCGGAAGGAAGGACACGTACTATGACGGCCCCGTTACTACCCATGTCGCGATGGCTGAGTCGTACTGTCCGGTGCTGAGAAAGATAGCGATCGATACGGGCCGGGAATCCGGGCTCGTTGTCCATGAAAAAGGGACGGTCGTTGTTATCCAGGGTCCACGGTTTTCGACGAAGGCTGAATCGAGATGGTTTTCATCAGCGGGATGGGAGGTAGTCAACATGACCCAGTACCCGGAGGCGTATCTCGCGAGGGAACTGGGCATCAGCTACGCGATGATCGCACTGATTACCGATTACGATGTCGGGCTCGAGGGACATCCGGAGATAAAACCAGTCACTGCGGGGGAAGCCATACGTGTTTTCATGGAGAACAATGAGAAACTGCGTGACTGGATCTACAAAATGATCCCGCTGATACCCGAGACAGCGAGCGACCTGGCAAGGGATGTCCTTAAAAGCGCGAGGTTTTAATCATGAGGGGACTTATCAGGGAAAATCAGGTTGTAATTCTGCCGTAATACTTCATACGTCCGCTTACACACGAATCTCGTCTCGGTACCCTCATTAAACAGCCTGACTATATCGTCAAAGTCATCGATATCATACGATTCCGGCAGAACCCTTGAGCTTTTTATCGATTTCCCCGCCTCTGTGAACGCCTCATCCAGTTTGTCGGTCTCGAACGGCATAGGTTCGAGATCAACTTTGGGCGGCAGTGACATCGCCAGCATTACGAGTCCGCCGTCATCCGACGGGCACGTCGCCAGTTCAATACCAATCGACAGGTTATAGACCGCCATCTCGATCATCTGTTTCCGCAGATGCGGTGTGTCAGCCCCAAGTGCTACGACCCCCTCGTAACCAAGTTCATGTAGCTTCTCAAAGACTATTTTAATGCGTCGTCCGAAATTACCCTCGGGCTGCTCGATTATTTGATCCGGGTCGGGAAGCCAGGGGATTTTTGTGTCAGATGACAGCACACATGGATGTCCGACTGATTTCATTGTCGACCAGACATCGTTCGCCATGGCAGTGTAAAGTTGTAGCGCGTTCTCCTTGCCGGTCTTTTGTGCGAGACGTGTTTTATTCTCCCCGTACTTCGGTTCCTTCGCGAAGAGCACGATTGCTACCTTTTCAGCGTCCATCATCTTTTCCTCGCAGCGTAAAACTCCTTCGAGACCTTATCCAGATCGTGTCCGAGATGATATTCAATCAGAAGACGTACTGTCCAGTACGTCACAGGCCACCATCTCATGCCCTCGAACCTCCTGCTCGACGTCGTGACCGGACCGATCAACTGCCGCGTATTATTTCCGGCACGTCTCATCCTCCATGAAAAATCCAGGTCCTCCATCAGGTCCATCTGCCTGAAGCCGTTCAGCTTTTCAAATACCTCGCGTTTGACAAATATGCCCCGGTCACCCTGGAACTCGCGATTCACCCAGACCAGTGCGTTCGCCCAGAACACCGCGAACGCAAGCGCGAACGATGATGGCTCGAACCTCAACGTAAACGCTCCACCGTCCAGTCCTTTTGATACCCGGTCCCTGATTTTTTCAAGGGCACCGGGGAATAGAATGGAGTCTGCGTGAAGGAAGAGGAATATGTCACCGTTCGCCTGACCTGCTCCGTTGTTGAGCTGACGCCATCGTCCCGGTTCGGACCTGATTACCCTCGCACCCAGTTTACCTGCAACGTCGCAGGTTGCGTCAGTGCTGCCGCCGTCAACCACGATTATCTCAAATGGTTCTTCCTGGGATTTTACTGCCTCAAGGCAGGAGGGCAGGGACGTTTCCTCGTTCAGGACTGGAACGATTACGGAGATCAGGTCTTTCTCGTGAATTTCTCGAACAGGTACTTGACCCACGGTTTGTCACCAAGCTCGGCGAACCAGTATACCGCAGTATGCTGAACGACCTGCCCGAGTGTTGGGTAGATATGAACTGCAAGCCCGATGTCCGACATGCTCGCGCCCTTTTTTGCGGCGATTACCAGCTCGTTCATGAGCTCCCCGGCACGAGGTCCGAGAATGTGTGCCCCGAGCAGGCGCCCTGATACTGTCGAAATCAGCTTGACCATTCCCCTTCCAGATAGTTCTGCCTGCGCACGGTCGTCGTCCCTGAAATAACCGCGGTAGACCCTGTACCGGGCTCCCTTTTCATCGAGCTCTTCCTCGGTCATGCCGAGATGCGCGAGTTCGGGGTCGGTGAAGGTCGCCCACGGCATCCATCGGTAATTTACAGACTCGTTTATTGGTAGAAGGGCATTTTTAACCGCGACAATACCCTCGTACTCTGCCGCGTGTGAGAAAAGGTACTGACCAGTCGAGTCACCTGCCGCGTAGATCCAATTTCTGTCCGATTGCAGGTGTTTGTTGAGCTTCAGACCCTTCGGATTTGCTTCAAGTCCGATATTTTCAAGACCGAGGTTATCGAGATTAGCCTTACGTCCCGCTGCAACGAGAATTTCATCCGCCTCGACTTTACAATCCTCGCCATCGCACTTGAAATGGCATTTCTTTCGGCCGTCGACAACTTCCACCCTCTCCAATGCGACACTCGTGCGTATGTCCAGGCCTTCCTCCCTGAGCATTTCGAGCAGGCTGTCCGTCAATTCGATATCGTCCTTTGGGAGGATGCGCTTGTTCCGTCCGAGAACTGTCACTTTCGTGCCCAGACGGTGAAATGCCTGTGCGAGTTCAATACCGATGGGTCCGCCCCCGATTACGATCAGGCTATCGGGAGGCTTCTCGATATCGAAGACATTCTGATTAGTCAGGGGATTGGCATCCCTGAGTCCCGGTACATTCGGAACCGCGGGATTGGACCCAGTGCAGATGACCGCGAACCTGGCCTCGATTACCTCGCCATCGATCTCGATTTTATGTTCGTCGACAAATTTCGGGTTGCCGAAGACGATCTCCGCGCCCATGTCGACAAGGGCCTGCTGACCGTGAGCACCGGATGCTATTTCCGCAGTTGTCTTCCGGGTTTTTTCCATCGACTCGGAGCAGAATTTCGCAATGAAATCTTCGGGGGCACCGTGCGTCCTGAATTGATGCGCGAGTTCTGCGAGATGGATCAGGGTTTTCGACGGCACGCATCCGGTCCAGGAGCATTCTCCGCCGAGACGTCCCGCGTTTTCGACAGTCAATGTTCTCGCTCCCATCCCGAGAGCTGTCACGGTGCAGGTCATTCCCGCTGAACCACCGCCCAGCACTACGAGGTCATATTTATCTGATTTCGTTACTCCAGTCATTCAGTTACCACACCCCCACAGCTTGAGCCCTGCCCCGCGGTACATCCGTAGCAGTGGCTCAGGCAGCGAATCGCCCTTCCGACAAGGTTATCAAGGTTAACGTACCTGATATCAAGCTCTCTGCCGTTTTTAATCGCGAGGTCGAGACAATGATTGAAATCGCAGTCGAACAGTGTGCCGTCCCACCTGACCGACAACGTGAACCTGCACATCACGCCGTCGACAGTCGCCTGGTTAAATTTCTGCTCCAGCACCGACATATATCGCCTGAGATTATCGCTCTTATTCAGGAACCTGAGGAACCGTCCGAGCGGCATGTTCGTGATCGCAATTAGATCGGTGAACTCGACACCGTGTTCGTCCTTCAGACGTCTGCGATAATCGGTTTCGAGCGACATCTGGTCGCCGGGCAGGATGGCTCCCGGTGGATTGTGCACCAGTGTAAGCCTTAGACCGCTTTCCGGTTTACCGTAGCCCTTTGAGTTCAGCAGGCGAAGCCCGTCAATCGACCGCTCGAAAACCGTCTTCCCCCTGATTCTATCGGTCGTGCTTTCCCGGTAATGGGGAAGCGATGACGTAACGTGCACCTTGTTATCGGCAAGGAAATCCGCGAGATCCTCCTGTCCGGGTTCGGAGAGGATCGTGAGATTACAGCGGTCGATCACATCTGCATCGCGGGACCTGATTTCACTGACAAGCTGTCTGAACCTCGGATGCAGTTCGGGAGCACCGCCGGTGAGATCGAACTGGCTGATCCCGGCATTATCGGCAAACGCAAGGCAAGCATCGATCACCTCATCGGTCATGACCTCGGTACGGTGCGGTCCGGCATCGAGATGGCAGTGCGCGCAGCTCTGGTTGCAGACGTAACCCAGGTTCATCTGGAGTATGGTCGGTTCGATCGACCTGATCGGCCAGAGCCCCAGTTCCTCGAGACGCTGTTCGAATGGAATTTCAACTGCGTCGTTCAGAATCTCTAAATCCGGGTGGGCAGTCATTAGTTCGGACGCGTCCTCTCTCAGCTTTCTAACTCCATGCTAAGCTTCCCGGCGACATTTCTCATCTGGACACCGTGGACAAGTGTCGCTCCCCCGCGAATCGCAGCGGCGACATGTACTGCTTCGGTCATCTCCTCGATATCAGATCCATTGGCCATGCATTCCTGCGTGTATGCATCGATACAGTACGGGCATTGTACCGCATGTGCTACAGCAAGCGCGATAAGCGCTTTTTCCCTCTTTGTCAGGGCCCACGGCTCGAATGTCGGACCATAGTACTGCAGGAACTTGTCCCATAACTCGGGTACGTCCTTACCGATGTCACCGAATTTCGCCAGGTCATCCGGATTGTAGTAATCAGCCATCGTGTTTTCTCCCCTTTTAATTTGTATTGATGCATACGGCCTGTAAATGTTTTACCACAGGAAACTATTTTGCGCAAAACAAATTTATCATGAATGAAAAGCGTGAATAAATATCAATTTACTAACATATGTATTCGACACGTGGATTGTACCAGTTAAGTGACCATGAAATAAAACTAATAGGTAAAATTCTGGTGCCCTGTTGAAAAAGCCTGAAAAGTATTACTAATGAAAGGTAAAAAGCCCGGTAACATCCGGGCTATTTGTTATATATTCAGGGCATTCTGAGAGTTACCCTTTTAATCCCAAATCCCGGTAGATTACCAGTCGGCAGGGACGTCGTACTGCATGATTTCCGTGTTCCACTGCCAGAAGTGCGCGTTAAACCAGATGATGCCGTCGTCGCGGAAGTGCATCGTGTTACCCGGATGGTTGTAAACACTGTCATCCACCTCAAGCGTGTAAGCACTCTGGACGAGGTCGTAATCCAGCCTCATGCAGACCCAGCCGTTCATTATGTGACCATCGATGATCACCAGTCGGCAGTCACCATCGATTCCGAGACCTCCGGTGCTTGACGCACATGACACTATTCCGTTGAAGATGTCGGTGAGACTCGTTATGATCGTTCCGTCATCGCCGACTTTGTATATTGCACGCTTTCCGCTGGTGAAGTCCGTGTAGATGAAGAATGCATTCTCGTCCTCGGCAAGCACAAAACCCAGCTCAAGTGCGTCGGGATACCCGGCAGCGCCGTCCAGGTCGAACAAGATGGTGCCGGAGTAGTTATCGAGGTGATCGAACTTCAGCATCTTGCCTTCATCGGTCAGGCAGTAGACATCGTCAGCTGAATCGACCCATATCCTGACACCGAATTCATCCGCATCGAGGAAAGCAGAGATATCGAAGGATCCGAATGATGCGTCAACAAGGTCTGAGCCGTCCCAGTCGATGTAGTAGATCATGTTGAAAGCGGGTCCGGTGTCTTCCATCGCGTACACGCCGTTCGCCATGAAAAAGTATACCCGGTCTGTTGAATCGGCTTTATACCCCCACGGTCGATCGGGATGCGCCCAGCCCGACACCTCGAATGTATCGAGTGGTGTTGTAAAATCGGTCTCGTCATAGACGGCGATCCATGGAAATGCATCGTCGCCGTCGGCCTCGGCCAGTCCTGTAATCACTCTTGACGTATCGATCTTAAGAAACTCGAATCCGGTTCCGAAGTACGCGTCCAGCTCCAGAGTCGAATTGAATACCGGGGCATCATCGAATGTGCACTGACTTGTTATCTCGAAATAATCATCGGAATCATCGAAATTCAGTGGATCGGAGGAGTCGAAAATACGGATTTTTACGGTAGCCGAGGGATCATCCGGAATCGGGTCCCACATGAAAAGCCCGACGTTCGGAACACCGGCTGCGATCTCGATGATATCAGCGTTAAAGTCGTCCTTTGAGTACTGGATCGTAATGTTGCTGATCCCGACACCACCGGACCACTCGATATCGTAGTTGTTACCCACGTACCATGTCTCTCCACCGTTTGGTATCAGGACCTGCAGGTCCGATCCCTGGATCGTGAAGTAATCATCGGAATCATCGAATACTCCGGGGTCCGATGCATCGTGCACGCGGACCTTTACAGTAGCTGAAGGATCGTCAGGAATCGGGTCCCACATGTAACTGCCCGTGCTTGGGATACCGGATGCGATTGTGTTGTTGTCGCTGACGAAATCATCCTTCGAGTACAGGATCGTGACCGATGTGACCGGGGCATCCGATGTCCATGTGATCTCTTCAGAATTTCCAGCGTCCCACACTTCACCGCCGTTCGGCACCCTGACCGTGATCGGGGGTGGGAGTCCGCCGTCGATCTCGACCGAGCCTCTGAAATATGCTGAAAGAGGGCCCTCAGGATAGACAAACATCTCGCCACCATCAAAGTTTGGCTTGTATGAATCGGGATCCGCTGAAACAACACATCCAAGTATCGGGAAGATACCGGCGGACGGTATCACAAGATCCTCGACCGGAATTACCACCTCGAAGATACCTGACGTGGACTGGGTGCCGGGTGTGACAACCGCGATCGGCAGGATGTCGAAAGGTGCTGCAAGGAGCGGTGATTCCATCCAGACCGCTGTCATCTCGCCGGTAATGCCGCCGGGGTTAACCAGAGATTGCCAGTCGAAAATTTCAATCGACAGTACTGCTGAACCACCGACCTCACCCTCGTGATACCATGCGTCTGAAGCCGATGTGTCCAGCCTGACGTGATACGCCTCCTGGCACTGTGCTTCCGGGGGGAAACTCTCGATAGGATATTCAGGTTCACCGGACGGGTCCGGTAATTCCCAACTGGCGTCTACAGCGAGGTTGTACTTGAATGATGGTATCCCGTCGTTCACTGGAAATTGCAGCTGGAAGTTCCTGTTCAGTGTCGCGCCGCTGTTTGAGAAAACTCCGCGATTCTCCGGTGGGATGTCACCGACATCGCTGTCGAATGTAAGGTCATCGCCGTAGTACTTGTATCCATTAAGTGTAGCGGAGGGATACGGCAGCGTTCCCAGCGCAAACGGCTGGTATGAAAGGAGGGGCAGGGGATCGGTAAATTCCGTGCTGTTCCACCATCGCGTATAACCGTCTGCATTCAAAAGCACAGCCTCGTTGTTCTCAAGAGATCCGTAGATGATATCCGGATCGTGATCGCTGATGGCGGTACCGTCACCCATAAAAATCGCCCGTACGTCGAATCCCTTGTATATCGCATGTCCCGGGAAGGGATGCGTAAGGCCCACCTCCAGGTTAAGGTAGCCGTTGGGTATATCACTGCCAGCCAGAATCATAATTGTTACCAGGTGAATGGGAGTGTATGGCGGGACGAGAAAGTGTGCTACGTTCCCGTTGAACATCGCACCCCTGCTGGGCACGATTTCGACCTCTTCGGTCTCTTTGTCAATGGTAACCTGCCAGATTCCCCACAGGTGATGATTCGATCCAGTGGTGGTCGTGTTTCGGTCCGTTCCTGATGTTACCTGCTGGTCGGTCGGCTGGAAATCCGGAATCAATGGCGAATTCCCACCTGAATTGCAGCCCGTGATGAGCAACAGTGTAATAACTGCTAACAATGTTATGTTGAAGCGCATGATGTACCCCTGCTCCTTTGTCTGTGTTAGTTTATATAACCCTCTTGCAGTCGTTTCCGACGTAGCAACAAAAAAGGATAAAAATCCACGCTGCAAATACCGGAATACCGAAGTCCAAATAAATCCAATGGTTATTACACTCGCCAGTGCTGAAAATTATATCATTCAGCCCTTTTAAAGCGAAGAAAATAACCGTAATTAAATAATTATTTACATGAGGTTAATCATGCTGGCACGCTGCTGCCTTGAGTATAACCCAGCAAGCACCCGTTACACATCCTGGAATTGATGATCAATTCAACTTTCAGGCCACACCTGATATAATGGGAATCCGACAGGGATTGCGAATCTGCCGTCCGAGGTGAATTACATGCGGTACCTATCACTAGCCATTACGTTGATTCTGGTCTTCATTTTAGGTTGCTCGGGTTCTACACCTGTCGTACCCGGTGACCTGGCAGACCTGCAACACGAGAATACATCTGGAATTCATGCAGACAGGACGCTGTGGGGAGTCTGGGACGTCACAATCGATCCGGTCACCCTGGTCGCGGATGTTACCCCACTGCGATCCGTTGATTTTACAGCCAACGTGACACAGTTCATGCAGCCGCCTGCAAGTCCCGTACACAGGCTGCAGATCCAGATACTGCCAGGGTCCACTCCGCTGACCGGGTATTTCGAGGTGGACGTCAGGATCAACCACCTATTCCCGGGACTCAACAAATACAACGGTTTCGACGTCAGGGGTACCATGTTCACCGACGGTTCAGTTGCATCGGACCACGATGCAACAGCCGTACGCGGTGGACCCGACGACACTCACCTGGTCAATCCCGATGGTTGGACGCGCTGGTGGAATCCGACCGAATTCACCTCGTACGACACAATTTTCGGATTCACCGAAGGTGCACTCGCGCCACCGGTCGCGCCAATGGCAACTATCAACCCGTACAGGTATTTCGCAGACGACCTTGCGCCCGATCTGCCTGTCACATCAATCGATCCCGCCAACAGGGGATTCTTCACGGCGATTAAGGGCTCCAATACCCGCCTGTACCAGATTCAGTTCGAGATGAGCGGGGGAAGTCCTGTGTTCAATTTCCAGTATGCAATCGATGCGTCGTGGGAATCACCCGATCCGGCTTACGAACCCGATTATCCGCAGGATGCATACCCGCTGGCTGCAAACATGGCCGAGGCATGGACATTGACAGCATTGGACGCCGGTTCGACTGCATATTATCTAGGTTCAGGTGAGAATGGAGGAGAACTTGTTCTGGACATCGAGGTTTACGACTGGCAGTCGATCGAAAATCCATTGGGAGTTGGTGGAGAAGTCGCGGGGATCTGGCTCGAAGGCCCTGTTCTGACCGGTGTTTACGACGTTCTCTCAAATGCGACCATACTTCCCGGTTCGACTGCCGTTTCGTCGGTGTTTGAGGTCACCATCGGCAGCCTGAATCTGACACAGTCCGGCACCGAATCCCTCTTTGTCACCGTTGAGAGTGCAAATCCCGACACGTACGAGCCGCAGGTCGATGGCGGTGAGTACTTCGACTACCCGGATGCGGCGCTGGCGTCCTATTTCACCTTTGACATGGATATTCTCGACACGGCACCCGCTGACCCGGCAACCGTGCTCTCACTCTGTCCCATGTGGGGGTTCCCGGGTGATTACCTCGAGGACATCTGGCTCGAAGGAGCGAACATTGCTGATGGCGCGACAGTTGAAATCGAAGACGAATTCGGCTGGATCACCCAGGGATTGAACGTAACGTTCGTAGATGAAAATTCGCTTGAATTCGACCTCGACCTTGCAGTCGCGAATCTCGGTTATTACACGGTGCGTGTAATAAATCCCGGCGCACCTGCAGGGGAGAAGGAAGATGGCTTCGAGGTAATGGACCCCGACAACCTCCCGACATGGTACGCCGTCCAGGGTAACCGTGAGCACACCGGGATGGTCGGTCTGTATGGTCCGTGCGATGAGCACGATGCCCCAACATGGGACCACAACTGGCAGCCCAATCCCTACGGCAATCCGCTTCCGGTTTACCTTAACGACGACACCTGTTTCATAAGCAACACCGGTGACGGCGGTCCGCTTCCCGCTGGAGCAGTCGACCTTCCGTCGCAGACGACACTCTGGAATCAGCAGTTCAATGACGACATGCAGAACTGGCTTAACATCAAGGGCATTACCGAGGACGGCTCTGTCGTTCTGACCTATGAAAGCAAGTACTACAGGCTTGTCGGACTTGACGGAACCGACGGATCGTTCCTGTGGCGGATCGGAGGTGTCGAGGTCCGGGTTGATTCGTTCGTCACACTCGACCTCGATGGTAATTTCATCGTCCCTGTCAGGGATATCGGTTACTACAGCATCGATCCTTCGGATGGCAACATCAACTGGATATCCCCCACCGGCGACATGTACTACTCCCAGCCCGCAGTTGCGCCAAACGGACGCATTTACGCGTACGACGGCAGTCAGAATAACGGTAACCTGATGGCACTCGATCCATCCGACGGCAGTGTGATATGGACCAGCGTGGCGCTTGGAAACTGTCGCGCGAACGGTGTCACGGTACATCCGAACGGGACCATCATCCTCCCGCGTATCGACGGGCTTACATGCTTCCAGGATAACGGCACGAGCGTTGAGATCCTCTGGACAGAACCATACGACTGCCCGTTTTATTCATCCGTCGCTGTCGCGCTGGATGAAACGATCATCTTTGTCGAGTGGTCCGGGACGATTCACCGCATCGATCCCGACACCGGGCTGTCGCTCGATTCAGCGACTCTCCCGCCGGGCGACACCCCGAGTAACCGTCCGGCAATCAGCAAGGACTGGAACATTTACCTTCGGACGAGAAATTACATGGGCAACCTGACTTTTTTCACATGCTACGATCCGGAACTTGACCTCAAGTGGCAGTGGTTCCACGGTAATTGGATTGGCGGCTCCGGTATGCCGTGCGCTCCCGCAATCGGTCAGGACGGCACACTCTACTCATCATCCCGCCCCTACGGTATCATCGCCTGGAAGGATGATTGAGGGATTTCTATCCAGAATATGATTCCAAACCAGCCCTTCGATTGCGTCATCGCTGGATTAATAATGTTTCCTGGACCGATTATTCAAGATGTATTGATATTCTTGTGGTAAAATTACATATCGGTTTTCAATGCATGTTTAAGGGATTCGTTGATAGCCTGGGAGGGAAAAAACATGCGATACCAGAATTTTTATCTCCTTCTGTGCCTGATTCTTCTATCAGTGTTACCCGGATGCAAGAGTGGTAACGGACCTCTCGCTCCCGGCGAATTCAAAATCGCGGCCTGTTTCAACATAAACGTCTGGCCAGGGGGGATTCCCGGCTCGGATATCAGGTTCGACGCATCTTGTTCATCGGATAATTACTTCGATATCGTCGAGTTTACATGGGTCTGGGGTGACGGGAGCGGCGCTGAAAGCCTCGATTCACCTGAAATTTACCACGTGTTCGAAGAAATCGGTGTTTACGAAATAGCACTTACCATCAAGGATGAAGCCGGTAACGTAGCGTCAACGAGCAGGGACCTTGAAATTCGCGAGGACGTCCCTGGTGCGAATTTCACGTTCAATGCACCAGACGGCTTCTATCCGGGCAAAGAAATCCTGTTTGATGCTTCACACTCGGTAGATGCCCACTTCGAGATCGTCGAGTATCGATGGGACTGGGACGACGGAAGCGATGTCCGGAGTACTGTCAATCCTGAGATAACACATATTTTTAACAGTGTGGGGATCTACGAAGTTGAGCTCACAGTCAGGAATTCGTTTGATAAAGAAGGATCGAGGAGCCAGGATGTTGAGATCGTGGAGATCCCCGATACAGTACCGTCGGCGTGTTTCACATACGATGCTCAAAACGGATGGGAGCCCGGCTCTGAAATTTACTTCGACGCGTCGTGTTCCCGGGATATCGATGGGGATAACGTGACCTATCAATGGGACTGGGGTGACGGGAGTCCGAGTGACGAGTCCAATTCACCACGTGCGTCGCATGTTTTCGATACATCGGACGCAACGGTCGTTCTCACTGTAAGGGATGATGACGGAAATGAAGCTTCCACCGAGCCGCTCGAACTTACGTTCGGGAATCCAGGAGGATTCAGTCCAGTTCAGGTCTATTCTGAATCCGCTGGCGTTTTCCCATCACAATGGACGTTTGCATTCAATGAAGATTATATGTTCATTGCAAAACCGGGGAGTGTCTGGGTATATGAAATCAACTATCCATATTATTGCACTGAATTCTCGCACGAAACGTCATACGAGTACGCTGATCCGCTGCAGATGGCATGTGCAGATGATTTGTTAATAGTAAACAGGATTATAGAGGACAGTAGTATGGGGTTCATCGAGTTGTGGGACGTCACTGATGGACAGCCCATGCAAGCATATACCTGGCATTTAACTGCTGATTATATCGATATCTCCGGGAATCTCGCTTTCTTACTTGTTGGGACTAACTTGCAGATATGGGATGTTACGGACCCATTAACCCCTGTCTATTATAGCTCTGTATCACAGGAAGAACTCGAATTTTTTATCGAAGGTTCCAGATTGTTCAGCAATGCGTACGGAACAACCGTAAAAGTGTACGACATTACCAATCCCGTTGAGCCCGTTCTAGAGGGGACACTCCCGATAATACCCGCTGCGGTAAAAGACGATTCAGCCTACTGGGTCAGTGACTCCCGGCTGTATTCCGTAGACATTACAGATCCGTCCAGCTACCAGGTACTTGGATCGTGTGAGCTTTGGGACGATATTTCAAACAGTAATATCGAGCTCTGCGGAGACAGGTTACTCGTTGGGAGCAATAACGGTCTGGGATTCGCTGTGGTAGCAGTAACTGATCCGTTGAGACCGGAGATTGTGGGTTCTGTTAATCAAGACTTTCGACCCGATCAGGTGATCAGTAATCAACCTCCCTTCATCTATCAGATCTGGTCAGAATCAGTACAGTTTTTCGATTATCCGGTCTATTACACGATCTATTATAATAGAGTCTCCGTCTTGGATATATCAGAGCCTGTGGGTCCGCATTTTACTTCGTCCCGAATGGTTGGGACAGGCATGGAAACGCTGAATGCTCTCGATGTTGAGATATCATGGAATCATGCTTTTATTACCTCCGATCCGGGGGGACTTATAATTGTCGATCTTGAAGACCCATTTGAGCCGGTACTGATTGGCCGATCTGTAGATTTTACGGGAGCGAGAAAGGTGGTAGTGAATTACGACCGGGTTTACATTGGATGCGAGGATCCCGGGTTACTGGTTGTTGATGTCAGCGACAGATCAACCATTGAGGTCACAGGATCTGCAATCTGCCCCGGCACAAACGATTTTGTTATTGACGGTAATATTGCTTATCTCGTTGGGGATTACGAGACAACCGTGAAAATATGCGACCTTGCGGATCGAGATAATCCCGAACTGATAGCTGATTACGGAGCTGCTGTGCATGGCACAACTGTTGAATACCTCAACGGATTCCTATGTATAGGAACAGAAAGTGCGGATCTGATTTACGTGGATGTGAGAGAACCAGAAGAACCTGTTATTACATATCCTGTAATAAACAAACAATGGTCCAATGGAATTCAGGACTCAAGTCTAACAAACGGAGCCCTGTGCCTATACGATGATTTCCTGATGTATGACGGAGCATATTTTCAAAGTGGCCCTCGATTTAGAATCTATGATATCTCATCACCTCCAGCTATTTTCCAGATTGGCTATTCTAAAATTGGCTCCTTTAGCTCAACATCCCGACTGGATTTTCAGGTTACTGGTGATTACGCATTCACACCTGCATTCTCTACATTGCGAATCTTAAGAATAATAAATCCAAATTCAATTTCTCGAATCAACCTGGTTCCGGTCAACCCGCAGACATTGAATGCGGTGGGAGTTGAATGCAATCTTGCTCTAACTGCCGGTTATACATCTGACCAGGGTGCTATTTGTTATTCAGTTACAAAACTTTGGTAATCTAAACCAGAATCCCTTAAATCCTCACCTTCTCATAATACTCGCACGAACCTGTGTCCTGTATCTCCAGCATCAACCGTTCTCTTACGTCTCCGACCCAGTCAATCGACCTCAGGTTGTCGCGAATTTCTGATAGCGGTCGATTCAGCCACATCCAGAATCGTGTCATGAGCCACAACCAGTACGCTTGCTAATAAGAGCCTGATTCCAGCGAGATTTCCCG
>JAUWTM010000172.1 GCA_030614715.1 Planctomycetota bacterium
CAAGCCGCGCTTCCTGGCGTCCTGCTGCACGCGAAATCCAGCCCAGGCGAAGAAATAAAACAGCACGCCTAAGATGATGAAAAAAGTCAACCACCATCGCTGGATAAATTCAACAGGCATGTCTTTTGGGTATCAGTTAAACTGGCGGATCAGACGTACAACTTTACCGATCACGCTGACTGTCGGTCGCTTGATGTCTGGATAGTCCGGATTCGCTGCCCGAAGTATAACACCATCCTGGGCGAAATAAACCATCTTGAGTGTGACATCATCTCCGTCCAGCCTGACCGCGCACACCGTTCCCTGGTCGAGGGCATTTTTCAGCATTGGACTGATAATGACATAATCACCTTCCATTATGCCTATATCTTTCAAGCTGTCACCTGCCACTTTCAGCGCAAACAGATCCACATCATTCGGTAACGCTTCCTTCTCCACGCTGAGTTTCCCGATCGTGTATTCCTCTACACCAACCGGGAATCCTGCCGGTATCTGACCCAGGATCGGAATCTCCATCCCGGGACCGTCCTGAAGTGCATCCATCAGGTTCTTCTTCATCGCATCGAGCTGCCGGAGTACGTCCTGTACCTCGCCCTTCGAACGCAGCTCCACACCGGTATCCGCCCCGGCACTTGGGTAATCCCGCGCGGATGTAAGCTCCGCCTCGACGCGCCTGACAATATCTTCCTCGTCAAGCGGTCTGCCGGCGTTGTCGAACTCCAGGTATCCGGCTGCCATCATGAGCAGATCTACCCGGACATTCAACGCCTCCGCGAACCTCTGTAGTATCCTGGGGGAGGGAGGGTTTCGATGTGCGTTTTCAAGGCGGGAAATATATCCTGCATCGACCTGCGCTTCCCTGGCCAGTTCGTAAATACTCTTACCCCTGACCTTGCGAATCTTGCGCAGGATGTTACCAAATCGGCGACGTACCGGAGTTGGTTCACTTGATGTTGATGGAGTATCAGATTTCATGGCAATATTAGATTCGACCGTTTCGTTCAATTCTTTGCCAATAATCAAAATATCTGACAAATAATGGTCGAAAAAGTGCCAAACTTCCAATTTTAACTGGACTCAAATCCACCCCAATCCGTATCAATGCCCTCAGCTTGCTAGTTTACTACGGATATTGCCTGAGTGTCAAGGTTGCAGATGTTACTAAGGTTCGCAAGATTTCGTAAAGGTTAATAAAAAGCCGGGCTGGTGCCCGGCCTGGATTCATAACTATGTTGTATTGTTAGTCTGTGGACGCAGGGATCCGGCCTTCATTCTCAAGTCGTGCCATGAAGTCCTCCAGGCTGACTGCGCCGGAGTCTCCTACACCTCGTTCATTAACCGAGACGGTGCCATTTTCGGATTCCTTCGGTCCGACTATAAGGAGGTATGGGACTTTCATTAATTTCCCATCACGAATCTTAAATCCAACCTTCTCGTTCCTGACATCAGCCTCGACCCTGAATCCGGCTCGTTTCAGCTTTGCGGCCACTTCGAGACCATATTCATTGGTCTTCTCGCTGACCGGAAGTACGCGGGCCTGCTCGGGTGCAAGCCAGAGGGGGAAATTTCCCGCGGTGTGCTCGATATAGGATCCCAGGAATCTCTCGAGGGATCCGACAATGGCCCTGTGTATAACTATCGGAGCGACACGTTCGCTGCTCTCGTTGATGTACTCGAGCTTGAAGCGTTCCGGCAGGTTGAAATCGACCTGGATGGTCGACAACTGCCAGGTTCTGCCGATAGCGTCCCTGACAAATATATCGATCTTGGGTCCGTAGAATGCCCCGCCACCGGGATCGTACTCGAAGTCCCATCCGATCTTCTTAAGTGCCTGCTCAAGTGCTTTGGTCGCTGCTACCCAGTTATCCTCCGTCCCGATTGAGTCTTCGGGACGTGTTGCCAGCTTGACGACGTACTCGAACCCCATAGTCTTGAAGAAGAAATCGGCAAAATCCAGCAGGCCGATAATTTCGCTTTCAAGCTGGTCCGGAGTGCAGAAATGATGAGCATCGTCAATTGTCAGGTTCCTGAGGCGTGTAAGCCCGTGCAGGACTCCTGACCTCTCGAACCGGTAACAGGTGCCGAACTCGAACAGCCGCATTGGAAGATCGCGGTAGCTGCGCAGGTCGCTTTTATATACAAGTATGTGACCGGGACAGTTCATCGGCTTTACAACGTAGCCCTGCTCCTCTGACACGTGACGCGCGAGGAACATGTTCTCAGCGTAATGGCTCAGGTGCCCTGACGTTTCAAACAGCTCCTGCTTGTACAGGTGCGGTGTGACAACCAGGTCGTAACCGCGACGTATGAGTTCACCCTCGATGAACTTCTTGAGCAGGTTCAGGATCATCGCACCACGTGGTTTGAAGATCACGAATCCGGCCCCGGCTTCCTCAGAGAAGAAAAACAGGTCGAGCTGCTTTCCAAGCAGACGATGATCCCGTTTTTTAGCCTCCTCGAGCACCTCGAGATGGGCTTTAACATCTTCCTTGCTGAAGAAAGCAGTCCCGTAGATGCGCTGGAGCATCGGGTTGTTCTCGTCACCCTTCCAGTACGCTCCGGATGTGCTGAGAAGCTTGAAATGCTTCAGTTTACCGGTATGGGGCAGGTGAGGACCGCGACAGAGGTCGGTGAAGTCGCCCTGTGAATACATGGACAGCTCCTGATCCTCAAGTTCATCGATGTGCGGGATCTTCAGAACGTCGCCACGCTCTTCAAGACGCTTATTAACCTCAGATTTACCAAGGGTTTCGCACGTAAGCGGGAGTTTCTCCTTTACGATTTTCTTCATCTCCTTCTCGAAGACCTCCAGGTCTTCGGGAGTGAAGGGTTTGTCGACAAGAAAATCGTAGTAGAAACCATCCTCGATTGCCGGTCCAAAACCGAGCTGGGCTTCAGGACGATGTCGCTGGACTGCCTGTGCGAGCACATGTGCGGCAGTGTGCCTGAGAATTTCCAGTGTCTCAGTGTCCCGATCGGTAAGGAGACGGAGGTTACCGTCCGTTGTCAATGCCCGGTCGATCCCCATGAGTTCGCCGTTATACAGCGCACCCAGGGTCTTCCGGGCCAGGCCCTCCGATATATCCCGTGCAATCTCGATTGGAGTAATGCCGGGAGGATATTCCTTTGCATCACCATCTGGTAATGTGATGCGTACCATCGGGTATCACCTCACTCGCCTTCGCGGTCGATTTTTCGACCGGGGCGAAAATTTGATCGCATAATAACATAATCGTTACCGATTAGCCGTTTTAACCCTCCAGATCCACATATAATGGAAGAAATCCCGGGGGTTTAATAAATAATGCGCTATATCGGGCTTTAACCCGTTGCCGTAGCGCACTGCTCTAAGTTATACTATAAGGTTAGGGATAGCAAAAGGAGCTGGCTTCCTAATGTCAAAAAAATTATCGATTTTTATCACCTTAACACTGGCAATCGGGATTCTGATCGGATGTTCAGGTACCTCACCTCCGACACTTCCCGGAGTCGACGAAAACAGGCTGGGTGCCTCACCTTCGGTCTTGTCTCCCGGGCACAATGCCCTCGGAATATGGGATGTCCTGATCGATTATGACGGAGTTACCATCACGCCTGTTACTGAACGCTACCTGTCATTGATACATTTCAATGTGAAGGCCATTCTGAAAGCTCCAACCTGTGAAGGCTGCCTTTCGATCGTTGTCACCGGTAACGATGAGGTCAACCAGATCCTTTCCGCGGACGTGACCATTAAAAATCCGTTCCCGGTCGAAGGCGCTGATCCCCGCGGTATCGTGATGTCCAACAATCCCGATGTCTACCTGGCGAATCCTGATGATTACACAACATTCTGGGACCTGGACGATCCCCCTGACATCAATCCGTTCAGGCGATTCGCCAAGGAACTACAGGGTGGCATCGTGGGGCAGGATGTGGAGGTCACGGAATCGTTCGATATTCACTACGATGCTATCCCGTTCATGTTCCAGACAGCCCTGGATGTAATATTCCCGGCTGACTCGGAACGCGAGCCTTACCTGATTGAAAACCAGATTATTGACGGCGCACTCGACTCACTGGGCGGCCTTTCAAGGAAGATTGAGGTCGACATCTTCGACCGGAATGAAAATGTGGGAACTGTCAGTGTCACCAGCGTGGACCTCGGCATTGATATGACACTTATCCCGGATACCGCGAATGAGGACAGGTGGTACGGCTGGGTGATGAACGGGGCCAATGCTGGCGACGGTGAATACGACATACTAATCCACGCAGGCGACCAGGAAACAGAATGGTTCCTGTACGATTATATAACCGTAACGGTTAATTCCGATCAGGGCGGATGGGAAATTACCCAGCTTCCGATACCCGGTGGTGCCTGTGCAACCGATCTTTCAGCAAGTATGGACATGGATACCGGAATGCCTGCTGCCTATTACCCGGGTGGCGATTCGTGTGACGCAATCATGATGAGCGATATGGATTTTGTCAGTGGGGCTCCCTGGTTCATGCTTGTTGACATTGACCCGCTTAATGCAGGATTTAATCCATACCCAATACGTAAAATCGACGTGGCAACATCCGGCGGGGTCGGCTTTTTTGCCGACAACGATGAAATGTTCGATGACGGATTTTATAACGGACCTGTCTCATCCCGCCTTGTCACACTGTTCCCAGCCGGTATGGGTGGTACGCCTGCCTACATTAATAATGGCGACGGTGACTCGAGCCGAATGTATCCGTCGGTCAACACAATGGTAGGCATTGACGTTACGGATGACATGATGGGTAACATCATTGCCCTCTGGGCTGATCCGGATGGAGTTCTGCCTCCTGAAATATATGGTCTCATGCCGGACTACACCAGGCATGACGTTATAATGGGTGGCACGTTACCACCGGAGCTTGTTGGTGACGGTCCCGGACTGGTTTCAGCAAATGCCGATAACCTTATCGCTCTTGAAGTCGGCGGGTTGGGAATCGAGACCGGTTTCGTGTACATCCTGGAATCCGACGGAGTGACATCAGAACTGGAGGTTATCGAATACCTTGTTGATCCACTGTCATGGTTGACAAGTTTCACGTCAATCACGACGATTATCATCGATGAACCCGGTGCTGTCGATGTGGATATGATCCAGTTCAATCCACTCTACCTGCCCAATCCGGCGTTCGACACACTTGCGATACTGGTACAGGGCGGATCTGGTCCAATCGTCAAGATGTACAACTCTCTCGAATACACCCTTGTCGAGGAAATCGGGTACGAAGTGCCAATCATTACCGGCAACGCGATTGCTCTCGATGCAGATAACATGACATGGGCGCTCATTGTAATTAACGACACAGCTGAGGTCTCGGTCCTCAGGTGGGTCTTTTAGTAAATATTTCGATTCGGTATAAATGGCCAATAAATCCGATGTGACAACCTGCATGTCGTGTGCAGGTTAGCTATTTCCAGGGACACAGACACAATGTTAAATAAACCTTTCCAGCTGCAGTTGTATTTTTACTCCGCTGTCACTGTTCTAATGATCCTGGTTATGTTTTCATCAGGCTGGAGTAAACCGTCAAGCGTTCTCGATGACCTCCTGCCTGATAACACCGATCTATTGTATTTCGCGACAGATGCCCCGGACACCTTTATCGTTTACTCGCCCGGACATCACGAAAACCGTCTCATCCTTCCAGCCAGCGAGAGAATGTCCGACATGGTGATTTCACCGGACGGGAGTGTTGTCTGGACCGCGACCAAATCCGGTTACGTCGACAGGTTCGAGCTTCCGATAGACCAGGATATTTTCCAGACTCCCGGCCAGATACATATGAGGATCGCGCCGGTCCTCTCGGCTATCGCGCTGTCGGCGGATCAGCGGTTCATCGCCGTGGGCTACGGTAACTCCGAGGATTACAACTCGAGGAATATTAAGATACTTGATGCTGGTACTGTATCGCTCGAGGATGAACTGGCCGACTTCGCCATCTCGGGTGACATCCAGGACATCGTCGCTAACCCGGTCACCAACCTGTTTTACATTATTAACTCGCACTCCGACAGGGTCAGGATCTACAACGCCGATCGTTTCAGGCTGGAACCCGACATTCTCGAGCTGGGAAATTCACCCGGACGGTTCATCGTACGGCCGGACGGCTTAAGGGCATACGGCGCGATGAATGCGCGTAAGGCGATCGCGGTCGTCAACCTTGAGACCAACGAGACCACGGACTACGTATTGCTCAATTTTCCACCGTACGCGATGGCTTTCAACCCGGATCATTCTCTATTGTACGTGGCAAGCCGTGACTCTGCGGCTGTTGCCATCCTCGACACCGAGACCAATGAAGTCGTGAGCACTTTTAACCTGCCTCCACGCCACGAGGGCCTGCTGGAGTTCAACTTCGCTGAAATAATCGCAATTTCGACCGACGAGAGATATTTCTACGTAATGCCTAAAAGGCCGGAGCTGGTGGTCTACGATATCTCGATGGTCCTTGATCCGGACAGGGCAGGGGAACAGCCTGTAATGGTACAGAGCGAAGTCCTCGCCGCGTCACCGTTCCACATGGAAGTAATCCGCAACCACACCATCCCGAGGATGTAATATCAACAACGTACTCACAATCCCATCCCTGAAAAATACCCACAATCCTATCCGTGAATTGAATAAATAACAAAACCAATGCCTCCCTCAAGCATACAGTGCGGTCCACTTCCTCATTGAGTAACTGATGCTTGAGGGTGTCTCGCCTAATGTAGACTTCCTCTACGTACTCCCAATCCTCTCCTGAAAAATACTCCCAATCCGATCCCTGAATTTAAAAAATAACAAAACCAATGCCTCCCTCAAGCATACAGTGCGGTCCACTTCCCCATTGGGTAACTGATGCTTGAGGGTGTCTCGCCTAATGTAGACTTCCTCTACGTACTCCCAATCCTCTCCTGAAAAATACTCCCAATCCTATCTCTAATTTAAAAATAATACATATGCCGCCCGCACGCGCCATGTTCAGGTTGAATCTTTCTATCCCATACGGGGTGCTTGCGGGTGCTTCAGATTAAGCACATCGTTTCCCGCATTGTCCGTAAGTTGAAACACCCGCAAGCGCCCCGACCGTATAACAGGCTTCAAGCCCATCGTGGCGCGTGCGGGCGGCATAGTTATTTTCTGGTGTTTTTTATATGGGAGAATGAGTGTGCATTAGATGAGGCACCCTCAAGCACCAATTACACTTACGGAAAGTGACCCATATCGTGTGCTTGAGGGCGGCACTGGTGAATTTCTTAAATGGGAGAAGGAGTGTACAATAACTGAGACACACTCACAATACGAAACCCCTCTTCTATTATCAAACCTAATTAAAAAAAAGCCGGCATTTCTACCGGCTGTTCATTTCTAATTTTCTGCAAGCTCTAATTCTCGCTTGCGGGACAGTTTTCGCAGGCAGGATTGTCCGATGACTTCGCCGGACATGATTCCTTCTTCGTGGATTTCGTGGTCGATGTCTTACTGCTGGAGCTTCCATTACCCTTGCGATTGTCTGTTGCGTAGAAACCCGAACCCTTGAAGATCACACCCACCTGGCTGATGATCTTCTGCGTCTTTGCGCAGGAGCAGTCCGGGCACTTGTACTTATTCTTTTCGCCGATAGCATGTTCCCTATCGAAAACATGACCGCATTCTTTGCATTGGTACTCATATAATGGCACTGACTTTTTACCTCTGAGCGCTTATTTGGTGCGACGGGGGATTATACCTCTCCATCGCCCTTTTTGGAAACTGCTTCCTCTATAATCTCACCTTTTACGTCGGTGGGATTTACTGTTCTTACCGGCTGGATCGGACTTGCACTCCTCGGAACAAGTCCGGCCATTTCACGGTAGTCGGTTTCGGTAAACTGCCTCTGTATCTTTTGATACAGTCGCTTGAGTAATTCTTCGACCGTCGTCTGCATATCCTCCATCTGTCCGCGCATCCTGAGGATGATTTCCACTCCCGCGAGATTTACTCCCATGTCCTGCGTGAGCGAGATGATGCTCTTGAGACGGTCAATGTCGTCCTCGCTGTACAGCCTGGTCTGACGGCTGGTACGCTGAGGCTTAATTAAACCCTCACGCTCATAGAGTCGGAGGGTTTGAGGGTGTACGTTCACCATTTCGGCGACAACACTGATGGGATATTTTGGTCTTTGTCTTTCCTCGTCCGTCATATTGAAACTGTCGCTTTGTGCTCGTGCGGGTCAGGAAGATCGAAAAAGACCTCGCACGCCTGTCCGCTGATTTTGTTTACAATCGCAGTATAACGCGATGTGTCGTTGTCTAACAAGATTTCTGATTCTTCGCTGCATCCGATTAAAAATAGATCTCTGGCAATCAGTTTTGCGGTCTCATCACTTAAATGACCGATGAAGTACTCCTCCTGGTCAAGTCTCCTGTCGGTAAAATGATCGTTTGCTTTGTATTTCGAACTCATTTACCCCGGCCTCCTCTCAGTACGCTCTTTTGAATTAAATTCCGCAAGAGTTTACTGAAGAATATTTGGTACTCCATGTCCCCATGGTACTGATGAGATTCGATTACTGCTCTACTTGTTCACCTCCTTCGTTTTCTTCCTGATCCTCCGTTCCCCCCGTAGCAACTGCA
>JAUWTM010000115.1 GCA_030614715.1 Planctomycetota bacterium
ACCGGTGGCTGGTAAATCCAATCATTTACACTGCAATCGATTTCTAATAACACCCGACGCGATGAAATTATTGCGCATGATTTTCCCAACCAAGCCCGAGTGGTGGAATTGGTAGACACCGGGGACTTAAAATCCCCTGCCCCTTAACGGGCGTGCCGGTTCGAGTCCGGCCTCGGGCACCAAATTTATCCATCCCCATAAATTTCCACCCTCACTGCGAGCGTATCTCTGGGACCGTATCACTAGGAACGTATTACTGGGAACGTGTCACTGGGAGCGTATTACTGGGACCGTTTCACTGGGAGCGTATTACTGGGAGCGGGGACCTCCGGTCCGCGGGCGCGGCGATGTCCCATCGGCGCATTACAGAACGAAATCCAACGGAAGACTGTTACCGCCCTTGTGTTACAATAACCAGACTTCCACATCACATTCGGAATTCGGAGCGATGATGCAAGTAAACTTCCGACGATCATCCATTCTTACATTACTCATACTCTCATTGCTTCTCTGCGTGTCAACTTCATGCGCAACGGAGACCGATGAGCCTGTCGATACATTCAAACTCTTCCAGCTCCCGACAATAACAGATGAACAGTGCCTTTCATACATAATCCAGACCGAATCCGGCAAGGTCGTCGTCTTCGATGGTGGACGGTACGAGGACCACGTTTATCTCCTCGAAATCCTCGACCGGTACGGCATTGACCATGTGGACGCATGGTTCATCACCCACGTGCACTTCGACCATTTCGGTGCCCTCGTAGAGATCCTCGAACGGGACATAGACCTTGAAATCGGCACCATCTACGGTTCAACTCCCACCCGTGACTGGGTGCAGGCTATGCTCGAAACCGACGGCACGGGGGTGGATGCAGGCAACGTGCATCATTACAATCGATTCCTGAGCTCCCTCGAGCACTCCGGACGGGATATCGATCAGCTGTCAGTCAGGGATATGAGAATCGGGGGCCTTATCTTCGAAATCCTGCGCGTCTGGAATCCCGAAATCCACAAGGACGCTATCAACAATTCCTCAATCGTCTTACGCGTTACCGACAGTGTCAATTCTATTCTGTTCACAGGTGACCTCACCTACGAGGCCAGCCTTGAAATAATCAGGGAAACCGTTACGCCTGGAATTGTCGACAGGCTTCCCTCCGATTTTGTCCAGATCGCTCATCACGGCCTCAACGGTGTCGGACCCAGTTTCTATACGCATGTTGATCCGGATTACGCTCTCTGGCCGGCCCCGATGATATGGTACGGACCTGAACCTCACCCTGACACCAGGTGGGTTAAACGGGAGTTGGAGATGCTGGGTATCGGCGAGAACGAAAGATTTGTCTCTGGTCGCGACGGCTTGACTATCTTCCAATTCACCATTCCCCAGACACTCCCCGGCGTAATCTTTATGGAGCGCACCTATAATTGAATCTCAACTGGGAGCGTACCACTGGGAACTTACCACTGAGAACTTACCACTGAGAACGTATAACTGGGACCGTTTCACTGGGAGCGTATTACTGGGAGCGGGGACCTCCGGTCCGCGGGAGCGGCGATGTCCCATCGGCGCATTACCCCCCATGCATCTCATACAGTTCACTAAGCCACTTTGCGAGCATCGTAAACGACTGACCCCGATGACTCACGAGGTTTTTCTCCTCCGTCGTTATCTCAGCAAGCGTCTTTCCGTAGCCCGGATGCAGAAAAATCGGGTCGTAACCGAAACCGTTCTCCCCGCGCGGCGATTCGAGCAGCGTCCCCTGGCAGATACCATAAAAGAACTTGATTGTGCCGTCTGACGGATCAAAATACGCCGCGACCGACACAAACGCGGCCGATCTGTCCTCTCCCATGTATTCCTTCATCTTCTCAAGTGCCAGCGCAACTCTTTCTGCGTCCGTTTCAGCAACCCTGGCAGACCTCACACCCGGCCAGCCGTCCAAAACGGGGATCGTCAGTCCTGCATCCTCTGAAATTGTCGGAAGACCGCTGATATGACCGTAATGACGTGCCTTCAACACCGCGTTTTCCTCGAACGTGTCGCGATCCTCGGGTGATTCCGGCATTTCTGGAAGTTCTGGATCACCAAGATGAACGCACTCTACCGGCAGATCATCGATGAGCCTTGTTATCTCCCGCACCTTGCCGGGATTTGTTGTGGCTATGAGAAGTTTTACGGTCATAATTACGCTGGTTCGATTATCTCTGACATGTCATTACTTGGATTAGCGACCTAAATATATCACATGCAACAAAAATACCCATCAATTTATCAAATACCCATCTAAGCCCGAGCCGCGACCGTTAGGGAGCCGTTTCTGCCTTTACATTACTCCCAATCCTCCCACACCCGAGCCGCGACCGTGAGGGAGCCGTCACCCCCCAATCCCTACATAACATTCTTGAACTTGCACAAATACCGGTACAACATCACGGACCCAAAAACCATCAGCACGATCAACACCATCGCTATCGGAAAGCCAATCCTGTTTTGTATTACGTAATCCCGATAACGTTCACCATGCGATTCGGTATAGTAAGGCTCTACGCTCAATGCGTAGTACGCAGCCTCACGTACTGACTCATCCGGATGATCCCTCGATACTCCCTCCAGTACATCTCTAACCTCCTGTTTATGGGAGAAATTTCTCAGAACCCCAACAGTAAGCCTTCGTACTTGCCAAATTTCAGATTCCAATCCCTGGTAAAGGTCGCTTAAGCGATCATTATCCTGTTCATACGACAGGTGCTGAGCAAATATTTGCATGGTTTGACTTTGACAAAAAAGTGCGCGATTCCGTGATCGCTGTAACTCCAGATCCTCCGGTTCGTCCTGAATACCGAGTAGATACAGATGATCGTCATCAAGCCCGCCGGTAAGGAACTTGTCTACCAACCACTCCCATTGCTCATCCGGATTGTAATCTGCCCTTGATAGAATGTACGTAGCCTTCGTTATCAGATTATTATTTGAATTCGACTCATTAACCTCATCGTTGTATTTGATGGCCTTAAGACTCTCGATTACCAACGGTTCATCGCTGTGATGTATCAAATGTTCCATGGCTTTATAGAAACCCCACCCATTTATCATTTCATGCGCGAGGCCATCTATTTCAGCCTGGGATAGATCACGATTCCATGCCGCTATAAATTTAGGCTGTTGCATCCACACTTCCACGTGGGCCAACATAAATGTGTTCAAGATATAGCCATGTGAAATCGGAACTAGGTGCCACAGGATTACAATAGCAAGAAAGAGGTTGATTATTATCAGCGAGTTTTTTATAGAACCACGGAGTTTCATCTCACTGCCACCTGTATAGGTAGAGTAATCCAAATACGTAAAAGATCAAAGCTAATACCACCAACCTTACGGTCGGTGCACAGTAATTTATTGGATACATAAGGAGATTTTTACTTCTTCGGGTCCGGAAGATTCACATCGATGCCTGTCAACACTTCCCGCATCTGACCGATTATCTCCCCTACACCCTTCTGCGCCAATCCCAGCAGACGTTCCAGCTCATCCGGCTTGACCGCACGACCCTCCGCCGTTCCCTGAATTTCCACGTAATTTCCGCTGCCCGTAATCGCAAGGTTCAGATCGACCGCCGACATCGAGTCCTCGGCGTAATTCATATCGAGCAGCTCGAACTCCTGTACAATCCCGCAGCTCACCGCGGCAATCGTATCGTTCAACGGATTCTCCGCCAGTTTCCCGAAATCGATAAGCCGCTCGATTCCCATCGCCAGAGCGATAAACGCAGCTGTTATTGACGCTGTACGCGTTCCACCGTCTGCCTGAAGGACGTCGCAATCGACATAAATGTTGGTTTCCGGGAGCTTGTGGAGATCGACAACCGCACGGAGCGAACGTCCGATGATCCGCTGGATCTCGACTGTGCGTCCCGACTGCCTTCCGGAACGAGCCTCGCGGGGTGTGCGTGGACGTGTCGACGCCGGCAGAAGCGCGTAATCTGCGGTCAGCCAGCCCTCGGATTTCTCTTTCGCATGACGCGGCACATGGTCGTCTGCATCGACAGCCGCCAGTATCCATGTGCGTCCCTGCTTGTAAAGCACACTTGCAGTAGGCTGCTGGATGTAGTCCGGTATGATTTCGATCGGCCTGAGTTCATCGAGAGCGCGTCCGTCGTTTCGAAAATGCATTGGGTATCCTTTCAACCTAAGTGAGGGGGAAGTATAGCATGTAGAAGACATTGCCGGGTCGGCAATGCGACCGGTAATCATGCACGAGTCGTGCATGCTACGTTCTCACGGGGAGATAGATTGATTAATTTGAGAGATGTTCGCAAGTACTGTGTTGAGAAAGCTGGTTCAATAACTACCCCTGCCGCCAAACACCGCGCCGGGGGTCAGCATCAGTATTCGAAGGTCCTCCCAGAGTGTCCAGCGGTCTATATACAGGAGGTCTAACTTCACTCTTTCCTCGTACCCCACATCGCTGCGTCCGCTCACCTGCCAAAGTCCTGTCATTCCCGGAGTCACCGAGAACAATGCGTCTGCAAATACACCGTACTTCTCGACCTCATTCTCCACGATCGGTCTCGGTCCGACGAGGCTCATTTCGCCTCTTAAAACATTGAACAGCTGCGGGAGTTCATCGAGTGAATATCGCCTGAGCACCTTTCCCACCGTCGTGATTCTTGGGTCCTCTTTTAATTTGAAGCCTTCATGGAATTGTTTTAGTAGCTCTGGATCTTTGTTCAGAATTTCATCAGCGTCCTGGACCATCGTGCGGAACTTGAACTGCGGGAACATATTCTTTCCCTTGCCCAGACGCATGTGCCTGAACAAAATCGGACCCGGACCGCTCATCCTGACGTTAAGCGCGCAGATTCCCAGGACCGGCAGCAGCAGTATCGTTATAAGTCCACCGACGATGATATCGAAAACTCTCTTAACCAGTTGCGGATAGTACCGACCGAGGTTGTTTCCCATCTCGACCATCGGGATGCCCTCGACTCCCTCAACCGACAACTGTCCTGCCACCACCTCAAGCAGATCCGGGACAAGTTTCAGCGCGACCTCCCTCGTACGGCACGCCTGGGCGAGTGTGTAAAGTTCCTCGCGAGGGATGTCGTGACGTGCGACTATCACCTCGTCCACTTTGCCATTCTCGATCCATTGACGTCCTTCATCCGGCTGCAGAATGGGCAGTTCCTCGATCAGTTCCACCTCAATTTCACCGTCGATAACTGCCACCGGGGTTTTCCCGCGCCACAGTTCCGCCCTGTAGATTTTTAAAAGGCTCCTCGCGACATCGTTGCTGCCCCAGATAATGAGCCGCCTGCGTCCCGATCCACTCGCGAACATCCTCCTCCTGATCAGCCTCAGGATTCCACGGATCAGCCAGAACAGGATGATTGCCGTGATCCACGCAGTGATGAAAAACAGACGTGAGAACTGGAAATCGCGGAAGAAGAACGTGATCGCCATCGCGAAGACCATCGATGTGGACACGGACATCAGGATCCCGCCGACCTCACGCGCGAATCCACCCCACGGACGTCGTGAGTACAGCCCTCCGAAACTGAAAATTACAACGTTGAGAAACGTCCAGATTATTGTGAGTTTTAAGTAAGCGCCGAACGGGAGCCATGTAGCGAACGGCATGCGCTCCTGGTTGATCAGCCACGCAAGGTAGAAGGCAAGCATGAACGCGGCCACGCCCGTGACAAGGTCCGCCACCAGCAGTACGAGCAAATGAATTCTCTGAAATGCCTTAAAACTCACTGTTCTTCTTCTTTCTTCCTCTTTACTCTTCTTTCCTCTTCTTTCTCCCTCTGTGTCTCTGTGCCTCTGTGTTTAATCTTCTTCTCTCTTCTTCTCTCTTCCTCTGTGTATCTGTGCCTCTGTGGTGAAATTTTTTTCTTAATATTAAACACTCCCCCAAGCCGAGGGAGTATCTTTGGCTTCTATATATTAGATACGGTCGAAAACGAAAAAGATCAAGGGCTAAAATATCCCGTGCTCATCGTCTTCTTTGGACGGTTTTGGATCGTACTCCCATTCATCTGCGTCATCGTAGCTTCCGAACGGATCCTGAGATTCCATCAGCTCACCGATTTCCTGTCCAAGCTGTGCCCACGTCTCGTCATCGGTTTCGTTGACTATTCCTTCGAGGATCTCGAACAGCGTGATGGCTTCCTTGCTCGTGTTGACGTCCAGTTCGAAATTCTCTCCGTCCTGAACGACCACTGTCGCTCGGGTCGTACCCAGCTCCTCCAGGTCCCTTGTCTCGTTGTAGATCGTCATCAGCATCTCGTGAAGTGCGGGACTCTCGATCATGTCAAGGTACAGTCCGGGATTGGACGGCATGAAGTTGGCTATGACCAGATCGAGATTGGACTGGATTTCCAGTGACGCCATCCGTCCGATACTCTCGCCTTCCTCTTCGTAAACGTCCAGAACCGCCTCGATTGCCGGCATATCGGCGAGGAACGCGTATCCCGGAACCAGCGCAATACCGAATGACGGGATATTTTCAAGCTGCGCGCGCATTTCGTCGTCCATTTCCATTCCCATTTCATAGAACAAACCGCTTTCGAAATCCGGGAACGGAATTTCCAGCACTTCGTAACCGTTTACCTCGGTCCACTCGGGTATGAGGTCAAGCATCATTCCAGCCATCAACCTGCCAAAATCAATCACATCCAACAGGCCTTCCTCATCGACCACCGTGCATGCCATTACAGAGAACATAGGGGCATTCTCGGCAGTGACCTCACCCTCCGGATCGAAATCCGGGTTGGTTAGCGAGAACCAGACAAGTTCGTCACCCATCCAGTTGTAGAACTCCTCGGTATCGTCCATGCCGCCGAACATCATTCCCATATCTCCCATGCCGCTGTCTTCACCGTACATTTCATCCATTATCTCCTCGGACGCTTCGACGCCGAGTCCGATCATGTCATCGACATTCGCGATGAACAGGTGTCCTACCCACCTTTCGCGCGGGAAGTGTCCCGGAAGCTCGACCTCGGCAGCCCCGATCTCCGCAAGGCCGACCAGCATTTCGGATTCGTCATCTTCCAGACGGTATTCGCCGTGTGCGTGGACCATCTTGTCGCTGGCTTCAGCCATGATACTTTCCTGCACGAGTCCGGGCAGACCCAGCATCTCGAGCGGATCACCGCCTTCGTACCGGCTGAATTCCGGCGGCATGTCACCCGATTCCTCCATCGATTCGACGATATCGGCCGACATTTCAGTCATTTTTCCGGCCATATCCTCGAGATCGACGAGGTACTCAAATTCCTCCGCTTCCTCCATCGGCGACGTATCCAGCGACGGATCATCGTAATCAGGTGCGCCGGGTCGCGGACGGTCGCAACCGACAAGTGTCCAGATCGCTACGACGAAAAGGAACGCAAATAGTATTAAAACCAGTCTTGGTTGGTTTTTCATAACTTCCTCCAGTTGTTCTGGGCTGTTTTTAAGACACGCCCACGCTGAGCAGGTTGCATTGAGTATGGATTATCCCTGCCTGAAAGGGAATTGTAGGAATTTAAGTCAGATAAAGCAACAGAAGGAGATAGGAGGAATGATTTGATCAGTTTTTAGGGGTGATGGATTTCAATCCAGGTCGATTGTATAATCGAAAACAGTGTAGGAGTGGATCCCATCAAAAGACCATCCTGTCACAGATACACCAACTCCCCTGTAAAGACCGTCCTCCTCTATAACCTCCGTGACGTAATGCGCGTCCGGTATCAGGCAGAACACATCGGGAGGGCAATCGCAATCGCAGGGCTGCAAGCCAGTATCTGAATCAAAATATTTATCCGGATGTTCCAGGAATGTGTTATAGATATGGCCTGGGTTCTCTCCGTACCAGATACTGAACTCCGAACGCAGGTCCGAACAATCCCAGTCAGTACCGCAACATGGTTCGGTTGTAATTGGATCTCCGTTATTCCAGACCTGTCTGAAATGATATGGTTCCGGCTGGTTCGCCGTAATTGGAAAATCATTCGCTGGATCGGTTACGGGTGTCACATCCGGTGGTGCCCAGCATGCATCGATTGCATAACCTGCAACCACAGGTCCCGGCGGCAGGCAGATCGTATATATCCTGTTTACCTGCCCGTCGACGCGGAACATGTGACGGTCCTCATCAGTGTAGAAATTCTTGTACGCATTAATGTTCGCGCTTGGTGAACCGTTGGAGTACTTACCCGGCCAGTAGTTGAACATAGGGAGAGTCGAACCTGAATCCCACCACGGGGTCCACAGCACCGAATACCCATCCTCGTTGAGAACCTCCGGGTCGCCTCTCTCAGCCCAGCTTACATTGAAAAATGACGGGTTAACTGATGTGCCGTATGGATATACATACTGGGCAGCAAATGGAATTACATACGATCCGTCAAACATGATGATTCCCTTCACGTCGAATCCCGTGTACTCGGGATTGTCAGGGAACGGATGTGTGATCTGCACGGTCAGATCGATCGTATCGTCACCGTTGTTCTTGATGTTGATGATTTCGAGGCAGTCGGAGCAGTAGGTTTCGAGAAACTTCGTCGCGTTCAGGTGAAAGCGTCCCGTACGTTTCGGTATCACATCGACCTGGGTGTGATCCGCGCTGAAAAGAAGGTCCCACTCTCCCCACAGCATGTGAGGATCGAAACGTTCCGACGCGTTTCGGCCGTTCGTCACCGTCGCGCTAAGTTCGGCACCATTGGTAGTCGATGGAGCGGTTGGATTGCCCAGCAGTCCGGCGCAGCCTGTTACCACCACCGTCATGACCGCCAGAATTAATAATGTTCTCATCGGTTTGCTCCTTATGCACTTGTTCCCGTGTGTTAATTATACATTCACTTGCACGAATAACATACATTCCGGCACCGCGAAGTTGCGTGTCATGCGAGTTCATTCAAGCTTCTATATCAGGCAACAAACGTCGATGAATAAAAAAAACCGGGCTGGCGCCCGGGTTTTTCCTTGATATCCCTATCGGTCTACCGTTTTAAGCCTGTTGTACCTTCACCTGCGGTGCCTGCCACCTGCCGTATATTTTCTTCCCATAATAATATGGGCTCGACAGCTCATCATTTATCCTTAAAAGCTGGTTATATTTCGCGACCCGGTCGGTTCTCGCCGGTGCGCCGGTCTTTATCTGGCCTGCGCTTGTCGCGACAGTGAAGTCCGCGATAAAGCTGTCCTCGGTCTCGCCCGACCTGTGACTGATCACGCAGTTCATGTTCTGCTCCGCTGCAAGCCTCATGCAGTCGAGTGTCTCGGTGATCGTACCGATCTGGTTCAGTTTGATGAGGATCGCATTGGACGATTTCTCCTTTACACCCCGAGCCAGCCTCTCTTTGTTCGTGACATAGAGATCGTCACCGACAAGCTGAATTTTTTCGCCAAGGACCTCTGTCTGGTACTGCCAGCCGGCCCAGTCGTCCTCCCAGAGGCCGTCCTCGATCGAGATTATCGGGTGGTTGGCGACCCACTGCGCGTACCGTTCGACAGTCGCCTTCGAATCCATCGGATCCTCGTTCGGTTCAAGCCGGTACAATCCTGTCGCTTCATCATAGAATTCGTTCGCCGCGGCATCGATACCAAGATAGATATCGTCACCGGCCGAGTACCCGGCTTCCCGGATCGCTCTCTCGATAAGCAGGAACGCTTCCTCGTTGCTGTCGAGGTTCGGAGCGAATCCGCCCTCGTCGCCGACTCCGCTCAGAAGACCCTCCGCCTTGAGGACACCCTTCAACGATTGATAGACCTCCGAGCACCACCGGACCGCTTCCGTGAAATCCTCGGCTCCGACCGGCATGATCATGAATTCCTGGACGACCACGTTATTGTTCGCGTGCTTTCCGCCGTTCAGGATGTTCATCTGCGGCACGGGAAGGTTCCCGGCCTGCATGCCCCCGAGGTACTTGTACAGCGGAAGGTCCTGTGCCGACGCCGAAGCGCGGCACGCCGCCATGCTGACTCCAAGTATCGCGTTTGCGCCCAGTTTTTCCTTCAGCGGAGTCCCGTCGAGCTCAATCATGAAATTATCCAGAGCTGACTGATCCGATGCGTCCATGCCAAGAACTTCCGGACGGATCTCGTTGATGACGTTATCGACTGCTGTAAGGACACCCTTGCCACGGTAACGACCCTTGTCGCCATCGCGAAGCTCCAATGCTTCGTGTGAACCGGTCGATGCTCCCGACGGGACGATCGCACGTCCGGTAACTATATCTTCTACTGTAACCTCTACTTCAATCGTCGGAGTTCCCCTGCTGTCGAGGACCTCACGTGCATGTACATTGGTGATCTCAAGTCTCATCATTATCTCTCTTGTTCCGATTTACGGGTAACAACCCTGAATTTAACCGTGTAGTATACTTAATATCCGTCGAATGCCCTAACTTTAACCAGCTTCATACCCTGTTAAACCTGCGACATCAGTCCGCCGTGCTGTAATCACCGACCGGTTCCATGTCGAGCCAGTCGGGTCCCGCCTTGACATTCACGACCATCGGGACCTTCAGCTTGCCCACGTTGCTCATAGTGCGTCCCACCAGCTCTGAAATTTCCTTCCCACGTGTACCCGGTACGCTCAGTACCAGCTCATCATGCACCTGGAGGAGTATCGATCCCTTCAATCCTTCCTTCTCGAGGTTCACCTTAAGTTTGACCATCGCCAGCTTGATGATGTCCGATGCAGACCCCTGCAGCGGCATGTTCACAGCCGCTCTCTCTGCACCGGCTCTCAGCATGCCATTGTCGCTGTTCAGGTCACGGTAGTATTTCCGCCTTCCAAGGAGTGTCTGTACGTAGCCGTGCTCACGTCCGAAGGCCACGTTTCCATCCATGTACTCCCTGACTCCCGGGTATCGCTCGAAGAACTTTCCGATGAATTCCTTGCACGTTGCGCGTGGCTGCTTCAGCGCCTTGGACAATCCATCGGGACCCATCCCGTACAGAATTCCGAAGTTTATCACCTTCGCGCTTCGCCTCATGTTCCAATCGACTTCATCCGCACTGACATCGAACACTTCCATCGCGGTACGCTTGTGGATGTCCTCGTTGTTCTCATATGCCTTGACAAGGACCTTGTCCCCGGAAAAGTGAGCTAGAAGCCTTAATTCGATCTGGGAATAGTCGGCTGATATCAGCACATGATCCTTCTCGTTAGCCTCGAACGCTTTCCTGATCCCTTTACCCATTTCTGAACGGATCGGGATGTTCTGCAGGTTCGGATTCGAGCTGGATAACCGACCGGTCGATGTAACGGTCTGGTTGTAGCTGGTATGGATTCGGCCGTCGTTTGGATCGATCAGCTCTATCAGGTTCTGCGTGTACGTCCCCCTGAGTTTCGCCAGCGACCTGTACTCGAGGATCATGTTCGGAAGCTCGTGCTCTACTCCCAGCTTCTCCAGCACCGCGGCATCTGTACTCCGACCCCTCACCTTCGGGTACCCGAGCTTGTCGAAGAAAAGTTCAGCAAGCTGCTTGGGGCTGTTCAGGTTTATCTCCCCATCGATCTCCTGGAAAATCACGGCGCTCATGTCCGCCATCTTCTGATCGAGCTCCACGGCAAGTTCGTTCAGTATGTCCGGGTTCAGACGTATCCCGACAGCCTCCATCTCCGCCAGTACCGGGACCAGTGGTATTTCCACATCGGTGTAAAGGTCAGTAAGTTTGTCTTTTTTCAGTACCGGGGTGAAGGTTTCTGCGAGAAGCCACGTGTTCACTGCATCGGCGGCAGCATAAGGTGCGACGTCATCGATCGCGACGTCCGCCATCGACATCTGCTTCTTTCCCTTCTTGCCGATCAGCTCCTCGATGGTGGTCATGGACCGTCCAAGCTCGCGCCGGGCCATTTCCTTCAGACCGTGACGGTTATCCGGATCGATAAGGTAGTCGGCGATCATCGGGTCGTCCACCAGGCCCTTTAACTCTACGCCGTAACGGTGACATACCAGCCACTCGAACTTTCCATTCTGGCAGATCTTCTCAATTTTCGGATTCTCCCATATCGGTGCGAAAGCGTTTACGACATCTGTCACCCTGAGCTGCTTCTTTCGCTGGTCTGTGATCGAGACGTTATGCCCGACCGGGATGTAATAACCCTCGGAGCCGTCCAACGCTACCGCGAGCCCGACCATGTCCGACGTCCTGGCATCCAGACCGGTGGTTTCAAAATCAAAAGCAAACCGCTTCGTTTTTATTATCTTTTTTACAAGCTTCTCAAGCTGATCCGTATCATCAATGATGATTACATCGAACTCGACCTTCTTCTCTTCCTCTACCTCTTTCTTCTCGGGACGAGGTATGTCGAGTTTTTTGAAAAGGGTATTAAACCCGTACTTCTGGAACAGCTCCCCTGCCTTCTCCTTATCGATGTGATCCAGGCCGTAATGGAACCTATCCATTGACTCCGCGTCCAGTTTCAGTGGTAAATCCGTCCTGATTGTCGCGAGATCCCTCGACATCCTCGCCGATTCCTCTCCCGGTTCGAGCTTCTTCCTGAATTTTTCAACGATATCGTCAAGATGACCGTAGATTTCATCGATTGTTGGATATTCGGCCAGGAGTTTCTTCGCGGTTTTCTCACCGACTCCCCTCACGCCCGGGATGTTATCCGATGGATCACCGACAAGTCCCTTGTAATCGACCAGGTACTCCGGTTTCTCGATACCGTACCGCTCACACACCGTTTCCGGATTGAATATCCTGATCGACGTCACGCCCCTCAAGGTCTGGATTACTGTTACTTTGTCGGTGACAAGCTGAGCGAGGTCGCTGTCTCCCGTAAGAATTTTTACATCCCAGCCCTTCTTCTCGGCATCCTTTGCGAGTGTTCCGATCACATCATCCGCTTCGAAGCCCGGCAGCTCCTCATGATCCATTCCGAACGCTTCCACGAACTCCCTCGAAAGGAGAAGCTGCTTCACCAGGTCCTCCGGAGTTTCAGACCTCGTTGCCTTGTATTCCTTGTACTGCTCGTGCCTGAAGGTCGGCCCGTGTGCGTCGAAAGCGACCAGCAGGTAGTCCGGTTTGTAATCCTCGAGTGCCTTGACCAGCATCAGCGCGAGTCCGAACAGTGCCCCAGTCGGAGTACCATCGGGAGCGTTCATCTCACCCATCGAGTAGTACGCCCTGAACAGGAGCGAATACCCGTCGATCAGCAGGAACATCGGGGCATCAGAGTCTCGCATACCGGCATCCTTATCTTTTGCAGCCATATGGAGCATGATACCCTGAAGAAATTAATATGGGAAGTTATAGATAGTATGAATTACAGTCCAAATGTAAAAGCGGCGACCGGGGGACAGTCGCCGCATGGGAGGAGAGAGAGACATTTCAAGTTGGATTCAGAACCTGCGAACTTAACACCCGCTTCGTTTAATTCGTAAACACCTGTACCCAGTAGTAACCCGGAGCGTACGGGTCACCCGCCTGCGTTGGCACGATTCCCATACCGATCCTTCCAAACGATGATTTCAGAATGTTCGCACGGTGGCCCGGGGAGTCCATCCATGCGTCCTCAACCTGCTGGGGTGTATCGTGCCCGACCGCTATGTTTTCACCCGCAGCTGAATACTCGATGCCGTAGTAGCTCATGCGCTGCCACGGGGACCAGCTGTCGAGGTTAGTGTGGCTGAAGAATTGTTTGTCAGCCATGTCCTGCGCGTGGAACTGCGCCGCTGTGTTCAGGTTGTCATCGAGCACCAGCGGAGGAAGGCTGTTTGCCGCACGGTCCGCGTTCACTGCCGCCAGAAGCTGATTACGGAAATCGGTAGCATCGAAAAAGATAACAGCCCTGTAGAAGTGACTGGTGATCGCATTCTGGAAATTCGAGGAATGCGCGTCGACTTTCAGGTCATATATTCCGGGAGGTGCAACATTGTTCGTAATTGTCGCCTCGAACCTGCCGTTGTACGGATACATCCAGAATCCGTCGGGACCCAGCGTCCCCGTATGAATGTAGACTCCACTGACGTCATCCTGCAGATCCTCGACCATGAAACTCACAAACGCGCTTCCGCCACCGTTTAACAACTGGCCCACCTGCCTGAAACTGCTGATCGAGCTGACATCGCCCGCAGCCGTCGGATGTGACGCGGTAACGAGGAAATCGAAACTCACCGGAGTCGATCCCGGTGTCGTTTTCAGGTCAAATCCCTCGGTATAATTCGCTCCCGGGGCGAATCCGTGATCCGGAAGGAATCCCGCGTACGTTATAAACGGCGCAGGATACCGGTAAGCCGGATTCTGGAAGACATCTGAGTATCCATCCGCATTAAGCAGGTCCAGATCGACACCCACGGCGGTCTGAAGCATGCCGCGTACGTCGTAACCCCAGAGCGCAGTCGGATTTTTAAGCGTTACATCGAAAGATGCTGTACCGTTCAATATTTCATACTCATCCAGCGCAACGGTAATACAGTCGCTGCACCAGGGAGGATTCAGGAAATAGGACACCCTGAAATGCCTGAGCGCGAGGTCGCACTCCCTCGGTGTGACCGCCAGTTCACCGGATACCGGGTCCCACGTGATCGTCACAGACCCCCATACATCCAGTCCGGACTCGTTTGAGGTGTCAGGACTGGAATCGGTCGTGAGAGATGGGCTGTCCGGCTCGGTTCCTGACGGCAGAATCGGATCTGCCGACCGCGAGCA
>JAUWTM010000182.1 GCA_030614715.1 Planctomycetota bacterium
CAATTGCATATAGTCTGACTTCGTAATTTGGGTCACTGGTGGCTGATAAGAATGCGGTCAACACTTCTTCCTGATCATTGAACCTGTTTAAAGCCAGGATAATTGAGACCCTGGCAAATGCATTACCTGTTTCCAAATGTCTTAACAAGATTGGTACGTATTCATCATCGGGAAGATCTGGTCTATATAATTCCGGCGTATGAGGCTGACAAGGACCCTCCCAGGCTGGATCGGGCACATGCGGTTCATCAGTACTGGATGCGAGCCAGTTATAAATTATCTCTCTAGCTGGAACTCTCTCAGAATGATCTTCTGAATTCAGGCTGGATAATATGAATTCTAATCTCTCCTCAGGTTCGTCGCGCATAACGAATAACATAAACGCTGACATCAGCCTGACACCAGGACTTTGATTAGACATTAATTCCTCAAGGTCTCGTTTGTATCCTTCATTCTCAGAAAAACTAATGAATTGATCTAAATCGACTTGAGATAAACTTGGATGAACCCTACCCCAAGCATATAATAAACTTTGTTTTGTATAATCAGGGAAGCCAACATACTCGTTGTTACTGGAAGTTTCGCTGCGGTTGTACCAAAGTAATCCACCGATCATCAGGCAAAAGATGACTACAACGACGATTGTATATTTCTGAAATTTTAAACCCATCATGTTAAACGATCCGATGAATACGAATTAATGGATCACCTGCAGTGTTAATAATATTGTACCACTCGCTTACGCGCGTGGCTCGGACGTCGGTGATTGGATGTAATGTAAGGGCAGAAACGGCTCCCTTACGGTCGCGGCTCCGGCATCGGATTCCAGAATTAAATATGCGCTGATACACACTTACACCGATACTTACTTGTTCCGAATCGGAGCAGGTGCCGGAATCCTGGCGAGGAAAGCATCTGTAACGGACGCATTTCGTGTTTCAACCTGCCCTGGCATTTCGAACTCGACCGATCCCTCAAACGAACCCGTCAGGTACATATATCCAGAACTGTCAAAAATTAAGCGGGAATTCCCGCTCCCGGTTATCTCTGCAATATTAGTATTTCCCAGGTACACGCCCGATGTATCAAATGTTGCCATATATGTCTGATTCTCGCCGAAATAAGGATCTTCATATGGAGAATCGACAGTGATCTGGTTATGTGCCCCAAGGTAAATGATGTCGAGTGCATCAATTACAAGTTTGCCGTGGGTATCAAATCCAGGGCCGCCCCATTCTCTCAGCCACTGAAGGACACCCGAGCTGTCGAAAGCGATCAGGTAGATATCACTCGTTTCATTGGTCGTTACGCCTGAAGAACCGTAATGCATCCCGTCGGTATCGTCAGAAATATTGTATGTACATTGGTTTGAAACGCTGCCTGTCGTGTATACATTCCCGACTGAGTCAAAAGCGATGTCACCGGAAAATTCATATTTTACTCCTCCCCATGAATGAGCCCATTCGAAATCTCCTGAAGAGGCGAATTTGCAGAGGAAAACATCGTCCCGTCCGTTGGAAGTTAACTCGACAAGTGTTTCACCGGATGTGAATCCGATTGTCCCCTCAAATGTCCCAGTCAAATAGACATCGCCCTGGCTGTCCACCTTAACCTCGTCGCAGAAAGGGCCGAGAAAATCACTCGGTGCAAATGCCCGTGTCCATACTAACTCGCCATCAGTATTAAACCTGCTTAAAAAAACCGATCTGTCCCAGGTGCCGGCATAAATTTCGTTGATTCCCGGTCCGGGATCGAAATCCACAGTTTCTCTAAAAGTACCAGCAACATAAATACTCCCGTCATGATACACATCCAGGCCAGGCGAGAATTCATAACCGATGCTTCCCCACGTACCGGCCCACTCAAAATCCCCGAATGGATTCAGCTTCAGCAGGAAATCATCAGTGTAGCCGTTAGACGTGTGTTCATTCACATCCTCACCGGGGTCAAAATCCACAGTTCCCTCATAACTTCCAGTTAGATACATATTCCCGAACTGGTCAGCGGCAATCTGAGACAGGTGTATACCCGGCTCATCCCAGGTCCTGGCCCATAAGAAATTTCCCGACCGTTCGAATTTGGTTACGTAATAGCTTATTTCAGCTGTGGAAACATGGATTTCAGTTCCCGGACCGGGATCCAGATCAACCTCACCGTCGTATTTACCTACAACGAAAATATTACCTGCGTCGTCGATAAAAACCTCGTTACTCACACAGCTGTGACCTCCACCCCAGGTCAGGAGCCAGGAGTCAGTATCAACGTTTGTGACTCCAGTTGGATTTAAATCTTCGCTGAGAGCATCGGGATTGTCATCAATCTGCTGTCCAATCGCAGCATTATTGACAGCCAGCATGCTTAAAGCCACGAAAAGTGTAGTGATGAGATATAGTATTCGCATTTCCTCACCTCAATTACATGATCTTTCCTGATTCAAAGAGTTTCAGGAAAGATTAGTTATTTTTTCCAAAAAATGATAAAAAAAGACCTCCTCTTGGAAGGTCCACATACAACTGGTTCGGGTGACACCAGGTTAGTTTTTAGCGGGGTCGATTTTTGTGTCGACCGGTTCATGCTTAGGCTCTATAACCTTCTGCGAAAGATCCCAGGCTTCCCAGAACGGACAGTCCGTACTTCCCGCGCCGTCAAGCACAAGCGGACCCTCCTCTACGGGGAACTGGTAGAGCTCCTTGGCCTTGTGTCCGAACATGGCGCAACGGGTCTCGATAAATCTCGTTTCCTCGAGCCCGTCGATTTCCTGTCCCTCGCCGGTCACCTGGAGGTGACGGCAGTTGACACAGAGCTTTATTGTCTTAATCTTTCGCCGCATGCGGCATCAACACCTGTCATCCTTCCCTGAAATAATATACCCTCTATACCCTAAAAATACCACAACAAAAATAAAGTTCAAGGCTTGGGGCCACTATTAAAGGCAATTCAGGATGGTTTACGTCGTCATGTGCACGTCTGTTTCTCGTTATTTTTATCGACCGTCCCGTGCAATTCCTCAAGCATCTATCTATTACATGAGATTACAGGCGATCGCATCGGGTTCATTTTCAACTGTGATTTGCGCACGATTCAAGTGCTCCACCAAACCCCGTCGTACGTGATATAATCGCGGCCATGTCCCCCAAGGGAAGCAGGCAGAGCACCGCTCACGACACACCGCTGATGCGCCAGTACGGCAGCGTAAAAAGCCGTTACCCCGACGCGTTCGTGCTGTTCCGGCTGGGCGATTTCTACGAGCTTTTCGGGCAGGACGCAATCAAGGCCTCCGCAATCCTGAATATCGTGCTGACGTCACGTTCCAAGGGTCCCGACGCGGTTCCGATGGCCGGCGTTCCGCATCATGCGATCATGACGTATGTCAAAAAACTGATCGACGAGGGCCATACCGCGGTAATTGTCGACCAGGTCGAGGACGCGAAGCAGGCGAAGGGTATCGTGCGACGGGAAGTTACGCGCGTAATAACCCCGGGCACGGTGCTGGAGGACGAACTTCTCACCGCTGAAAGGGGAAACGCGCTGTCGGTGATCTGTGTAGAGGAGGCACCGGGTGGAATCGAGGCCTGGTGGGGACTTTCCGTGGTCGATATCACGCAGGGAACGTTCGTCGTGACAGGCGGGACGGTCGAATCCCCGGATGTCGACAGGATCGATTACGAAATTCTGCCGGACGCGGTCGAGGCGGCTCTTCTTGAGTGCGACAGGTTCCCGGTGAGGGAGCTTTTAGTCGAGGAGCCGGTCAGGAACGTTGCGGTGCTGAAATTATGGGCGAACGACCATCCGGGAACGACGGTCGCGACAAGACGTCGCACCGGGGACGATTTCTGGCGCCTGGATGAACGTCTCAGGTCGCATCTCAAGCTCGGATCGGATATCCCCTACCCGTTTCTGAGCCCCGAACAGGCTGCGTCGCAGGAAGCGGCGTTGAAAGTAAGGGCAGTTGCGGTCGCGCTGGAGTACATCGACGAAACAAATCCCCGCGCGCTTGCCGGGCTGGACCGGATCACGCCGTACGATCCGTCCGGGCACCTTGTAATCGATCCGACAACGGTGAGAAATCTCGAACTTTTCAGGACCATCCGCACCGGGGATCGGAAGGGAAGCCTTCTCTGGGCGATCGATCGTACACTCACACCCGGAGGCAAGCGTCTGCTCGCGGAATGGCTGGCGTTCCCGCTCCTTGATCCGGAGAAAATTACATCGAGGCACGAAGCGGTGCAGGAATTAGTCGAGGGCGGTCTTGCACGTGAGGATGTTGCCGATGCGCTTAAGGATGTACGTGATATCGCGCGGCTGTCGAGACGCCTGATAGCTGGAAATCCGAAGCCGGTCGACGCGCTCGCGCTCGGGAAGTCGCTTGCGAACCTGCCCGCGGTGAAAATGTCACTCGATAAGTTCAGTGCAGACCTACTATCGAAGATCAATGATGAGATAAAAGTCCATGCGGAACTATTCAGCGAGCTCGATGCTGCAATCGATCCCGAGGGCTCACTGACGGGTAAAAATGGCGGGTACATCCGCGACGGGTACAACGCCGATCTCGATGAGCTTCGCGACCTGATGACGGGCGGCCGGGACAAAATCCTCGCGCTGCAGGCGGCCGAACGCAGCCGTACGGGGATCAGGAACCTGAAGGTCGGGTTCAACAAGGTCTTCGGGTACTTCCTCGAGGTGACGAAATCGAACATCGGGAACGTGCCGGATGATTACATCAGGAAACAGACGCTTGTGAACTCCGAAAGGTACATCACCGACGACCTGAAGGAGCTCGAGAGCAAGGTTTTGGGAGCCGAGGAACGCGCGCATTCGCTTGAGGAGGAGCTGTTCAGCGGGATCGTGGAGAAGGTCAGGGCCGAGGCGGGTCCGCTCGGGCATACGGCAAAGGCTCTCGCTGTTCTGGACGTGCTGCTCTCCTTCGCGCGAATTGTGCTCGATGAGGGCTGGGTACGTCCCGAGATATCGCACAACATCGAAGTGCAGCTGGTTAATTCACGTCACCCGGTGCTGGAACAGACACTTCACGAGCCGTTCATCCCGAACGACGCGGAACTCAACGCTGAGACAAACCAGCTGAATGTCATCACCGGACCTAACATGGCGGGGAAATCGACGTACATGCGTCAGATCGCGCTGATCGTGCTTCTGAACCAGATCGGATCGTTCGTGCCGGCGGAATCGGCAAGGCTGGGAATTTTTGACCGCCTGTTCAGCCGTGTAGGAGCGACGGACGACCTCGCGCTTGGGCAGTCGACGTTCATGGTCGAGATGCTCGAAACTGCGCACATCCTGCATTCGTGCACGCCGAGGTCGCTTGTCGTGCTTGATGAGATCGGGCGCGGAACGAGCACGTTCGACGGGCTGGCGATAGCGTGGGCGGTCGCGGAGTACCTCGCGAACCGTCCGGACGTTCGTCCGATAACGCTTTTCGCGACGCATTACCACGAGCTCACGAGGCTGGCGGATGACCTTCCGCAGGGGAAGAACTGGCGCATCACGCTCCAGGAGCGCGGAGGGGATATAATTTTCCTGAGGCGGGTGGTAGAAGGCAAAGCGGGACGCAGTTACGGGATTCAGGTAGCGAAACTCGCGGGACTTCCGCAGCCGGTACTTGAGCGTGCGAACGAGATACTTGCGATACTGGATCAGCAGAAGTTGAGGGTCGATCTGGAGACGAGGTCGAGAAAGGCAGAATCGGGGAATGATACGTTGTTTTTACCGTTACCGGGAATCCCGGAAGCGGAGGAGTGAGGTAGTTTGGATGCGCCGATGGGGACGTCGCCGCTCCCGCGGACCTGAGGTCCCCGCTCCCAGTTTGTGACCCAGTTTGAAACAATGTAGATTTTAGATGGTGGTACTCTTCGCTTGTAACATAACTTGCTGACGGAGTATGATGTCGCGATTAATTTGGGTGATCTGGAGAACATTTGACGGAGACCGGACAATCGAAAGCTGCATGGACGCCGCCGAAATTCGGATGGACAGTTGCGCTGTGTATGATCGGGGCATTAGTCCTGACTGCCGGGATAAATTTCCTCGTCGATCCGTTCTCCATCTACGGTACAGGGATCTTCGAGCCGTACAGGGCTAACTCCTACGTTGAAAAAGCGGACATGTTTGAAGCATTTGATCCCCCCGCACAGGCGATCATTATCGGAAGCTCGCGGGTAGGATCGGTCGATCCTCTGACTGTCACCGAACTGACAGGACTGAGGTGCTACAACTGGAGTGTGCCGTCGGCCGGGGTCGACGCGGCGAGCGCGATCGTGCACATGGCGGTCGAGGATTTTAATGCACCTGTCGAGATGGTAATTATCGGGATCGATCCGGACGTTTTTCACCAGTCATTCGGGCTTCATGCGCAGGCGAAACTCGCCCCGCGTTACTCAGGATGGTTCGGAGAGGATGTTTCGAGCGGTGGATTGATGAAAACCATCGGGGGACTGCTCAGATTGATCACACTGGAGCAGCTGAACGCATCGATTGCCGTTCTGAGAAGGGAAATGGGCGATACGTCGATAGAGCAGATCAAACTTTACCGCGAGGACGGTTTCGCGCTGTACACGCCGAAGGAAGAGGCTATCGCGGAGGGTACGTACGATCTCAATGCGATCATCGATGGCCGTATCAGCGGTTATCCCAACGATAATTTCTGCATACAGGGTGATATCGAGCTTTCCGAGACTACAAAAAACAAGTGGATCGAGCTACTGGATTACTGCGTGGAGAACGGGATCGCAGTCTACGCCTACATGCCTCCCGGACATCCGGAATACATCGAGATGCTGGAGGGATTCGGCTCGATGATCTCGCTTCAAAGGATATCGGAGTTCCTCGATGCCTCGATATCGGAACATGGCGGGACTTTCAGGGATTTCACGATGCTGGAAAGCTTCGGGGGGGACACGGGTGACTTCTACGACGAGGTCCACATGCGCAAGGCGAACAACGACCGTTTGCTGATAGACCTTCTGTCCAATTATGAGTATGATCACGTCTCAGGAGCCGAATGAGAGATGCTTTTCCCGACCTACATATTCGTGTTCGCCTTCGCGCCGGTGACCATCATCGGTTACTGGCTGATCAGGAATGACAAGTGGAAGCGTTTCTGGCTCACGTGCGCGAGCTACGTCTTCTACGGCTACTGGGACTGGAGTTTCACGAGCCTTCTCCTGATTGTATCGGTTGTAAACTTCATCGCGGGATGGCAGATGTCCGCGACCGAGGACAAGGGGCGTAGAAAACTCTGGCTGGTTATCGCGTTAATTGTCAGCCTGGGATTGCTCGGATATTTTAAGTACTTCATGCTGCTGTTGACGACCGCGAATGCGGTCTCGGGATTGTTCACGGGCGGCGGGATAGTGTCGGTCTGGCAGATTATCCTTCCGATAGGGATCAGCTTCTTCACGTTCCAGGCGATGAGCTACACGATCGATGTTTACCGGGGCGATGTTAAGCCCACGCGCGATTTCATCGAGTTCGCGTGTTTCGTGGCCCTGTTCCCGCAGTTGATCGCGGGTCCGATCGTACGGTATCGATGGATTCAGAAGGCTCTCCAGAATCTACCGGAGAAATTATCGACAGTAAATCTCAACCTCGGGCTTTTCTATTTCACCCTCGGCCTGATAAAGAAGGTCCTGATTGCCGACCGTCTGGCGTACTATATCGATCCGATGTTCCTCAGGTATCACGATCTCGCGCCGGTTGAAGCGTGGCTCGCGATGCTCGGTTACTCGTTCCAGCTTTACTTCGACTTCGCCGGATACAGCCTGATGGCGATCGGACTCGGTTACCTGCTCGGGCTGGAATTTCCGCAGAACTTCAATTCACCGTACAAGGCGGTATCGATCAGCGATTTCTGGCGGCGGTGGCACATCACGCTGTCGACATGGCTTCGCGACTACCTTTACATCCCGCTCGGTGGTCGCGAGAACCGCGCGGTCGCGCTGGCGGTCACGATGCTGCTGGGCGGGCTCTGGCACGGCGCGTACTGGACGTTCGTGGTCTGGGGTGCGTATCA
>JAUWTM010000068.1 GCA_030614715.1 Planctomycetota bacterium
AATGAGAGAGGCGTTCTTCCGTCCGAACGTGCTCTTCATGACACTCAGCGAAGATCCGAGCCGCGACGACAAAGCCCTTGAGACGTGTAATTACGCCATCGATGAGGGAATGGGAATCGCAATCCTGAAATGGCATCCGAAACAGGGGCTTAAAAACCAGGAGACCATTAACCTGATAATACGCGATAAGAGCCCCAACAAGGATCTTGCCGTACTGCTGGCCCTCAGGCTGCATCATAACTGGAATGCCGGCAACATTAACCTGGTGTCACTTGTTGAAAGCGAAGAAGACCGTGCCATACAGACGGAATTTTTCGAGACTTTGATCGATGAAGCCCGTCTGCCGAGGGGAACCACCATTAATGTAATGGATGGAAAATTCCCTGAAAACCTCGCTGATTTCCCGGAATGCGACCTTGCGATCTACGGGGTTGGACGTGTGCTGTCAACCGAACAGATCCGTACGATCTACCATCACAGTAACGTCTCATGTCTGTTCATCAGGGATTCAGGCCACGAAAGCGCGTACGCATAAGACACCGTACGTCTCCATCTATAATAAAATTCTGAAATTACCTAAACTCCACAGAATTCAGATACAGGGGTTTCTGTAAGATTCCTACCAGCAGCCGGATGGAGTGTACTTTATGATAAACGAATCGATGAAGCCGTTTGAATCATGCGGATCGGATGTCGCATTGCATGGTGAGTAGGTCGGGGCGAATTCAATCCCAGTTCCCTGGAACTCACCAACCGCATATACATAACCGTCATCGTCAGCGATAACGTCTATCCCACGGTCGGAGTACTCTCCGCCAAACACAGCTGTCCATAAGTAGCTGGAAGATGAATTGAAGACACTAACGTAAAAATCTGATAAACCGCTCGAAGTAAAGGAGTTAATACCCACTCCAGGATCGAAATCGGGCGTACCCAGGAAATAGCCTGTTATGTAGGCTGTTCCATCAGACGTAACATGTAATCCACCAACCTCCTCTACATCGCTACCGCCCCAGACTGTGCCCCACTGGTAAATACCTGCCGAGTCGAATTTACTAAGATGAGCGTCCTGTATACCATTTGCGGTATATGGATCAGATCCGGCACCCGGATCGAGATCAACATCGGTTCCACTAAACGCGGCAGCTACATAAATATCATCAAAACCATCGATGCCTACACCAGTAGCTACCGCTGATCCAGGAAATCCCCAGGTACGCTCCCACTGAAACACACCTGAGGAATTATATTTATGTAGAAATGCTTCGAATCCGAGTACGCTCGTGAGTCCCGTGACATACGCATTGCCTGCAGCGTCACCGACAACGTCGAATGCACCATCGATTGATGAACCACCCCACGTTTCGGCCCACTGGAAATTCCCCATCGACGTGAAACTGCTAACGAATGAGTCGGAATCAATGGATGTGTGCGGATCAACGCCCGGACCGGGATCGAAATCGGCGTCGGTGCCCTCAAAATAGCCCGAGCAGAGGATATTTCCCAGCCCATCGATACTCACAGCGAGTCCGTAATCGGTTTCACTGCCTCCCCATGACTTTGCCCACAAGAAATTCCCTGAACTGTTGAGCTTCAGCAGGAAAATGTCGTATTTGTTGTCGATCGAGGAGAGTGGGTACGTTCCCGGGCCCGGGTCAAAGTCGATTTCGGTTCCGAAAAACCCACCGATTACATAGATATTGCCCATACCATCGATCACAAGATCGCGTCCATCGGCACCGCCATCGCCGAAGGTAATCATGTCGTATAGTGAACCGTTTGGTCCGTATTGCCTTATGTAAGCCTGCTTGATGTCCGACTCGTCCTTATACTCACCAGTAATATAGATGTATCCGGCATAATCGAACGCGATACCCATCGCCTTGTCCGACTGATCGTTGCCCCAGGTTCGGGCCCAACCGGGTGGGGGTGGATATTCGATAGTGAAATCTGCATCGGACGTATCCTCAACAGTTGGATCATCGACTGACTGCACCTTGACCCTGATCGTTGTGTCAGGTTCATCGGGAATCATCCACGTGAAGGTCCCATCGTTCGATTCGTCGAATCCGATCTGCGTTTCATCAGCTACGAAGTTATCGTGGGAATAGAAAATATTAACGTTGCATGTCAGGTCGGTTGAGGTCCACGTAATTTCCTCGAGGGTGCCCGGTTCCCAGACCTCGCCACCATTTGGCGTTAATACGGTAATCGATGGCTTGATGATCGAGAAGGCTGCATCGGATACATCGTAATTCGACGGGTCGCCATTGGACATGACCCGCACACGGACTGTAGTCGACGGATCATCCGGGATGCTGTCCCAATGCCATGACCCATCGTCATCAGTTCCGGTCGCCAGAATATTGATATCCGACACAAAATTATCCTTCGAATAGGCTATGTCGACGCCACCGGGTGGAAGAAGGTGCGACGACCATTCAACCGTAAGGCTGTCACCGACAAGATACTGAGCTCCACCATTTGGGTTTGACAGGATAATCCAGGGCGGTTCCTCCGGGGTGACCTCAAGATCGTAGAACCAGAAGGACGCAAGCGGATCAGTGTCGGCAGAGTTGGGAACACCGTAAGGATTCGTGTAATCGTCTACGAGACTCTCCACAACGATAGTGAAATCATTTCCGGCAGTGCTTGTTACGTTATCCGCAGGGATCTCTACATGATAGGTGTAAAGATGATCGCTGCTCGATGCGGGTGTCATATCCAACGTATCGAAAATGTAAGGACTGCTCAGTACCGTGCTGTAGAGATATAAAAGGTAATCCTCCATCACTCCGCCGACGGGCTCTGAATCCCAGTCGTAGACGCCGATGTCCAGCTTGATGAAACCGCCCTTGTACGTGTCATTCGCGTAGTACACGATGCTTGTGTCGACAACACTCAGCGCGAGCGCCTCGGGTGCATACGCGGGATGGAATTCAGGTGGCCCGCCTGCCCAGTTCGCTACAATGGCGTAGCCGTACCTGATACCCGGTGACGGTACAGGAAACCGAATCTGGTAATTCCGAGTGTTTGAGGTTCCGTTGAGGAAGTGGCCCACTGTTGCGCCACCGGATGCCAGGTACTCCCACATGTCACCGGTCGCAGAAAGACCTTCACCGAAATATTTGAACTGGTTGAACGTAGCGGTCGAATCGTAGGCTGCCGGAGCCAGGTGGCCCGGAGTGTATCCGAAAATTCCCCCGGTAGTAAATTCCGGCTCATTGAACCATCGAGTGTAACCGTCGGAGTTCAGTAGAACCTGATCCGTACCTTGAACGGGATAGAGAATGTCTGCGTTGTATTCGAGTGTTCCGGAGCCGTGACCGATGAAAATACCCCGGACGTCGTAGCCGACGAATTTCTCATTATCGAGAGGGTGTGTGATCGTCACGTCCAGGTCAATATCGACATAGCCATCACCGGGAGTAATTCCATTGAAAGCCACGCCAAGCCCGGCGGGAAGGGGATTGAGAAACGTGACTACATTCACTGCATACATTGTCGTACGGCTGGGTATGACATCGACCATTTCATTATCGAAATCGATGACGAGGTCGTAGTAACCCCAGAGAAGTGGTGTCGATGCGTCTGATGTATCGCTTTGAGTAACCGCTGGTGTTACCAGATCATCGATTTTGTTTGAACAGGTGACTGTGACTGCTGAACATGCAAGCGTAAGCAGCAGGTATGGAATCCAACGTCGCATGATGGCTCCTTCGTAATCGGTTAACCATATTTAATATCCCTATTACGAAGTTAAATGCGACTGCCTTCTGGTGCCTACGAAAAGTGACTGAACCATTCCGAGATCCAGTGTGTTTCCGGAGAATCGTCACGCTGTCGAAGTCTTGAGAAAATACCGACTACAAGGATTATTAACGCTACACACGTTATTCCTGCATAGATGAATAAGAGAAGGTCCTTGAACCATGCCCATAGCATGAATCTGTAGATGAGGTAACCGAACAGCCCTAAAAGAATGAGGTTTATAACCGCGCGCAGAAATTTGACGATCGGTATTTCCAACCATTCATGTGTGACGTTTTGATTCGATTTCACCGTCCTGGGTTTGATGCCGGTTTTACGCAGGCGATCTCCCCTATCACCCCGAAATACCCGGGAGATACGGCTCCTCGGTTCATCGAGATCATCGTTTCTAAAGTCACGAGCCATAGGCTCACCCGTCACCAGCATCCAAATGGCATGTACTTTACCAGGAACATGTCATCGTAACCGTACGATGTCCTTTGAGCTGAATCATCGGAACATGGTGCGCCAGTTTGTGCAAATTCAACGGTGCCTTCATACTTGCCGACGATGAAAATGTTCTCATCGCTGTCACAGCTGACGCCCCTGCCCCATGTGTCATCGTTGTTGCCCCACGTCCGTGACCAGTTGTAGTCGAACAGGTAGAGGTTGTATGCATTGAACCTTGACAGGAAAGCCCCGCCGGGGCCATGTGCGTCAATTCCACCACCCGGATCGAAATCCGTCGTTCCAAGGAACCTGCCGACAACATAAAGGTTGCCATAATCATCGATGTTAACATCGTAACCAATGTCATCGTTCACATTCCCCCACCTGACCGATCCAAGCTGGGTGCCATCGAGTTCAAATGCATTGACGAAAACGTCAGATCCCCCCTCAGACGTGTCTGTATCAGAACCAGTATCGGGATTGAAGTCGACCGTGTTCTCGTACTGACCCGTAACGTACACAACATCGGGTGAGTCAACCGCAATTCCGTATCCAATGTCCTCACCGATTCCTCCCCATGCTTCAGCCCATTCGTACGAACCAGTAGTTGTCAGCTTGACCAGGAACACGTCCCTTCCGCCTTCACTCCAGTAGTCGCTGTATCCCGAGCCGGGATTGAGATCGACGTTATCACCATAAACAAAACCTGTGAAGTAAACGTTATGGCTGGTGTCTACATCGATTGCATTGCCGTAGTCGTCATCCACTCCGCCAATGTTGCCGGCGTAAATGAAATTACCATTCGTGTCGTATCTTGCGATAAATACATCCCTGTCACCCTCGGAATGTAAATACTCAAATCCCGTTCCCGGATCGAAATCAATGTCAAAGCCGGTGAAGTACCCGGTGACCCACGGTTGAGCGATGGAGTGAGCATTGATAGCCTGGCCCCTGTCTGAACTGCTGCCGCCGATTGTTATGGTCCATTCATGGACGAGGTAATTAGTAAACTTGCTGATGTAAATATCTGACGATCCAGCCGAGGTATGATTATCGGTACCTGAACCGGGATCAAAGTCCACAGTGTAGAAGAAGGACCCGGTTACAAAGATGTGACCGGTTGGAGCGACGCTCATGCCCATTGCTGAGTCGTAATAGGTGCTCCCCCACATGGCACTGGCTTCAAGTGTCCCACACGGTGAGAATTTTAAAAGCCAGGGATCCGTGTCCTCAAGACCTGAACCGTAGGTGCCAAAAGCGAATATATTGCCATTAGTGTCAGTATCAACGATGTTAAGCCGGTCGTAGTTAACCGAGCCCAAAGAACGCAGCCAGCCGGTTTCGACTATTGTGAAGTCATCATCGGAAATATCATAGACCGCTGGATCAGCCGTTGAACTGACCCTGATCCTCACGTTATTTGAGTACACGCACGGCACGTAGTTCCAGCCCGCGGAACCATCGTTTGGAGTATCCAGTGCGACGACACCGATATCCGAGACAAAGTTATCGGTGGAATACTCGATATCGACATTGCCCAGTAGAGATTCCGATTCCCAGGTTACTTCATATATCTTGTTTGACTCGAGGAATTCACCGCCGTTTGGTGTCAGGACGGTGATAGAAGGTTCGAGGATGGTGAAAAAGCTGTCAGAAGAATCTGTTGCAGACGGGAAATCATCCGAGCTGACTCGCACTTTAACAGTGGTGGAAGTATCGTCCGGGATCGTCCATGGATAGGAACCGCTGTTTGATACGTGCAGACCTATCGAGTGGAAGTCTGAAACGAAATTGTCCTTTGAGTATTCGATAGATACATTGCCGGTGACGTTGGCAGAATACCAGGTCACGTCGGTGCTGTCCGATATCTCAAACTCCTCACCACCGTTGGGATAATCCACCGCAACCCATGGCCCGATGATAGTGAAATAGGCGTCAGATACATCCCAGATGCCGGGGTAATCTACAGAGGACATCCTGATCTTGACGGTACCTGAAGGCTCAGCGGGGACCTCCCACGGATGCGTGCCATCGTTGTCAGTAGCAGCTGCGATCGTATGAATATCGGAATTGAAGTTGTCCTTGGAGTATTCGATCTTCACCTGTCCTGTAAGGTAATCCGATGTCCAGGTGATGTCGATCATGTCCAGCTGGTTGAAATCCTCACCGCCGTTGGGATAAGTGATTGTAAGGTCCATCGGTGGGAGGTCATCGACTATTATTTCATGCCTCATGTAAGAACAGAGATTTTCTGTTGAAGCCATGTTTGGAACACCGAAGGGATTCGAGTAGTCATAGTTCGGATACTCAACAATGACCCAGTATTCATTGCCCTCGTTACTGACCAGGTTGTCGGGAGGCAGTGTTACCGCGTACACATTGTAGTTGGTGGTCGTTAATATTGGTGTCATGTCCACTGTCGTGAACACGTACGGATCGATCAGCAGTGTGCTTTCAATCGTGATCTGGTATTCCTCCATCACGCCACCGACCAGCGGCATACCGCGGTCGAACACATATATTTCAAGGTCAATGTTACCGCCCTTTTCGGTATCTGAGACGTACCAGAGGTCGCTGTGATCGTCGACACCTATCGCGGGTGCTTCGACCGCGAACGCAGGAGGGTCTGAAGGATCGCCACCAGCCCAGTTTGCCATGATCGCATACCCGTACTTGATTCCGGGATCTGGTGTCATGAACCGGAGCTTATATTGTCTTGAGTTGGTTGTTGCATTTAGAAAATGTCCGACAGTCGGATCCCCCGAGTTAAGGTAGGTCCAGAGACCGTCTGTGGCACCCAGTCCCTCTCCAAAGTATTTGTACGGGTTCAATGTCGCGGTCGCGCTGTATCCGGATGACGCGTAAACACCCTGTGTGTACCCGAAAATGCCCGATGTTGTGAACTCCACCGGGTTAAACCATCGCGTATAACCATCGGGATTTGTCAGCATCTGATCAGTGCCGACTTCCGCATATAGAATGTCGTTATTAGCGTCGAGTTCAGCAGTCCCGTTTGCAATGAACACCCCTTTGACGTCGTAACCGACGAATTTCTCGTTATCGAGAGGATGGGTGATGGCCACCATCATATCGATGTCCATATATCCTGTTCCAGGAGTCACAGAGTTGAATGAAAACTGAAGATCAGTGGGATTCATGTTGAGGAAATGCACGATGTTGACCGAGTACATGATCGTACGGTTCGGCATGTGCGTGATCTCCATATTTTCGAAGTCAAAGAAGAGATCGTAGTATCCCCAGAGAGCAGTCTGCGATTCGGATGGTCCGGAATCAGATGACAGGGAAATATCCCCAGCGATCTCCAGGTCAATCGGCGGTGTTGTGGGGGTTGTGTTGACCCCGTCAGAACATCCGACGGTCACCAGCATGCATAAAATTCCAGCGAATAGTGAAAAACGAAGCATTGTAGCCTCCAGCGTCCGAATTTTTTATTTTTATACGGGCGCAGCCCGTATTGTTAACTATTACCAGCATCCATCGGGAAGGTATCTGACAAGGAAACTGTCATGACTGCCCGAGTGCTGATCCGAAGCAGCGTTACATGGAACGCCGGTCGGAGCAAATTCAGCTGTGTTACTGTAGTAACCGGTTGCGTATGCATGTCCTTCCCAGTCTGCAGCCAATCCGTAGGTGAAAGCACCGGGACTGGGGCCTCCGAATCCACGAGCCCACTGATATAAACCGGTAACTTCGTACTTGCAGACGAATCCATCATAATAGCCGCCGTTGGATGTCAGGTTATCCTCAAAACCAGGATCCGGATCGAAATCCACTATGCCGTTGAATGCCCCGCCTACATACAGGTATCCCTGACCGTCAAGAGCCAGTGCGCGACCATCGTCATAATCGGCACCACCCCAGACCGCTGACCATTGAAATGCTCCCGTAGAATCCAGCACAAGGACCATTGCGTCCGAGTTCCCCAGTGACGTGTGCGGATCAGTAGCTACAGGATGGGGATCGAGATCGGTTGTTCCTTCAAAATCACCCGTTACGTAAATGTTGTTAAGAGCATCAAGCTCCATGGCAATGACATTTTCGCTGGACGTTCCACCCCAGAACCAGACGTCCAGATAATCACCGGATGAGTCGAACTTCAGGACATATCCATCGAATACTCCAGCAGACGTTCGATTTTCAGTGTCAGCCGGATCAGGATCGAAATCCACAGTTCCCGGGAAATAACCGCATACCAGGGGATTATCGAAGCTGTCAACCTCTACGTCAGTACATTCATCATTGCTGAAATCTCCCCATGTGTTCGCCCACTGGAAAGTTCCGGTTGAATCGAATTTCGAGATATAAGCGTCTTTAAATGCAAATGAAATATGGTTGTCAGTGCCGTCCGGATTGAAGTTAACAGTATCCTCGAACGTTCCACTGATGTAGACGGCATTAAAGCTGTCAACCGCGACTCCAGTGCCGTATTCGCTTCCCGAACCGCCCCAGGCCTTGACCCACTGGAACGTGCCGTCATCGGAGAACTTGCTGACGTAAGCATCTTTAAGTGCACTGGCAGTTCGATTCTCAACCCCGGTACCGGGATCGAAATCAACCGTACCCTCAAAATATCCGCACACGTAAAAATACCCGTCCCCGTCCAGCACTATTCCAAAAGCGGCATCCCAATTTGGCCCGCCCCAGGTTATTTCCCAGAGCAATGTTTCACACTGGTCGTACTTCCTGACATAAGCGTCGACTGCTTTGGCCGGGACAGATTCGTAACCAGCGACATAGATGTAACCGTTGTCGTCAACCTCTACTTCCTTACCCCTGCCGTCACCCGCAATTCCCCATGTGTCAGCCCAGCCGGAATCGATGGTAAAACTTGCATCGGATGTATCCATGACTGACGGAGTGTCGACCGAGATAATTCTGACATGCACATTGTCATGTATGGCGCACGGGACTGTCCACATGTAGCTTCCGTCGTTAGCTTCGTTTCCTGCGATTGGATTGATGTCGAACGTGAAGTTGTCTCTCGAATATTCGAGGTCTACGTTCCCTGTTATATCCTGGGATGTCCAGGTTATCTCTTCAGATGCACCGGGAGCCCATTTTTCTCCACCGTTAGGAGTCAGTAACGTTAATGACGGGCTGAAGATGTTGAAATCAGCATCCGATGTGTCGTACACAGCCGGGTAGACTGTCGAGCTGACCCGGACGCGAACAGTCGACGATGAATCATCCGGAACCGGGCTCCACATGTAGCTGCCGTCATTATCTTCATCAAGTGAAATCGGGTTAATATCTGAAACAAAATTATCCTTTGAGTACTCAATGTCTACGGTCCCGGTAACGTCCTCAGATGTCCAGGTAATCAACTGGTCAGAGCCTGCATCCCAGACCTCTCCGCCATTCGGTGTAATGACCTCGATCGAGGGATCGATGATTGAAAAATCAGCGTCGGAGATATCAAACACCAGTGGATCATCGACTGACCTGATTCTGATTCGCGCAAGGTCCGTCGCCGTATACGGGATCGAGTTCCACATGTAACTGCCGTCGTTCGGCTCATTAGCAGCGATCGTATGGAGGTCGGTTGTGAAATTATCGCGAGAATAGTGGATATCGACATTGCCGGTGACATTAATGGATGACCATGAGATCTCCTCGTTCGAACCATTCAACCAGACCTCACCACCATTTGGAGAGATCACGGTGATTAGTGTGGGTATTTCATCCAGAACGGGAAGATCATAGCGGAAACATGGAGCGAGTGGATCCGATCCGGCATCGTTTGGTACTCCGAACGAGTTTGTGTAGTCCAGATCCTGGTACTCCACGATCACCCAGAATTCGTTGTCTTCAAGACCCGGCACGTTATCCGCTGGCACCTCGATACGGAAAGTGTTGAAATTAGTTCCGGACGCGACAGGTGTCATGTCGGCTGTGTCGGCCATGTACGGGCTCGATAACACGGTGCTCTCGATGTACACGGCGTAGTCTTCCATTACTCCGGCTGAGAGAGCGGAATGCCAGTCGAAGACGCTGATATCCAGCTTGAGGTCGCCACCCTTGGTGGTTTCATCGACGTAATATACTGTGCTCGTGTTGATTACATCCACCGCAACCGCCTCGGGAGCATGTGCGGGATGGAATTGAGGAGGACCACCGTCCCAACTCGCGACTACAGCGTAATTATATTTAACACCGGGAGACGGGATCTGGAAGCGTATCTGGTAATTCCGTGTATTGCTGTATCCGTTAATGAAATAACCCACATCCGGCGCATCGGTTACAAGATAATTCCAGAGGTCTTCGGTACTACTAAGTCCCTCTCCGAAGTACTTGTACGGGTTCAGTGTCGCTGACCCGTCATACGACGGGGATGCGAGATCACCCGGGATGTAGCTGAAGATTCCACCAGAGTAAAATTCAGACGGATTGAACCATCGCGTATATCCATCAGCGTTTAACAGCATCTGGTCCGTTCCCTGTACCGGGTATCCCAGGTCAGGGTTATAGGCCAGTGTCGCTGACCCGTCACCGATAAAAACTCCCCTGACATCGTATCCGTCGTATTGTACAAGTCCCGCGAGCGGGTGGATGATAGTGACCTCAAGGTCGATATCGACATAACCCGGTCCGTTCGTCTTGCCATTAAAGTAGACCCCGAGCTCGTACACGCTATTGTTCAGGAATCCCGTAACGTTCACTGTAAACATTGCGGACCGGTTCGGTGAAACGTCGACTGTCTCATTTTCAAAATCAAATACTAAATCGTAGTAACCCCAGAGATAATTTTGAGTGGGAGTTGAGGGTTCAACTGACACAATGGAATTACTCAGGTCTGGCCCGGTATCGATTTCAGGCGAAACAGCACTTGTTCCGGAACATCCGATCAGTGCAAGCAAAACTGGAAGTAAGGTGAATGAGAACCACTTACCCTTGAACATTACCGCCTCCATGATCCTCTATGCCCCCTTTTAATCCCATTCTATTAAATAAGGTTAAATACTGCAAGATTAACTGGCATACTTCATACCTGATAACCATCTTTCGGAGAGGACAGTATCAGGGTTACACAACGTGTAACGTTATTAGGGAGGTGAGGGATATCTGTGAAGCGAAGCTCCTAGAAATCAAATCTGTACAGGAAGGCGTCAGAGCGTTCCGGATAATAATCATCCGATATCCTGTAATCCAATGCATCACCTGCGGCCAGATCTGCTACTCCTGTGAAAGTGCCTGTGACATAAACGGTTCCATCCTCCGCCACTACCAATCCTTCAGGCTTAACATCACCGCCCGTTCCCCATGTATATGCCGACTGAAAGTGACCTTCAAGATCGAAGATAGCTAGAAAAGCGTTCGACTCGAAGGTCTCATTGGTCTCCAACCATTCACCAGGTCCGGGATCAAAATCAACCTGACCTGTGAAACGTCCTGTTACATATATATAATTATCCTGGATAAACAACTGATCGGCTCCTGCTAAATGAGGTTCACCCCACTGTATTTCCCAAAGTAAATCCCCATCGGGATTTACTTTGGCGAGAAAAGCATTGTCAGAATTTATGATATTCCCGGTTGAATAGATGTCCTGATCAGGTCCAAATACCATATCGTTTATTTCAGTATATAGTCCAAAGGACTTGATCCAATAGACCGCCGATGCATCAGAATTATATTTGTAAATCCAGTGTTCGTTGGTATCCCAGACCCAATGACACCAGAAAATATCCCCAATGTCGGAAATTAAAATCGGACCGTCGTTTCTGTTGAGAGTGGGATGTAGCTCAACTGTGTCATAGGAAGCCAGTTCCGGACCGTATCGTCTCAAGAAAACGCGATGTTCGGTACTACTAATGAATGGTTCCTGACTGAAGGGATAGGCCACTGTTTCCGAATAAGCATATTCGACAACACCAATATCATTGTTAGAATAATTCACTAATCCTGTAAAAAATATAGTTTTATAAGTTTTAAAATCCTGCCACAGCCACGACTCCGCCAACTCCACATCCGATGTAACAAAGGAATAATTTTCATCGAGCATGGTAACGTAAGCACATTTACCTCCCGGATTATAATATTGAGGTCCCGGGGCTAAATCCGAGTTATTTAATCCTGTTACGTAACATCTATCGTCCAGCAGTAGCAAATTCAAGGTTTTGTTGCCTTTTATATTCATGCCATTCCGCTCCCCAATCACAGAACATATCCTCTTCAAGATCTCGATTTACTAGTTTCAAATATGGACGGTTTAAATTATCTTCCCCAAGAACGAGTATATTGCCATCCTTATCCAACGCAATATCACTAACAGTCGTATCCCACGCCCAGCCCCAGGTAATTACATTGCTTTGCTGCACAACACCGATCAAAATCGGCTCATCGAGCATATCGGTAAGACCATTGGAATTTGTTACCCGCAACTGGATCGAGTAATCGGTTATTTCTAAATAAGTCATCTGCGGGTACTGATCCTCACTCTCGACGTTAAATCCCTCCGACTCGACATATGAAAAATCCCATTCCCACTTTGTAATGGCTCCATTGACGTTCGGATCATACGAATCGTCCAGAAAATGGGTTGAATGTCCTACTTCAGGGAAATAACTCTCCGGGTGAGCCGCCGCAACTGGCGGTACGGGTCCATTTACTACCTGGATTTCGATCGGCTGGTCGAGAAGATCGGATAGTCCGCTTATGTCAGTGACACGTAATTGCACGAAAAACGTACCAAGTTCCTGATAGATATACGAAGGCTGAATCTCCTCCGAATCCACAGTGAAACCGTCCACAGTTTTGTAGTCGAAGTCCCATTCCCTCTTAACAATATCCTCAGAACCGTTCGGGTCGGTCGAGTCGTCGCAAAACTCAACGGTCATTCCGGGATTTATCACGGTCATGTCGGAATGAGCGGCAGCTACCGGAGCTTCCTGAACGCCCTCGGTGCTATTTAATATTACGATGGAGAATTCCCGGATGACAGGGCCGCTGTGATCGGAGGTGACAACCACCCTCAGGTCGATCGGGGTATCCTCCCAAACTTCTGATGCAGTGAATATGACCGTCGATCTGTCCCGGGCTGAAAACTGTCCTGTTTCGACAGGATTGGCGATCCACGAGTATGTGATACCGGTGTCATCTGACACTGTCACTGAATATTCAGCTGAAGAATTCTCCGCTATCTCAGCAGGACCGGAGATCGAACCAACGATCAGCCTGTCGCCCCCACTGAAACAGGAAACTACTGTAAGGAGCGATACCAACAGCATAATGGATTGAAAGTTTCGCATCTGGATCACCCTGCGTGCCAAATAATTACTTAATCTTGATATACATCCAAAAGTGCGAAAAGTCAACATTATAAATAAGTGATTCAGCTTAATTCCATCTCGTTAAATCCGTCGCACACACATCACGGATATTAATATGTCATATGTTGGGTCATCCGGCAGGCGGGCAGTATCTGGCTGGATGTTGGAAGTACGTGAGTAACATGGTTGAAAAGACCCCGACAAAAGAAACCACCAGAATCACCTCCCCAAGGTGCCCTGAATGCAACTCGCCCATTTTTTCAACAACCGGCTGGTGTGTTGAATGCGGTGCTGAACTGCCGGGTGGTAAATCGATCCCTGCCAACAGGCTTCCCGAGCATGTCAATCCGATCAATCCAGTATCCTACGCGGATTTCTTCAGGAGATTCTCAGCTTTTGCTATCGATTGCATTTTCGTAACATTCGCCATACTGCTCACCTATCAGGTCGTCGGCAAGGTCACCGTGGTGATTGCCGGAGACCTCAGTTTCATCGGACAAGCCCTCGCAACCAGTGCCGAGATCATGATCGCAGTCACCATTACGTGGCTTTACTTCACCGTCATGGAAGCGTCTGAAGAGATGGCCACTCTCGGAAAAAAGATCGTGGGTCTGAAGGTGATAGGACCCGATGGCAAGGCGATCTCATTCGGGAAGGCCAATGTTCGATTCTGGTGGAAATGCGTATCGGCAGCGATGCTCGGTTACGGTTTCCTGATGATGTACTCCAACGAAAAACGTCAGGGACTTCACGACCTCCGGGCTGATACGACGGTCATCATAGACCACCAACAATCAGGCCCCATCTTTAAAAACCATCGAGATTGAAACGTAGAAGGAAGACGTCGGATTGTCCAATCGACGTGTGTGCCTGCACTCCCGGGCCGGGATTGAAATCGATCGTGCCGTAGAATGATCCCAGTATGTAAACGTATTCGTTGACATCGTCAATGGCGAGTCGAGTTGGGTCGGGATTCACGACGTCATCATCCCCCCACGTCCTGACCCACTCAAATTCAGCCTGGTTATCAAGCTTAAGCAAGTAGATATCATGGGATTCAGGTGTAACTTCGAAAACTCCCTCGCCGGGATCGAAATCGGCCCGTTCACCGAAAGTTCCTGTCAGATAGATATTCCCGTAGGCGTCGAGAGCGATATCAGTAGCTGATCCGACAGAAGTCCACCTGACTTCGCTGACCAACTCACCGTCCGGGTTGAAACGTGCTAAAAAAGGCCTGTAAGGGTCTCCATCCCATTGGTCCGGATCAAGATAGTCCCCGGTAACGTAAAAATTATCCTGATTATCGATATCGATGGCCTTCATGGATACGTAATCGATGTAATTCACTCCCCAGAGAAGCTCTCCGTCCGGGTCCAGGCAGACAATTCCTTCCTTGTCTGGACTCCATTGATTCGAGACTGCACAGATATTGAGTGATGATGTTAATACCAGGTCACCGCCACTCTCATAATCCCCCAATGGCTCCCAGACATACCTCCACGTGGGTAATCCATCCGAACTGAACCCCTGTACTGCGTCGTTTAAGTCATCCTCAAGGTCCTCATACGCAAGTGTATAGAAATCACCAGGTTCACTGCATGCGATCCTTCTGTCCATGTAATATTCATGGGAGCCATAGTAGCCTGAACTGTAGGAGCCTTTTACTAATTTTGTGCTGATGAAATCTCCATTGCTGTTGAAAAAACTTGTGAAGCTGCTCTGGTATGCAGTCCTGTCTATGATCTCATCCGCTCCCGGATCGAAGTCGATTGCACCGGAATTCAATGGATCTGCCTGGTAATGACCGCACACGCCGATCATTCCAGCATCGTTGACAGCAACATCGTAACCGTTACAGTATTCAGTGGCATCGCCAAAACCGAACACAGGCCCCCAGCTGATTGACCAGTCGAGTGAGCCGTCCACGTTGAACCTGCTTAGAAATGCCGACCTGTTAAGGTTGTGCCGCTCGAAAGCGGGTCCCGGATCGAAATCGGTATCGTAATGCGCCTGTCCAGTGACGTATACGTGCCCATACTGATCGACATCGAGTCCATAACCTGAGTCGGCAAGTGCGCCGCCCCATGTCCGGACATAAGTTAATCCATGGACTCGGATGGTCAGAGGCTCATCGAGTATATCCTCGAGCCCTTCGGTATCGGTTACGCGAAGCTGGACCTGGTACAGACCGGGATCATGGTATTCCCATTCGGCGACACCATCGGTACTATCGATGTTAAATCCGTCGTCTTCCTCATAGGAGAAATCCCACTCGCGACTGATGATATCCATGCTACCGTCGGGATCGAATGAGTTATCGAAGAAAAATACTGTATCGCCCAGCAGGATCTCAGCGTCTTCAGGCTGGGCCTGAGCCTCAGGAGGTTGATTAACACCATCCGATGGATCGTCGTCCTGTATGACATCAATAACTGTTACAATAATTGACGCTACGACCGGCCCGTAATCTGCAGAGCTTACGCTGACCCTGATCCTGATCGTTGTGTCGGAATCAACCATTGCGGTAGTGAACGATGCTGAGTTTGTGCCGGCACCGGAAAGGAGACCCGCTGTCGAGGGATCTAAGGCCCATTCATATGAGATCCCGGTATCTCCGCTTGCGGTGACGGTATAAACAGCCGTTTCCCCTTCGTCGACCTGTGACGGCCCATCTATGGCCCTGACAACGAGGCCTGCCGAACCGGAGCTGCAGCAGATGGAAAAACAGATCAGTAATATCAGAATTGCGAAAGCGGCCTGACGCATCGTGACCTCCGAGCGAACATCATGATCACTCAATCCTGATATACTCTATAGAAATCCAAATGTCAAACGGCTGAAACTGACGTCCAGCCAGGGGAAATAGTTGAAACAATGCAACCATTGCGTTTATCCTGAATCAACTTAAAGAGAAACACCATGCACGACGAGCTGATTAATTTAAATATATCCGAACCAGACTCACACGATCCCGAAACGTTTGATTTTCAATCGGGTGAAGTAAGTGTACTGAAACGCCTTGAGGTCGAAAGCCGGGACATGAATCGCGCGGTCGGATTGGGTTTCCTGCTTGGCCTGACCATCAGCCTGGCAGCCGGCCTTCCGCTATTCCTGTTTCTGCGTATTGAGCGTGACGTGCCGATTGAAATTGCATTGCCGCTCTGGCTGGGAGCTGGCTCGGTCATTGGAATACTATTCTTCATTCGGAAGTTGAAAAACGATGTCGCAAAGGGGTTCCTGCGTGTTGACAACAACAAGATAGAGCTGTGGAAAGGAAGGACCACAGTAACGATCCCGCTACAAAATGTATTCGGTGCGGGTCCCGTGAAAAACTGGTACGGATCATTTGATCTCAGGATCTACGAGCTCAATGACAACAAGCGCGGCTTCACATATACAGCCAGGAATTTCGGACGATACACGATAGTGTCAGGGCCTGCCCATAAGTTCGCTTATTCAGAAGCTGACGGCAATGAGAAGGCACGTGAAGCGATCATGCATCATTACAACCGGAGGACAGGCAAAGGTATGCCTGTCGCTGCTATGCCTGCGTTCTTATTTAATTCCGTTCAGTCGCACAGGAAGTACATGGTGGCCGGAGATACCCTCATAGATGCCGTTTTCGAGTGCGACGGGAATATCCTGGTGTACACAAAGGGCACCGACCGCTTCGAAATACCGGTTACCGCAATTCGGAAATGTGAAATTAAAAAGGTGCAGTCACAGTACGGCGTCACTCAATGGGATGTCCAACTGTTCGTTGATCCAGCACACGGGGACACGTTAAAAATGGACATCAAATCGATGCCGAATGCCCAGGAGATCGATGAGTACTGCAGGGCAGTGCCGACAATCTTCCCCCCTCAGAAAATGGACGGTTACTGGAGTTGAGCCAGCATCCATATACAAAAAGGGCCGTCCTGAGATGGAAAGCCCTTTAATGGTTTTAAGACGATCCATCATCTCTCCTCCTTTTAGTCTAGGTCTGGATCGTTCACTGTGTAATCAACAAATGTGTATGCAAAGTCTTTGTGATCACCGCCATTATGGTCTAATACCCAGGACAACATCCTGTGGTTGCCGTTTCCTCCATGTCCACAACTTACTAATCCGATAAAAGGAGAATAGCAATCCTCCCACGGGGATTCGCATTCAAAGATACCCCCCATGCCGGTAGAACCGCCTTCAGGCCATGCCATGAAGATATAATTGATAGAAATATCACCCCATTGTTTAAGCTCGATGCGCCTTTCATCGCACGCACCAAAGCCCGGACCGCAGCACTCATCGCAATCGGTAATGACTTCACCGTTATTGACAATCCATTTAAAAAGATATGGCTCAGGCTGGTTTGCGGTGATAGGAAAATCATTAAGAGGATCGGTCACCGGGGTAACAAGCGGCGGTTCCCAGCACGCCTCGACCGCATAACCCGCGACAACCGGTCCAGGAGGCAGGTAAATTGTGTACGTGCGGTAGACCACCCCGTCCACAGTGAACATGTGCCTTTCCTCGTTCGTATAAAAGTTCAGGTATGCATTCAGATCGGCGTTCGGAACGCCGCTCGCGTATTTTCCCTCCCAGTAATTGAAAATCGGAAGCTCGCTCCCTGATTCGTAGTGCGGCGACCATCGTTCCGTGTACCCGTCCGGATTGATTACTTCCGCGTCTCCCGTCTCGCGCCAGGAGAGACGTATTATTTCATCAGGCCAGACGATATCGTTGCTGGGCCACGGATATTCATACGAACCGTTGAACATGATGATTCCCTTCACGTCGAAACCTGTGTATTGCGGGAATCCGTTGAACGGATGGTTGATTCGGACAGTAAGATCGATTGTCTCATCGCCGTTATTTTTAATCTGGGTGATTTGAAGGCAGTCGGTGCAGTATTCTTCGAGAAATTTCAGCGCATTGAGATGCAGCCTCGCGGCACGCCGGGGAACCACCTCGACCGAGTTGTGATCCCCGCTGAAATAGAATGTCCATTCACCCCAAAGCCGGTATGGCCCGTCGTCGATCGGCTCGGACTGTAAGACCTGTCCTGCAAGTGCGGCTTGTACGTCAGCCGGGATAGATGGTGTGGTCGGATTTACATCGGCGTGCGCGCAACCGATCAGGAGTAACGTCATCAGTAGGACAAAAAAGTGGATTTTCATCCCGGATCCCTCCTAAATAAGTCGGAATTCAAGATTCCACCCGCGCATCCTGCCACCTGAAATTAACATATGAATATTATGTCGTCAAGTAACTCTGGTTAATATTATACTAATTGAATAGACGTATCATGTGCGTCCCGCGCATGATTATTCTTATTAAAAATGAACCGGGGACAGGCACCCGGATTTGGCTCTATAGGTTTTTGTAGAAAGTCAAGGTCATCGTGTCGCCAAATCCGTCCGCCAGTCCCCTATAGGCGAATAACTCTGGTTAATATTATGCTGATGGAATAGATGTAGATAGCGCGGGGCGCATGATACATTAAAACGATACAAAAAAACCGGCCCCCTTTTGGGGGACCGGCGGATTGTTCGATCCAAGTATGCAACAGAATTCAAATTGGTTGGTCAGAATCTGACCAGGAACTCACCGCGTAACTTGGCAAGCGAGAGTGCATCAATACCACTGTGGATGTACTCGAGGGCGATGTCGCTCGCGTCGGAAAGCGGATAACGGATGGTTAAGCGGATCACCGCGGGGAGATCCTCATCATCCTGATTTGTCCCATCGTAGAATGTGAGCATGGTGTTGAGAACGTCCCACCACGTGTGCTCCAGCTGCATTCCAGCACCAACAAAGTTGGACGGGAATGGGTTAAGGCTGGTGTCAAAGTTGTAATTGATGTTGCCACCGATACCGGTGAACAGTGCATCATATTCCTCGAACGGGTTGTTATCGATCGAGGAGAACCCTGGAACCAGTCCAATGTCAGCATAAGCCGCGCTGACGCGGGTGTTGCCGTCATTGAAAAGGTCTACCCACGCAATAAGGCTGCTCTCATAGTCATCTCCGTAAGAAGCGGAGACGTCAAAGCCCATCTGATCCTGGGTGAGCTGGAAATATTCCACTCGGGCCCTGTTCAGGTAGACTTCACTCAGCAGCTCGGTATCAACATCGACACCAAGTCCCTGTTCGTTACCGACACCGGTTCCAAGATAGTTGAAACCGACACGGGCGAACTCATTGGCGGGATTGACATTCGAGCGGCTCTCACCGAAACCGTAGCTGATGCGGCCGATTGCGAGACCTTCCTGCTGTCCGAAGTTTGTGCTTCGGGCGAGGAAAGCCCGTAATTCGAGCCTGTCACCGCCGACATCGATTAGGACGCCTGGTCGTGCCGAATAGAAATTCTCAAAAGCAAGACCAAACTCACCGAATCGATTCTTCGTGCGGCCAACTACAAGGTTGAAACGATTGAAGAGCTCAGTCGGGCTCCAGCCCATGAGCTTCATCATATCAGCGTCAACCCAAGCCTCATTGATCCCCAATGTCAAAGCCCTGTCATCAAGATAACTTGAGACATGCCTCAGACGTACAAAAACATCCAGGAAATCAGATGGGCTTGCGGAGAATGCAAGATCGAGTCTCTGCTCGAACTCGAACATCTCACCGGGATTACTCCCGGGGGTGCCGGCTATGATACCGGCGTACTGACCTGCTCCGGCCGGATTCAGGAATCCACCATAGACCTCGTAGTCATTGGTGATGATGTCTTCGATCCTGGCTCGAAGTGAACCAGAGACCTGTACCTTGCCGATGTAAGCCTCAAGGGCTGTCAACCGGCTCTCGGCTGAAGACATCCTCGCTTCGAGGTCATCAACCCGCATTCCAAGAGCGTCAAGCTCTTCCATGAACTCCATCCTGAGATCATCGATCATGTCGATAATATAATCGTAATCCGGATCAGGGATATCAAGACTGTTGAGTTCTGAAACGAGACGGTCCCAGATTCTGGCGACTACCATCGCCATCTCGTAGCGGGTGAAGGAGCGATTCCCACGGAAGGTCCCATCGGGATATCCTTCCACGAATCCTTCGGCCTGCAGTTTGTCGATCGCGTCATAGGCCCAGTGATCCGTCGGTACGTCCGTGAATGGACCCGCGAATGCAGGGAGGGCCAGTGCCAGCATTGCTGTTACGCATGCCAGCAAAACGATAATTCTGCGCATTACTTCCTCCTTGGTTTTGGGAAGTTGCAATTTGAACCGCGAGTAATTCTCAGGCGGTCGCGTGATTCAGCGATTGAAAATTGCTACGGAGGAAGTGGCCGTGTTTCCTTCTCCTGAATTCTCGCACGCGTCATCTCGGTCGCACCCTGACTCACTCCGGTCCAGGTGTACTTATAAACAACCGCCTTGTAAGGGTAACCAAGGGTGCACCTCCTTTCTGACCCTCAAGGCAGACTGTTCCACGTTAATGTACAATGTTCAGTAACACTACTGTCACCGGAAAACCACGAATACACAATGTACCCAGGGATTCTGGAAACAGTATATTATCTGACTTTCACCAACGGTTTTAAACCCGTCACGGGTTTAAAACCTATTAAAACAGACAAACCCGGAGCTGATTTACCACCGGGATTGGCTGAATCCTAGCATACCCCTGTGGATAATTCAACAACTCACATACAAACTGCTGAATTTCCCAGGCGAACACCAGGATAGACATTTTGTCCCCGCCAGAGGTTCATATTCACATTAAATCAAGCT
>JAUWTM010000158.1 GCA_030614715.1 Planctomycetota bacterium
ATTGAAACGCAACGGTATAAAACGCAAGATAATTGCCCTGGTAAGCGTCCTCAGAGTCTATGGGCAAAAAATTAGCAAGGTCGTGTGGCTGTATCGGTCTCGGGCCATCTCTGTCAGGGGTGAAAAGTGAAAGGTCGCTGATATCCGAAAAAACGGAGTACCAGCCGGAAATATCTATAGACGCAAGGTTGACATTGCTGAGAATATCCCCGTTATTTTGAATGAGAATAAGCTCATCCAGCGATTGCCTGAGTCCAGCCGTCCCGGCTTCGATGTCCAGTCGAGGTTCAGTCAGTAATAACCAGTTTATCTGTTGATTTGTCATGCCGGCATCATCAATTTCAAGCCTGGCCCATAAATTGTCACCCCTGATGTTTTTCTCATCTTCATATCCGCGAACGGGATTTACCTTAACCTGCATATTTCCAATGGTTACAGAACTACCCATAATCAAGCCCCCCAGGTAATCAGTTGCCCGATCCTGAACTTTAATATGTACGGGAAGGCTGCGCAGCAATATTCTGCCAATGACCGAGTTCCATAGGGGACTGTGATCGTACATATTTCTCTGTTCGGGAAAGACCTCCATGTGCCACAACAAGTGAGCAACAGCGCTGTGAAAAGTGTAAGACGGGTATTCGGCCCTGACCATCCGGTTGATTAACACGAACGCAGAAATTGCCTCAGGTGCAATGTCGTGGGCATTGCCGCTTTCGATGATGTACTGACTCAGTGGTGATAATATTATACGAGCCTCTTTGACTGCCTGGACATTTTCAATCGAAATCGGCCTGTATCCTGACTCCGTCAATTGAAGAATTGCCACATCCGTCCGGGCAAATCCGTATCTCCAATCGTCGAAACTGTTATCTCTTGAAAAAATATATAGCCCTACAACACCGGTGATGTTAATTATGAATATTAATGCAAATAAAAATTGAAAAAAATACAGTACATATTTACCAAATGACCTTTGTTTTGGTTCACCGGTTGCGGTCGATTGCAAAGCACCCTTGTTTCTGAATCGTTTTACGATCCGGACGAGGATCGGCACGCCAATGATAAGGTAAGCAGGAATCATTAGCGCCAGGAATTCTTTTAATTGTGGAATATCCGTATATAACGCTATGACAAAAAAGAATACAGTAAGAATTATTGAGAACAGCCCCAGGAGTTCCAACCGTGTAATTGACCCATTCCGTTTCTGATCTGCTATCTTCATCTCATTCAGATTATATCTACCGTAAATGGTAGCACTTTACCAGTGTGCTCTCAATAATAGTGACTTAGACTGGATTTACAACGTGATGCAATCGGTCACGCCGGGGAATGAACTTATGGGAACATGGCCTGAGTAAATACCGCTCCCCGTTACTGAAGACTGACAACAATCCCCTTTTCATCGTTGGTGATGCCGAGAAGCAGTCCGTCGGTCGAGATGTAATGAGTGTCGAGGTAAACACCATCGAGATTGATGTCGACCTTGTAGCACTCGTAGGTTTCATCGTCGACTTCCCACTCATGCATGAACGGATCGACAACGAATTCCAGATTGATCGGTATGAGCAGGTTGGCGTGCCACGAGGGAATGATGAACTGGTTACCCGGCTCCCAGTCGATCATCGACTCGATTATCGCGATCTGCCCGATGAAATTATTTTCGGTCAACTCGACCTGTCCGATCGTGTTGGCAGTGCCGGACGCCAGCGGTTCGCCGTCGCGTGTGTAATCATAGTCGACCGCATCCTCCATGAATTCCACGACCATGATGAAATGACCGGTAGCCATGGGGATGTCGGGAGCTTCGATGTCCTCGATGTGGTGGAGTCGGACGGGCCGCATTTCGGATGAGTACTCAACGGTACCCGCGGCCTCCTGGAGCAGCTGAGGCTCGTCGAGATCGAGATACAGATCCTCGTACATGATGTAACCGTCCTCAGAGGTTTCGAGGCTGAACGAATAATATCCGATGTCCTCGTCTTCTAATATGAAGGTGTATTCGTAAACCTGTCCGAACTCGATTCCGTAGGTTTCGGGATCGACGGTGGTCAGGCGAACAGCGGTTGGATCGTCTCCGGTTTCGTCGGCGGATGCCAGGAATGGCAGAAGCAGTGCAATCAGGATAATGAAAATGGATATCTGGTATATGCGGTTCATGACAATCTCCCTGGTAATGTGTTATACCCCCATGCGACAGCTAGTGATTGCGCAGGTTGCATTAATATTATATGAAAGCTGTGAAAAACACACACAAAATCAGGATGATTTTGAGTGTGCCATTGGGATTATACTGAGTGTGCCATTCTGATCATTTTTCGGGCTGGCTTAGAGCTGTAGTGTTGATTTGATGGGTGATGCGTGTACTATTCTTCGATATAGAGGAACGACATGTCATTGACGAGCCGGTTATCATCGCAGGTGGGGGACAGAACGGAGGGATCGAACCGTAAGGTTGCCGCGATGTGTCTCGAAAATCCCGATCTGCTCGGGGATATCGCAGACGGGCTTCAGTCCGACGATGCCGGGATGCTGGGTGACAGCGCCGAGGTCATGACGATGGTCGCGGAGGTGCATCCGGAGTTCATTATTCCTTACGCGAGATACCTTCCACCGCTTCTGGACCATCCGAAGGCGCGTGTGAGATGGGAGTCGATGCATGCGCTTGCGCTGGTCGCGGACCTGAAGCCGAAGGTGATCGAAAAACTGCTCGGACGAATCGATGAGATCATTCACACCGATAAAAGCATGATCGCAAGGGACTGCGCGATCCGGGCAGTGAGCAGTTACGCGGGTACAAGCAAGAAGGCAGCAGAAAAAGCGTATCCTGTGCTGTTGAAGTCGATCAGGGTAAGGAACTGCCGTCACGCGCATCATTCCATACGGGGACTGACAGAAGTTGTGAAATTGTTGCCGAAGTATCGAGGTGAACTGGTGAAAATCGGCGAGGAATTCATGGACGTCAAACGTGGAGTCCTGAAAAAGGCAGCGAGGGAATTACTGAAGGTGATAGATCGAGAAGGGTAAAGCCGCTTCACCTGAGGCCGTTCGGGAGGAGTTTGACCATAAAGATATCCCTACCTACATCTGTGGTAAAAATATCTTCAGCCGGTCCAGGGTCCAGATCTATCGGATATTCAAAATCACCAGCAATATAGAGGGCTCCAAGGCTGTCCAGAGCCAGACCGACCGGAGTTTCTTCACCAACACCAGTAAAAGCGGAGGCCCAGATAAATTGTCCATTTTCATTGAACCTGGAGATGAAAATATCATGGTCACCCTGCGGTTCGAGCAAACATGTGCTTTCACCGGGATCAAAATCGACAGGGCTGGTGAAGATGCCAAGTACGTAAACATTGCCGATCCGGTCTGCCTGAATGTCTGTAATTTCAGCCTCAGAGCTTTGATTACCCCAGCGAACTGTCCAGATATCATTACCGTAACCGTCCAGCCTGCTTAAGAAATAGCTTTCACCGGCAATATATACATTACCGGCAGTGTCAACAGAGATAGCTGAAGCAACACCCTGAGACAGCTCAATAATGTAAGCAGGATTAGCGTAAGGATCATCAAGCAGGCACAGGTTGGAGCGCCGGTAGTATTCGAATCCATCACCCACTGGGATATAGCCCGAACTCTGATAGATGTAATATTCGGAACCTGCAGGCCCAATTGCGATATCAAGCGATTCATGTAATCCGGGATCATCCGGTTCTGAAACACCACCCATTTGATAAATGCATCCACCCCAGTCAGTATCCATGAACACGTTGCCGCTACTGTCGAAACTCCGTATCGCAGCGTGGTTGCACTCCATACGCCAGGATTCGGAGCTGTGCGGGGCTTCCTGTCCGTATCCATCGTTATTATTCCCGGCAAGGTAAGTAAAGCCTGAATCGGTAACTGCAATTCCGGTGCTGAAATATTTGTCATAATCATATGGATCATAATTATCGGTGCGGTGCATGAATCCGGCCTTGTGCCACGTCCAGTCAAGGTTCAAACCGTTATCGAGTCTGACGACGAAGCAACCGCAGGAGCGGTTTTCCATAGGCTCAGCAAGTTCTTCTCCAGGGCCGGGATCAAGATCAAGCGTGAGCGTGTAATCACCGCAGACATAGGCATTGCCGTAGCCATCGACTGTGACACCCGTGGTGTATGTATTATCACCCTCCCATCTGAGTGCATTCACGAAATTCCCATACAGATCCAACACGCTAAGAAAACCGTTGCTGTGGTAATGACCATATTTCGAACTTGTCTCAAGTTCAAAGACGCCTGGTCCCGGATCGAAGTCCACGATCCCCCAGAATTTACCGACGGTGTAGATCTGTCCAAAAGTATCGACGTAGATGTCGTTACAGGTGTCAAAAACGTAAGGTCTTCCCCAGGAAAGGCCCCAACCCTTGTCAATGCGCAACTCAAGAGGTTCATCGAGCACATCCGTATTGCTTTCTTCATCAGTTACCCTTAACTGGACGAAATACGAGCCGTAATCGTGCCAGGTGTTTACAACCTCGATTCCGGTGGAATCGTAATACCCATCGTTGTCCCAGTCCCATTCGTATTTAACTATTTCGTCGAGGTCAGGATCGAACGAATCAGCTCCGGAAAATGTAACCGGCGTGTCGGGCGGCTGTACGTGAGCATCGACAAGCACTACAGCGACCGGGGCCGATGGCTCAAGGACAGTGATGCACAACGGAACATCGAGAAGATCAGTGAATCCACTTGCATCCGTGACGCGTAACTGGACATCGTACGTACCGTCATTTGGAAAAGACCGTATTGGATTTTCTTCATCACTTTCAGGCTGGAATCCGTCAGACCGTTCATACGAGAAGTCCCATTCCCATTTCACCAGGTCGACAATCCCATCAGGATCAGAGGAATGTTCAGAGAATTGAACCGGGCAGTCCTCCTTGACAACGGTGCAGTCTGCGGTTGCCGATGCCTGGGGTGGATGATTACCGCCTGGAATGGTGTTGATCAGGTTAACATTCAGGCTTTTAAAGACGGGACCTGATACCTCTGATGTGACGATAATTCGTATCTCGATGGGAAAGCTATATGCAATTTTTGCAGCCCTGAAGTCAGTCGCAGGTGAGTTCGGATTCCCAAAGGTGCCGGCCCATGCCGGATCGACTGCCCAGGCGTACGCGATGTCGCTGTCACCTGATGCAGTTAAGGAATACTCAACTACAGAACTTTCATCGATCACAGTGGGACCTGAAATACCTCCGACCAGCAGATCGTCCCCGGTGTTACAACCCGCAAGCTGGGTGCAAAGGAGGAGAAATATCAGGAGACGGGTATTGAGCATTGGACGGTTCCCCCAATGAATCTTAAATCCGTATATAACTACATAACATAAAGATAGAACAGGGACAACCTCCAATCATTAAATTGTCCTCTGGCAGATGCTCTTCCGCTATGGTGTGGTTTTATCCCGGATCAATGTATACTACGCAGAATATTCCAGGCGCGATAAAAAAATAATGGAGCAGGAATTAAAGTTGAAGGAATACACTAAGGATGAGCTGAGGAAAATGCACTGGAGGGAGCGGTGGGAGGTCGAATCCCGTCGTGAATTCGAGAAATACAAGAATCAGGACATCGGGGTCCTGCTGGAGGCTGTAAAGAACGGACGTACCGGGAAGTATTACCAGTTCTGGTACGCGCTGGAGAAAAAGGGCTCGATACAGAACTCTGCGATGGTGCTCTGGGAGTACCTTCGGGACCATCCGGGCGAATCGAACATGCTGAACCGGTACCATTGTGCGCACGCGTTATTTCATGTCATCGGAATGTCGGATCCGGCCAGCGAACTTGAACTGCATAAGAAGGTGCAATGGGATCACGATGGTGAGAACGCGCGTCAGGAAGCACTGGTGGAGCTGAAGGAGATAATCGAGAAGCTGCTGGCCGAACGCTGATCGACTCTATCCTTTGCTTTTCCAATAGCCTTATTTTAGAATAGACCCTGAACCGGCATTGTTAATCCGGGATTCATCCCGGTTTTCTTTATTATATGTCCTGCACCCGGTGACACTGGGATCGTCCGGATACATCCGGGGGGGGATCTGGTTGAAGTCTGGCCAGTGATTGGAGTGAACATGGACGGGATAATTTACCTCGATAACGCAGCGACAAGCTTCCCGAAGCCGGATCTTGTCCACGATACCGTTCGCGAGTTCTACAGTACGATGGGAGTCAACCCTGGTCGGACCGGCTGCGACCTTGCGATCGGTGCGGAGGAGATGGTTCACGGGACCCGCAAGGCGTATTCGGCATTCTTCAACAGGAGCATAATAGAAGCCGGTGAGACCACGGACCCGAACCGCCTTGTATATACGCTGAACGCCACGATGAGCATCAACCTGGTCATCAACGGTACCGTAAAACCGGGGGATCACATTGTCACCACGATGGTCGAGCACAACTCGGTCATCAGGCCGGTCAATCACAAGGTCAAAGAGGGAGCCGAAGCGACCTACGTAGTGCCCGATGACGAGGGTTACATCGATCCTGAGGAGATCCGCAAGGCGATCAGGAAGAATACCGTGCTCGTTTTCGTGAATCACGGATCGAATGTCACCGGCGTCGTGCAGGATATGAAAGCGATCGGTGCAGTGTGCAAAGATGAGGGCGTGCCGCTTGCTGTCGATTGTGCGCAGACAGCGGGAGTGCTTCCAATAGACATGGCAGAGTGCAACATCAGTTTTCTCACCTTTACCGGGCACAAGGGACTGTTCGGTCCGAGCGGGACAGGCGGGATATGTGTTGCGGACGATGCCGAAATAGAGGGAACGATCTACGGTGGTACGGGAGTAAGGAGTGCGGAGCCTTACCACCTCAAGGAATTTCCGTACAGGCTGGAAGCCGGTACTCTGAACATTGCGGGCATATCAGGATTACATGCAGGTCTCCAGTGGATCAAGCAGAAGGGTCTCGATTCAATTTACTCGCACGAGATGGAGCTGTTCCAGATGCTCCACGACGGGCTTTCAGAGATCAAGGGAGTACAATTCTGGGGACCGAAGGGAATGAAGAACCGTGTTGCGACGATGTCGATGACGGTGGAAAATTTCGACGCGCAGGATGTCGGTACAATTCTCGATGTAGAATACAATATTCAGACCCGTACCGGTCTGCACTGTGCACCGCTGATCCACGAGCATCATGGTACGGTTCCAAGGGGAACAGTACGGTTTTCAATCGGTCCGTTCAATACGAAGGAGCACATCGACACCGCAATCCGTGCGATTGCCGAGATCGCAGCGGACAGGCCTGCATAGGTGTCAGGAAAAGCAATTTGAACGCAAACTGGAGAATTTGAAGTGAAAGTAAACGACAAAGAGATCGAATTTGATAACGACGGATTCATGATCGATCCGGGACTCTGGGATGAGAAGGTCGCGCATGCGATCGCCCTTGAGGAGGGTATCGAGGAGATGACAGAGGATCACTGGAAGATCGCCAATTTCATCCGGGACTACTGGAAAGAGCACGATCTTGCCCCGACCGTAAGGCTCATATGCAAGGATGTGGGGGTCGGGGTCCGCCAGATATACAAACTGTATACGTCGGGTCCAGCGCGCGGCGCCTGTCGCGTGGCGGGTCTTCCGAAACCTGACGGCTGTGTGTAACTGCACCTGAAGGAAACACCTTGTTAGTAACAGAACGGATAATTGTATCGGCTGGAATTGTATGGGTGATAATCGCCATTATCGTTCAATGGCTGCAGGCGCGCGGGTCCGGTCGCAGGGACTTCAGCGTTAAAGCCGGGGATGCACTTAAGGGTGTACTTTACAATTTCACGTGGGCGATGCTTCCGAGCCACAAGGAAACGATCCGTCTGCACCCGTGGAAATTTACAATTGGTCTTGTCATGCACATCGGGATCTTCCTCGCACTCGCGAAGGTCATCGTGCTGTTGTTTCTGCCACAGGTGGACGCGATCAGCCCGGTTGTTTTTGGCAGCATGCTCGGGCTGGCTGCAATTTGTGGACTTTACCTGTTCGTGCGGCGTGCAGTAACAAGAGATCTCAAGTTGATGAGCAGTCCGGAGGATTACATTTCAGTGTTGATGACTATCGGCTTTCTCATTGTCGCGATGCTGCATGAGTCTGGAGTTATGACGTCGGGTGTTTTCCTGATCTGTGCAGCTATTCTGTTCTTCTACATACCGGGCGGAAAGCTTAAACATGCATGGTTCTTCTTTATAGCCCGGACTGATTACGGCGCACGTCTGGGATATCGTGGTGTCTATCCGGCGAACCGGGGAGCTGGTAAGTAGCCGGATGACTGATACAAAGCCGAAAACAGGGCTGCCGGAAACACCCGAACAGATTGTAAAAGCTGCCAGGGAAGAGCTCCGCAAGGCAATTGACGGACTCGGTGCATACCACATGCAGTCGTGTGTCAAGTGCGGCCTATGCGGGGAGACGTGCCACATCCACCTGACCGATCCCGTCCCCGAAAACCTCCCCGGCGTGAAGGCTTCGCAAATAATCAGCATGTTTCGACGTTATCATTCGGTTCTCGGACGACTGGCACCAAGCCTGGTCGGTGCTCGCGACATAACTCCTGAATCGCTGGATGAGCTTGTTGAGGTGGTTTACGGTCGCTGCACTGCCTGCGGACGCTGCGGGATTAACTGCACTGTCGGGGCTGATATCGGGACCATTATGCGTATCGGTCGGTTTATTCTCGCGTCTGTGCACAAAGTGCCTGAAAGTCTTCAACAGGTGGTCGACAACCAGCTAACGACGGGAAACCAGATGTCGATCGCTCCGGAGGAGCTGAAAGAGACCGCGGACTGGATCGCGGAGGACCTGCAGCTGGAAATGGGCGACGATAATGTGCGAATTCCGGTCGATGAACCTGGCAGGCGGGTCGTTTACCTGATAAATCCGAGGGAAGTTAAGTTTTTCCCGTTGTCGCTGTCGGCTGCTGCGGGTATTTTTCACGCTGCGGGAGAATCGTGGACGATATCGAGCAAATTCTACGATGTAACGAACTACGGTATGTACTCCGGCAGCAGTGAAGAGGCGGCAGAGATCACACGTCAGGCGATGGATGAAGCGTATAAGCTCGGTGCGGAGGAAGTGATACTGTCGGAGTGCGGTCACGGGTTCAGGTCGTTCAGGTGGGAGGGTCCGAACTGGATGGAGGTGGAGTATCCGGTTCCGGTACGTTCGATGCTCGATATCATGCTTGAGTATATCGGGACGGGACGAATAAAGGTCGATCCCGCGAAGAATGTGGACCGTGTGACGTTACACGATCCGTGCAACCTTGTCAGGTGGGGTGGTGTAAGCGAACCGCAGCGTGAGATTTTACGGAAAGTGTGTACGGATTTCGTGGAGATGGTGCCGAACCGCGAGCAGAACTTCTGCTGCGGGGGAGGGGGAGGAATGCTGTCGATGAGCGAGTACGGGGAACGTCGGGTTCAGTCGGGAAAGGTGAAAGCTGACCAGATCAAGGCGTC
>JAUWTM010000117.1 GCA_030614715.1 Planctomycetota bacterium
AAGAACGCCTCTCTCATTGTCTGGATTATGGTCCTCGCTTCCCTTGCATAATCGGTGCCTTCAACAACTGATGAGAGGAGAAAGAGCTTGTCCCTGCGAATCGGTTCGAGTGCCAGATCCAGCTGATGGAGTTTACTCTGACGGTCGTTGGACGCCACGTTAAAAGCGATGACACTGCCGAACGGATATATGATGTCGTGTGCGACCTTGATCACATTCGCGCACTCGTCAGGCTTTTTAATCGGCACGAGTAGGTCGGGACGCCACGATTTTTCGCTCCTTGGCAGATGGACTGCCTGGCGTGCCGCCCAGCCCGCGATGACCGACAGCAGACCGCTGCGAACGTCCCCCCACCTGCGCTTCAACCTCGCACGGACAAGTACAAAGTAGATGCCGGCTGTGATGGAGATCGCGATAATCCCTGCGATCGGGCTAATCAGGAACATGATAAATATACACGCCAGGGCGCCGAACATCGGCACTCCAAGCGGCACCTTGAACGATGGGCGGTAGCTCACGATTCCCATCGCCTGCTCGAAAAACGTGACGAGATTAACCATGCAGTAGGTGATGAGGAAGAACATCGTCAGCAGCCAGCCGATCGAGTTCAGCTCCCCGGTGAACACGAAAATCAATGAAATAAACCCGGTGAGAAGTACTGCGTTACGTGGCTGTCCGGTAACGCTCTTCTTCGAGAACCATCCGGAGTAGGGTACTACACCATGCTCCCCGAGGGCATACAGCACCCGGGGTGCGGCTACGATCGATCCGAGCGCGGATGAAAGGGTCGCGGCGAAAACGCCCACGTAGAACATCCAGCTGAGCAATCCGGTATCGAACATAACCGAATAATTGGTCTGAAGGGTTTCGGTGTCAGCCTGGAAACTGTATGCGATTGCCGCACCGACGTAGACGACAAAACCTGTAGCGATCGCGAGCATGGTCCCGAGTGGGATCGATCTCCGCGGGTCCTTGAGGTCGCCCGACATGCTCACCCCTGCCATGATGCCAGTCACGGCCGGGAAGAAGATCGCGAAGGAATCCCAGAAATCAACCGGGTTTTCCGATGAATTCTGGAAGGCACCCCAGAGTACGGGCTGAATTCCCGGCTGATATTTTCCGAAGAAGAAAGACACCAGCGACAGGGCAATGCAGGCCATGATTACGTAGTACGTTCTGACCGCCCAGTGCGCTCCGATGTACGCAATGACTGTAAGAACAAGCCATGTGAGCACAGCAATAAACTGCGAATAGCTCATCAAGGGGTTGCTCTCTATGAACGCAACGAATGCCTGGCTCTGTGCAGGATGGTCGAGTGGGAACAGGTGTACGAAACCCTCTGTGAATCCCGCGATGTAAAATGCTGCCGAGATGGCCTGCGAAAGATACAGCGGGATCCCGATTGCTCCGCCGAACTCAAGTCCGAGCGACCGCGCGATGATAGCGTACGCTCCGCCAGCACCAATCTTGATGTTCGTGGTGATCGACGAGATGGAAAGCCCGGTTGAGATCGTGACCGAATGCGCGATGAATATGATCAGTAGTGCGCCTAAAAGCCCGCAGTTTCCGACCAGCCAGCCGGTTCTGAGGAAGAGAATAACGCAGATAATGGTCAGGACACTTGGTACGTAAACTCCCCCGAATGTCCCGAACTTTATCTCCCTGTTGTCGCTCGGTATGAAGGCCATCCAATGGGACAGTATTATACGTTTATCACAGGTAGCGTGCCAATATTACCCGAGTGACCTCAATTAATACAGGTCGAAAATCATCACTCCTCTCGATGATGTACCGACATACAGGTACCCGTCATGTGCAAGGATATCGACAGGAACCCAGGCGTCAGGGCCGTACACGTAATCGACAACTGCAGGGCTGTTGGGTGGCCAGATCGAACACCCTACTGCTTCACACTGATCTCCGGATACGTACGCGAATGCGCTATCAAGTGCGATGTCCCAGTAGCCGGTGTTGACAGGTGGCAGGAGAGTTACAGCGGCCACGAAGGATGGTGAACTCGGATTAGTAAAATCTACAACTTCAAGATCGTACTTGGTCACGGCATAAAAGTAATCGTCCCGGGCTACTGCTGACCTGTACGGATCGGCAGAATTGGAATATGAAGCCTTGAATACCGGACTCAATGGATTAGTAATGTCGTAAATCTCGACACTGGAGTCGGTTGTAACAAGCATATAATCATCGATAAACGAGATATGCTCCACCTGATTTGGCAGGTTAATGGTGTTACTGTAAAGTGGTGCAGTCGGATTCGTTATGTCGTAAATTCTGATCGGATCTGCAGCATTGTAAAGTGCGATATATGCAGTATCACCGTTAAGCCCGACCATACGGACGGAATCTACCTCAACCATCATCACGTGCTGCGAGATCGAAAGGGGATCGGTAATGTCGTGGATATACCACGTGTCGTATGACGCGGTTATGCAGTTATTACCCGAAGAATCACCGTGAAACATGCAGTCATTGAACCAGTACTCCGCGACAATTACAGCGTTATCAGGATCACTGACATCGATTGTTTTCAACCCGGCACGGTAATCACCAACGATTACGTAGTTATCCTTGTAAAAGAGTTTCCGACCATCGTTGACGACCCAGTGACGGTAGATCGATGGCTCTGTTGGTGTCGTGTAATCGAATAATTCAAATCCCTGGTCGTAGGGAATAATGCAGGCCAGACCGTCCTTCATGGCAACGTCCCGACCCTCCGAGACCATGGGGACAGTCCCCAGGTATTGCGGATTGGCTGGATCGGACACGTTGCATACTGACCGTCCTTCGGAACCGTTCCCGACACATACATCAGGGTAATCCAGTGCGATTTCCTTGGACAATTGAGGGAGTGTGACAGAGCCTACCAGGTTGCAGTTCACCCCGACCTGGTGGAGAACAGCCAGGTATCCCTGGCTTGAACCCTGCAGATTCCCGACAACGTAAATGTACTCACCTTCAGAGACCGCCTCACCGATGTAGTGGTCTGAAAATGTGTAGCTGCCTGCGGCCGTGGCATTGTACGGATCCTCAACATCCCATACGTCTACAGTCTCGTAAACCGTGATCACAATTTTTGTCTCGGAACCTTCAGCATCGAAAAGTGTAATGTAATCGTCGAGATCATTGACCTCGAAATTATCTATAAATGCAGGGACGTAAGGATCTGTCGCAATGTCGAAAATTTGGACGTAGTAACCCATAGTTTGGTCATCGCTGATGTAGAGAGTGGTAGAGTTCATGCACATCGCCTGCATTTCCGAACTGCTGCCAAGATCTATAATGTCCTCATACAGTACTGGAGCTTCCATGACCGTGAGATCGACCAGATCGACCCACGCGTCACTTTCAGCGTAATACAGGTATGGATATCTGAAACATGCGATCTCATCAACGTAGATATTCTCAGCAAGCACGAACTCAGGATTGAACGGGTCGGTGATATCGTAAATCCAAAGACGGTTACCGCCGAGTATCATGTAATTTTCATGGAACCAGACGCGCTCCGGGTTGCAATACAGTCCATCGGGAGTTACCTCGATAGGACTGTCCGGATATTGAAGTTCACCATCGAGCTCGAAGTAGTATGCGGCGACCTGCGTCGCATTTGCTGTTTCAACTACGACATACCAAACACCCGGATGAATGTATGGATAGTCAAGCGAGATTTCCGCGATTCCGCCGGATACCACTTGTTCCGTAAAGTATGAGTATGTCCCGTCGTACAGGCTGATTTTTGTCTGCGACGCATCGCAATTGAGCCTGATTGTGCCCGTGACATCATTGGCTGTCGGAACCGTGAACCTGTAATAGTCCTTCTCATCGATGGGCGAACATACCGAGCCCGATAAGCCGGTGCCGACGTCTATATTGGAAGCGGTACCCCAGGTGTTGTCGGTGTCCGCCTCGCAGACAGGGTCGGGGATATCGATTGTGATCACCTGGAACGCCGAGATGGTATCGTTCGGTCCTGGAACCGCTGTCTGCTTGTACGCCGAACCATCGGATGACTCCACCCGGCAGATCAGCAGTGCTTCACCTGCTGTGGAGACTGTTACCAGGCCTGTAAGGTCAGCAGAATACCTGGCTTTGTCCGCGGTTTCACTCTCGAATAAAGCGTCAACACCGCCTGACATCAGTCCCGGGGCGTATATACGCACAGAAGCCACTTGGTCGGACACTGGTCCGGATGCCTGTCCCTGCCAGTCGTGTACATTTACCTGCAGCCTCAGCACACCGCCGCCCACGGCAGCTCCACTGTCGTAATAAAGGTTGTTTACGGTCGGCTGGAGCACAACACGGTATGCTTCGGGCTGATTTGCGTTCATCGGGAAGTCGTCGGGAACTTCAGCCGGTGGATTCGGTGACGGTGGGTTCCATGCGCAGTCGATTGCGTAGCCGTATTTCACCACCGGACCGGGATCCATCTCGAACTGGATCTCGTACTGGCGTACATTCGATTCACCCGCCTTGAAAACAGCCCTGCCGTTGTCGCTGTCGAGTGGTTCACCAGATACATACGCCAGTGAGTCCCACGGTCCAAGCGCATCGGCGAACAGCTTGTACGGATTGATGGTTGCTGTAAGCTCCGTTGACGGTGTGTTTGTGAGTATTCCGTCCGTGTAGCCCAGAAAACCGGATTCAGGGAACTCCGTGGGATTCCACCATCGCGTGTAACCGTCGGCGTTCAGAAGACGGGTTTCATCGATGTCGGCGAACACGAGCGGTCCGATGTTGAGAGTCCCGGGGGTGAGAAGAATGCCCTTGACATCGAAACCCGATAGGTTGGGTTTCGTGCCGAACGGGTGAGAGAGCGTGATGTCGAAGACGAAGAGCCCGTTGGGCGGGTCGGACTGCGCAGGAACGGCGACCGCTGAAACTCCCATAGTCGCGTTCAGGATGGTCGTCAGGTTGAAATGCCATTGCGCGGACCGCAGCAGGATTATTTCGATCTCCATTGTCTCCGTATCGATCTCAAGGGTGTACCAGCCAAGGCATGAGTGGGTCTGGTTTGCATGATCGACCGAACCGGACGTAATGACCGGGGTTGGAGAGGGATCGGGACTGACTGCGTTGGAGTTGCAGCCGGTCGTGACAATTATGGTTAACAGTATAGCTGTAAACAGAGGAAGGATTGCCGTTCGCATTGTATACCTCGCAGCCCGATGTAGGCGTATAAGAGAAATTATAGCACCAAAGGGGCTGCCAATCCCGGCAATAATCGGAGCGCGGGCACCCGTGTCCGCGTGATAGATAAATTGGTGAATTTATTCATGGAAGCGGACAGGGGTGTCCGCGCTCCTTTCCGCGTTACTTTCTGGTGCTACTGACGATCACACCAGTACTCCCCATGTGGATCTTCCCCCCGACCTTCTTCTCCGCGACCCGCCTGTGCACCGTAGCCCGGCGATCCCTTCACCGGGACTGCCCTACAAGTTAACTGAGCCTTACAAATTGAAATCTGGTATCTTTCTGTCCAAACTCACTAAAGATCCGTACATCATCAACCTTTTTCTCGTCGACCTGCTGGACCATGATTCCAAAAACTACTGGTGGATCTGTTTCGAAGTTAAATACTAACTCGCCTTTGTCGAGTCTGGATTTGCCCATATCCAACTCAATGTTCTCGTTCTTGATGCCCTCAACTTTAGCTTTAAACTCCTTTGAGGCACCGTCGTGAAAAACGATCTTAAAATCCCCTTTTTTGGCGCTGAGTTGCGCATGACAAATTACCAGCTTGACGGCACTTGCTGCTATTGAAGCGGGAACAGGCTTGCCTATCAATTCCTCCAAAGCGGCTGGTGGCGCAAAATCTACATTCATCCCGGTCACATTCATGTCCAGATCGAACTTCATGTTCTTAACAGACTCCAGGCCCAGGTTGATACCCAACGAACCAAGAAAACTTAGCAGGAAACTGCTGGAGTCCTCCTTATCCCTTTCATATTTGATCTGGAACTTATATACCGACTGCTGAGGCCAGTCTAGAGCCTGTTCCTGAACTGTTCTACCAAATCCTGACAAGGGTGAGCCATAATACTCGAACGGTAGTTCCCAGGCCTTCTTAGACCAGAAAAGGTGTCCAAGCAGTTTGGCATTTTCCGATAAACCAAATGTTAAAAATTTCACTCCCAGATAATCCATAGTTGCTTCCTCCAATCTTAATTTTACGGATAGGAGCATAACTAATTACTGTACCGAAGTCAAATTAAATTACTTAACTATTTATGTTGTTATTGCCATACTGTATAGACTACTAGTTAAAGTGTAGAATTAAGTAATCTACCGATCATGTAGCACTCAATCTCTCGCACCATACGCTGGAGTAGCATGTCACAATCACCACACACACCAAAAAACCTCCAATTTCTCTATGCCAATACTTGACAAAATAGCAACTTTATACTTCTCTGTCATGCTAGGGTAGCTTTCAGTACCACTGTCGACTTAACTGACTCAACCGCACCGGGACCCAAATTTATCAACATTCAAAGGAGACCTGAAAAAAAACAACCCGTAGCGGCGCATGGCAATGCGTCGCAGTGCGTCCATCCTGCCAATTCCCCGTTTCATCGTTACACTTCTCACTGTCGAGTTTCGGGGACTGGCGGCAGAATTTACCGAAACGTCCAGCTTGAAGCTTCTACAAATGTGTATCGAGGTAAATTCTGGTGCCTGTCCCCGCTTCATTTCTTCAATTGTTACCGCGTGATACCTGGGACACCAGCATTTCGAGGACGAATTGTGGTGTCCCGGGATACGGGATTGAATGCTGAACGCACTGCCGTGCTGTGCTACGGGATTGGGGTTAATTATTAGTGGATGCAATGCATCGCTGTACGTCCAGCCTGCCAATTAACGGATGCACGTTCAATAAACCGTCCCTTTCCAACCCAAATATATATAAACCCTATGCCGCCCTTACGCGCACGATGACGTTCAATCTTCCGAAATACAGCAAGCGCTTAAGGGTGTCTCACATTACGTACACCTCCCTCAACAAACAACCAATCCCCGAAATGCCGATGTCCCGGACTTGAGAACGAAATGTTGTTGGCAATACAAGGGCGGGACGCGCTCGTGCCGGGTGACGCGGACGTTACCCCTCCTTGACGCGCACTTCACTCACAGCTACAATTCGCGTTACTACCATGGAGGAACCTCAGATGAAAAATTGTGAGTATATCAGCAAAAGCCAGATCGGCAGTGAGCTTTCAACGCTCGTGGCACGGGTCGAAAAACTCGAGAGCTGTAACAACCGTTTGAAATTCAGTAGTCGCAGGTGGATGGTCGCTACGTGGCTGCTTGGGTCCTTTCTTTTCGCGTTCGCGATAATGGGCGCGGGCAGATCGGGTTCAGCTGATGCAGACGTGGTAATCCAGGCCGGGACATTCGAGGTTATCGACGCAGACGGGAATGTCCGTATAAGGCTCGGTTACGAGGAAGCGTACGATCAGTGCTTCGCATTGTTCATGGATGACAGGGAGATTGCACGCTTACAGGCGTCATATACGGGCAGCCTTGACTCGTCGAATATCATGATGATGAGCCCGGGCGGCAGACAGAATATTGACCTCTTTTCCGCTCCCGTCAGCAATGGTATAACAGTGTTCGAAGCAGGCGGTGGAGATATCTCGGCTGAACTGTGGTCCGATACAGGCGGGAAGGGTCTGACATTTTTTGACGGGAGCCGTGCGAACAACAAAATTACCATGATCTATAGGGAAGAACTGGGTCCATATATATACCTGACGGGTGATGAGGGAACCCAGGCTTATATCAGCGTTGATAATCCAACAAGCGGGATGTCGGAGATCTCGTTAATGCAGGGAATAGGCGGATCGGATGAAACCGGAACCCGACTTTTCTACATGGATGATTACTGGGGAACCGCTGTCATGGAAGATGGTGTCATCAGGGGAATGTGGTCCATTGAAGATCGGGGCGACACATCGTTGTACCTCGACAATTACGACGGTGCACGTCTGCTCCTGATGAACGATGAAGATTACGGGCCTGCGGTGATACTGGGGGATGAGGACGGAGACCTTGTCTGGGACGCACCATAAGGCGTAACACCCGGAGCGCTACAGACGATCGTTTGTTTACACACCGCGCAGACTCTTCGAATGCTTCCTGATAAACTCGGCTATATCCGCCTTGTTCAGCCTGCCGTCCGCCATTGCGAGCACCGTCCTCGTAAATTCTTCACTCGATACGGTAAATTCGTACCCGTTCAGTTCCAGGAACACCAGCGCCAGCAGCACGCCCACCCGCTTGTTCCCGTCGATTAGTGCCTGATTTTCAGAAATATGGTACAGGTACGCTGCAGCCATCTCGAAGATATCCCTGTGGTAATAGCCTCCCGGCCCCCCTGCTTCAGGCTGTGCCAGTGCCGATTCGAGCATTGCCTGATCCCGTATGCCGTAATCTCCCCCGAAAACTGCGGCGGAGGCACGGTAAATCTCCATGGCCTCATCGTAAGTCAGGAACCTGATAGCCATTACTTCGCCAGCTCCCTGAGCGTTTCCCCGTATTTAACGAAAATATTGTACAGGATCTCCTGTATTTCCCCTGCCTTCTTAACTGGAGTAATCGTGAGGCTGACACCGTCGGTCGTAAATTTCAACGGTGTCGATTCATCGATCTCCAGCATATCCAGGACACGTTTCTCGATAATGATTCCATTACTGTTTCCGATCCTGGAAATATTCTTAATAAAACTCATTTTGACTGCCTATGGTTATAACTTTATTATTACTTAGTATATACTATATTATAACCCATCTGTCAAGCTCATCCGGAGTGCGGACACCCCTGTGTCCGCATTTATCCATATAAGCGGCCAGGGGGTGGCCGCGCTCCTATTTGTGGCAGAATTAACCCGCAGAACCCGATATTAATAGCGGAGGGCGAAAAAATGAAACTTAAACAACTGACTCTCATTATTCTTGGAACATTTGTCATTTCGGGAACTGTCCTGCTCAGCCTGACCGCTAATGCAAACGACCTGACCGATTTCATACTTTCGGGAGACCTGGCGGCGGTTCTCGATATAATCGATGACGATAACATCAACGTCAAGGGCGACAATGGCATGACACCCCTGATGGTAGCGGTTTCGGTGGGTGACGTCGAGATCACCGCTACCCTTATCAATGCCGGTGCCGATGTGAACAAACCGGGCGACCTTCAATCGATTTCAAACACGCCATATTCGATTGCCGCGTGGGAGAAAAATTACTTTATTCTCGATCTTCTGCTTGACCACCATGCCGAGGATCCCTGGATGAGTTACATCCCCGGCTTTGACCCGTACAAACTCGCCCCGTACACGTTCGGTGAGTACGATTACGACGAACATCCCGGGTGGTACGAGGGAGTGTTTGACGAATATTCAAACCCGTATCTCGTTAACGAGGTCGATGACCGCTTCGTGACAGGTCCGTGCGACGGTGAAATCGCCCGTAACATTTTCATGGGCGCGCCGGACTACGGTTATTACAGCGACAGGTATCATTACTCGCAGTATTCGGACGGCGTCCTGGTCGAAAATTACATCGCGTTTCCATCCTATATCGCTTCCGGCGGAATTGTGTATCCGCAGGGAGTTTACGGAGTTGAGTACGGCGGACCGTTCGTGGATATTCGCGTCCAGGAACACACTCAGCGCGTTAAGTCAGCACATGTAATAGTGTCTGGACGTATCACGGAGCTGGTAAACATCGAGCGCGGTGTGTATTTCGCGTCTGTCGGGCTGGTCGATGAATGCGAACCCATGCTGATTGAGCTCAAGAAACAGAATGGCGACGTGGTCGCATCATACGAGATTCTATCGGATCTTCGCGGTGCGACACCGGGTGTTGTCAGCATTAATATGTCACGCTGGCCGGGTAACAGCGGCAACAACGACAATAACGGCAACAGCGGTAACAGCGGTAACAGCGGTAATAGCGGCAACAGCGGTAATAGCGGCAACAACGGCAATAGTGGCAACAGCGGTAATAATGGAAACCGCGCTCCGGGTTGCGTTCACCTTCAAATTAAACAAATCCCGTAGCACCGCACGGCAGTGCGTTCAGCATTCCATCCAGCATCCCGGGACACCACAATTCGCCCTCGAAATGTAGTGTCCCCGGTATCATGTGCAGGTATCACGCGGTATCATTTGAAGAGATGAAGCGGGGACAGGCACCAGAATTTACCTCGATACACATTTGTAGAAGCATTGAGTCGGACGTTTCGGTAAATTCTGCCGCCAGTCCCCTGACACCGGTGGTTATTGTTCATCTGGCGTATCAATATCACTTCGCGTTTCGATATTTTTAACTGCCTTGAAATATGGGTACCATGCCATGTATAGATCAGTGACAAAATCCCTGTCTCCTTCAAACTCCAGATGCATGTTGTCAAATTGGATAACAATTTTGTGAGGGTAATCCGGCATCTTTCTCTCCTTTTTTGCTGGATATAGCTGCAGGAAAATAAGATGATACTACCTGTTTTCCCGATCTGCAATATTGGATGCGTTGCCGTGCGGTTGTACAGGGAGGTGATAATGGGGATCTGTTGAGAGGATGTGGCAGGTTGGACGCACTGCCGTGCTGTGGTACGGGAAGGTGATAAAGGGAGGGGCCTTGACAAACGGGGTTGGATATTGGAATATGCGTGTGAATAAATGTTCGTTGGGAGGTTGAAGACGGATGAGCGGGAAGACGTACGTCGATGAAAATGGGTACCGTCGGTTCAGGGACGTAGCCCGGGAATCCCATTCCCGGGATTGTTGGATATTTTGTGCAGTCCCGGCGAAGGGATCGCCGGGCTACGGTGCACAGGTGGGTCGTGGAGAAGAAGGTCGGTGGGAAGATCTACAAGGGGAGTAATGGTGCGATCGTCAGTAGCACAGCACGGCAGTGCGTTCAACGTTGGGTTAATTGAACGTGCATCCGTAAACGGCAGTGCGTTCAACGTTGGGTTAAATAAACGTGCATCCGTAAACGGCAGTGCGTTCAGCATGGCATCCCGCATCCCGGGACACCACAATTCGTCCTCGAAATGCAGTCCCAGGTATCACGCGGTATCATTTGAAGAGATGAAGCGGGGACAGGCACCAGAATTTACCTCGATACACTTTTGTAGAAGTTTCAAGCCTGACGTTTCGGTAAATTCTGCCGCCAGTCCCCGAAACAGGATGGCGATAAGCGTAACAACGATCCGGGGAATTTACGGGTGATGTCTAGGAGCAGGCATTCCAGGCATCATGAACGTGAGAGGTATGAAGATGAGGAGGAGGGCGGGGGGATTGTTGATGCGATATTGGATTGGCTTGGATTTTGAACGTAGCCTGGTAATCCATTTCCCGGGATTCGGTAATTACATCACACAATCCCAACAAGGGAATAGCTACGGACTCGGTAAACTTGAAGGATACTCAAATTTTTTGTCATGGGGTACAATCTTCATTAAATTTCTTTTATAATAGAAATACGGTTGAGGTGATTATGTGGCACGTAATCTTGATTCTATAAAACTTGGATCGAAAAGTATAAGCAAATATAAGGACGATCTTAAGTCGTTCCAAATTCTATTACTTAGCACCCTGTCATATTCTCCTGATCGGACTGATAGGCAAATATATGAGAACCATCTAAATGAATTACGGAAAGTATTTGGTCAAACAGCTGAACTTGAAGCTGGTTTGGAACGGGATTTCTTTGATGTGCTTTATGTTGATAGAGATGAGCAATTTGAGTTAAAACAAATGATTCCTTTTAATAGATTGATTCTAATAGCTGGTTTAGCTGGATGCGGTAAAACCGCAATGCTAAGGAAGATTAAGAAGGATTTTGATGAACTTCATTCATTCAATTTTGATTATTTCGATTTGAAAGCTGCCGAGAATTTCTTGACTGATCATAATTCAATTACATTTACAGAATTTCGAGCTTATGTCTATAACTATCTAATTAATAAGTATGTCAATAATGCTAATAGAACTACTGAATGGAATCTATATTTAATACAATCTGATCCTAAGTATGCTGCAGTTCGTCAAAAACTACTTTATTACGCCCAAATAGAACCGAGTGAGAAAATTAATTGGGACAATCTTTTATCTCATGAGCATCTACGTAATTTCTTATTTGATGAAGGCCAATTCGAACCATCATTAGATACACTCATTAAATTTCTTCAGACCTATGAACCATTAGCCCTATGTTTTGATAATGTTGACAGGTATCCCTTAGTTATGCAGGCAGAAATTTTTTCTCATTGTATTGATATATCTAATGTATCGCAGATCCCAATCTTATTAGCAATACGACATGAAAACCTACAAAGAATTGTGAAAGAGGGAGAACAAGGTGATATTACATATTCTATTCCATTAGAGCAATTAAAGTTATCCTATTCAGCAGCTATTAGTGTTGATGAACTACCGATATTTTCAGCAAAAGATCTTATAGCAAGAAGAATCGATTATTTACGGAATTTTGATGTCTCGAGTTCATTGAATAATTTCGTTGATAATTTTAGCATTAACACTGGTACAGAAAGAATTACCATTCATGCTAAACTGTGGCAATTTTTAGAAAGTATTTCGGAAACCTTTTTTGAAAATGCGATTATCAGGCTATGCAATAACAATATACGCCTTTTATTATTCAATTATACGCAATTTTTCTATTACCTTTTACGGAAATCAGAGCAACCTTATAGTTTTGAAAAACTCATTCTTTCAGAATCAAAAGCTAACATTACTTTACTTAGAACATCTTTCTATAAGTGGCTAATATGTCGTGGGGACGATCTTCCGTCACAAGAAAGTGGATTATTAAATATTTTTGAAATATTTGACAGCGGTTCATTATTATCAATGTTTGACCTAAATATTTTGGAGTATTTATATAATTTACGGGTTAATAATAAAAAACAATCTATTAAGTTCAATGACTTAATTGAAGTTATTCAATGTTACGGTAAAAATCGGGACCATCTCTTAGCAAGGTTGGATTACTTGTCATCACCCCATAGAATGGCCGAATCTGCTTTTGTTTATTGTGATAGGAATATTCGCTACGAAATAACTGAAGAATCAAATATTAGCCTTACACCAGCTGGTATATATTTCTTGGAAGTACTCTCTATTTCTCGTGAGTATGCTTTCTGGACCGCATTGAATGTAGATATTGAAGTTGAATTAATTCAAGGGACAATACCCTATGATAAAACATATGAAGATGATTTCAAATTAAGTATTGTATTTAGATTCATTAAGTGGCATCTATTACCCTTATTAGCCAAGGGAATAGAAAGTGTTCGTGACAAAAGGAATGCAGGGAATTTAAATATAAATGACATATATGCTGAATATAAATACAAGTTTTGGATCTGGGGCAAACCATATGCTATCAGGTTATTGGAATCTGTTCTTAGCACAATTCCATTTGCTAAAATCACAACAGAATCAAAGGAATCTTGGAGAAAAGAATATATAGTACTCATGAAACACACATATGATTTGTTGGAAGCATGTATGAAAACATAGATAAAAGAACTAAGTTAAAGAAATAACAAAGTAAATGCTAACATCAGATATAAATATGATTAAAGTGTTTTTGAGTTCAACTTATAAAGATCTCCAGATACACAGAGAAGCAGTTATTGATATTTTGAATCGATTGTGGTGTTATGTAAATGCAATGGAATATTTTGGTGCAAATCAATCGACACCTAAAGAATTAAGTCTTCAGCGCGTGCGAGAATCAAATGTTTATGTCGGGATATTGGGGATGAGGTATGGATCTATTGATATTGCTACAAATAAATCAATCACGCACTTAGAATACTTAGAAGCAATAAAAGAGGATCTCAAGATATTTGTTTATTTAATTGATGAGGATAAACAACCAATTCTTGCTAAGCATAATGATACTGGTAAGGCGAGAGAAGCTTTAATAGAACTTAAAGAAATGGTTAAAAGCAATCACACAACGCTATCTTTTACAACGCCAGATGACCTGGCCAAAAAAGTATGCATAGATTTAGCTAACTATTTAGCGACAAATGAGGTTATAACAGAAAAGAAAATGAATGAATTAGTAGATAACCGCCTTGATGATATTAGCAGGATAGATGACAAAGGCTATGAATTCATATTAAAGGAATTGGGGAGTATAGTAGAAGAATTCAATGATGAAAGTGTTTTACGAAATATTATTGAGTGTCTTATGTCTCTTGACAAGCAAACTGCAATTA
>JAUWTM010000069.1 GCA_030614715.1 Planctomycetota bacterium
GTGAAATACCCTCAAGCGCCAGTTGATGGATCAATAAAGTGGACAGCGTCGAGTGCTTGAGGGCGGCACTGGGAGAAGTTGGGTTAGATGGAGGGGAAAGTCTGCATTAGGTGAAACACCCTCAAGCGCCAGTTGTTATGGAGGGAGAGTGGAGGTTATCGTGCGCTTGAGGGCGGCATTGGGTAATGTTTGGTTGTTTAACACTGGGATTGTGCATATTGTGAGACGTCCTCAAGCACCAGCGATCTGTGTTCAATTAAACATTCAGGGTGTTCGATTTGCCACAAATTCACGCGTTTCCGAAGGTACGTTAATTCTGTATACTGCATCGGAGAAGGATTATCGTAAATATCAGATTTTGGAAAGCGAATTGCATAGTAAGTTAATTAGGAATACATGAAAAATATATTCGACATATTTTTTGCATTGATTCTGACGGTTGTGCTGTCGCCATTGCTCCTTTTAACTGCAATGCTGGTCCTGCTTTTCGATGGTTCACCGGCACTTTTCATTCAGGATAGAACTGGAACCGATAAGTGCAGGTTCCGATTGTTAAAATTCAGAACAATGCGCGATGGGAAGGTAACCAGGGTCGGAAAATACCTGAGAGCGTGCTGTCTGGATGAACTACCTCAAGTGATGAATGTACTGAGAGGGGAGATGAGTTTTATCGGACCGAGACCGCTTACGGATTTCGATATCAAAAGACTCGGTTGGGATACAGATGAACACAATGCCAGGTGGACGGTGAAACCCGGTATAACCGGCCTCGCGCAACTTGCCCCGATCTGCGATCAGAACCTGTCGTGGCACATGGACCTGAATTATATCCGTAACAGGAGCGTCTTACTCGATTTTAAAATTCTGGTCATGACATTTGCGATGGTTATCGTTGGAAAGAAGAGATACGGGAAGCAACTATGGAGGATGGTGCCCGTTGAATATCCTGGTTAACGGCATAGGGAATATCGGCACGACCCTCGCGAACGTCCTCCTTGAATACCGCGACCTACTCGGTATAGATAAAATTTACCTGAATAAGAATATTCCCCAGTCATGGCAGGATCAGGACCTCACGCTGCTCAAAGATCGTGGCGCTGAAATCTACACAATGAATGGTGCAGGTGACCTCCCCTCGTTATCCGGGATAATCAGTGACATCGATTACATCTTCGAGACCACTAACGACGGCACTGCTATGCGTAATCTGGAGATGTACAGGAATCTGGACGGTCTCAAGGGTGCATGCGCACAGGGGAGCGAGGTTGGCTTCGGTACGCCATTCATGTCGGGATTCGACAAGCTGAATGTAAGTGGCAGCAGGTTTGTTACGATCGTTTCGTGTAACACTCAAGCGGTGACGTCGCTCCTTATCACATTGGCGGGACACAGGCTGGAAAACCTGCAGTCAGCTGATTTCGTGATGGTCCGACGTTCCGAGGATATCGGGAACAGTAGTAGACTTGTCGGTGCAAATGTGATTGGCAGGCATTCTGATGAAGTTCACGGATCGCACCCGGTTGAAAATGTGATCAGCCTTTTTAAATCAGCTGGACTGGACGTCAACCTGACAATATCAGCAGTCAACACACCCAGCCAGGCATTGCATGCGTCAAGGTTCAGCGTCACGCTGAATGAGGAAACTGACGAAGTGCAGCTCGTGGCATTGGTAGACGGCAACGATGTTATGTCGATCACCCAGAAATTCGACTCCAACGCGGTATTCGAGCTCGGGAGACGTTACGGATTCCAGGGACGAATATATTCCCATGCGATCGTTGTTACCAATAACCTGCTGATCTCAGGAAACACTGTCAGGGGCTGGATGTTCATTCCACAGGAGGGAAGCACTATCCTGTCGACGATCGAAGCGTACCTCCACCAGACTGAAAATTCTGACCGCGACACGATTTACTCAACGCTTAAACGGGAATTACTCAAACCTGTGTGGTAGTCCCGTTTGTCTGTTTTCCCTTGACGTTAAAATCCGGACGGTACACCTGCGAGAGCAGCATTCCTGCCAGCATCAGGACGCAACCAATGATCCCCTGTCCGTCAAGGACCTCATGCAGGATCAACCAGCCTCCGAAGACCGCAAAGACCGCCTCAAGGCTCATGATTATCGCAGCATGGGCGGGGTGTGCGTCGCGCTGTGCGACCACCTGAAGTGTGAACCCGATCCCGGCCGAGATGAAGCCTCCGTACAGGATTGGAATTCCCGCAAGCCAGATTCGGTAGAGCGACGGAGTTTCGAACAACAGCATCGCGATCATGCTGAGTACCGCTGCAAGCGTAAACTGCAGGCATGCAAGTTTGATCGGGTCGACCTTTGGGGAGTAATGAGCGATCAGAAGCACATGTCCCGCCCAGACCCACGAACATGCGAACACGAGGATGTCGCCGGGATTGATCGCAAGCGATCCGCGGATGCTTAGGAAGTAAAGCCCGGCAGCCGCTAGTATCGCTCCGATCCATGTCGGGATGCCTACCGGTTTCTTCAGCAGGAGTCCAAAGGCCGGGACGAAAATGACATACAGTCCGGTTATGAATCCCGCTTTACCAGCCGTTGTGAAGACAAGTCCGGCCTGCTGCAGTGAAGCCCCGATAAAAATTACGATCCCCGCGAGAAGTCCGGCAGTCAGGAGTAGACGCGATTTCGGATCCCCCAAATTTATCTTAATCCTGCCGTCGGGATTCCTTTTGTCATTGAAATAAATGAACGGAAGAAGGGTCAAACCACCGATCGCGAACCGCAGCGTGTTGTACGTGAACGGGCCGACGTGCTCCATGCCAGCACGCTGTGCGACAAAAGCGAATCCCCATACCGCGGCAACGAGAATGAGAATGAGGTCTGATTTCAGAATGCGCCTGGACATGAATCTGCCGAATATTCGTACTCAGGTCCGATATTCAAGCAGAAATCCATTGATAAGGGAAATTCCCTGCCTTTATTGAGCGGATGTTACGTTACCTGCTGAGCTGTCCTGTGCTGCAGGCTTCAAAGATTTCTTGAGCCTGTGAATCAGTACCCTGAGGAGCGGATATTGCTCCGATATCCCGAGCAGGTACTTCCTGAGGTGAATTTTGAAGTAATTCCACGAAAGCTCACGGACCTCCACAGGCAACCTGGGGTTGTATACGTGGTGCGTAAGGTAAGCGAGTCGCAGCGGATACGTGATGTCGGCTTCCTGCCTGATCTTATGCAGCTCCGCGGTTGGAAGGTCGCAAATTGACGGGTACTCGCCGTGCATCCACCATTCCCGGTCCTCATGATTCACGTATCTGTGTGCCTCGGTGCCGGGCAGGGGACGGAATGTCGAAATTGAAACAAGTGTCGGATTCAACTCGTACATGAGTTGGATGGATTTTTCAGCGGTCTCATGAGTCTCGCCCTGGTTGCCAAACATGAAAAATGCAATCGATGGTACAGCTGCCTGGTGAAGATTCCTGAACGTCTGCCGTGCGAGGTCAGGTGTTATCGCCTTTTTAATGGACTTCAGCATCGCGGGATCGCCGGACTCAACTCCGACCGCTATCGCCTGGACCCCGATTCGTTTCAGGCGCTGAAGCTGCTCAAGGTTCAGGGTCCCGGCACGTGTTTCAAAGTGAAAACTGAACTTAAGCCCACGCTTTTCGACCAGGTCGCAGAATTCATCGAGCCAGTCACCCGACGGCGGCCAGAAGGAGTCGCGAAACGCGAAGTACTCGACGCCGTAGGACTCCTGGGCGTACTGGATCTGGTTCACGATGCGATGCGGCGGCATGTAACGGTAGTTTCCGTGATCCGCTGCGCAGAATGTGCAGTAATACCGGCAACCGTAGGAACAGACGATAGGGAATGCAGCAGATTTTCTTATTTTTGATTTGCTGTCGACAATGAGATCGAATGCCGGATCAGGGAGGGTGTTAATATCACTGATTTTTTCGCGTGGCGTGGTGATCATTACGCCGTAGGAACTGTCGCGGTATGCAAGACCCTTCACGTCGCGCATATGCCCGGTTCCCTTCTTCTCAGCGATCAGCCTGAGCCACTCGGTTAACGTGTTTTCCCCCTCACCAATACAGACATAATCTATCGCGGGGAAGGTCTGGAGAGTGTGCACAGGTTCCGCGCTCACGTGTGGACCGCCTGCAATGATCGGAATACCGGGGAATCGGACTTTGAGATACTCTATCAGCTCGTAATGAGCCAGCAATTCCTCTGTCACGAGGCTGAACCCGATCGCATCGGGACGCAATGTCCGGATCGACTGGAGCAGCCATGCCCTTCCATTTTCATCACCGGGATTGATCCATTCGTAGTGACCGTCGCAGCCATTTTCCCTGAGCCATGCGACAAGTGCGAGAACGGAATGCTTGTGGGGAATGAGTTCAAATGTCCGACCGATACCGTACTGCCTGACCTTTGACGGGGCGTACTCAGGCGGTGTGATCGCGACGAACAGGATCGATGGTTTCCTTGCCATTTCGGTGCCTCCTGAAAACCTGCCGGGTCCTGAATCCGGCTGGTCCATTGGTAATACACACAGTTCCCTGTACTACTTTAGATAGACCAAGTTAAAACCATCAGATATGCGTGAAGGCGCAGGTAAATGACGTTTCCGATTAATAGAAAGGGGAAATTGCCAGACTGGAAAACCCATTTTCTGCGAACCTCCTGAAAAAGGTTACATTGGGATTATATCAGCATTTGAATTCCATCGCCAGTGTTGCCGTGACAATGTTGTTCCGGTAAAATCGGCCAAAGCTGGTAAATTTGTTTACTATGGGTCCCAGAATGTTTAATACAGTTGTAAGTAGAAAGCTGATTAATTCTGGTTAAATTTACAGATGTTGCTTATAATGGCACCTCCTGCGGTTGATGAGGGCTGCGTACACAAAAATGGTGAGCAGGATGCCTGGAAAGACGCAGAGGATGGTATGCTCGGAAGTTACAACCTTGCATTTGAAAAAATTGGTAGTTGATCTCATACAAAAACTCTGATCAGAGGGAGAAGAGCATGAAAATCGGAATAATCGGACTTGGACGCATGGGGTTTAATATGCTCAAACGCCTTGTGAACGACGATCACGAGGTTATGGGCTATTCGCGCAGCGGTCGCAAGAAGGATGATGTCATCGCAGCGGGTGGAAAGCATGTGGATTCGATTGAACAGCTCATCGAAGAACTCGAACCGCCAAGGATCATCTGGCTGATGGTGCCGGCCGGGGAACCGGTGGATGAAAATATCGGGACAATTATGCCCCTTATCGAGAAGGGTGACATAATAGTCGATGGTGGTAACTCGAACTGGCACGATACGAAACGCCGGGCTGAGATGGTCGGTGCAAAGGGGATTGAATACATCGATGCCGGAGTGTCGGGTGGTGTCTGGGGTCTCGCGAAGGGGTACTGCCTGATGGTCGGGGGAAATTCTGACGCGGTTGGTGTTCTTGAGCCTGCGTTCAGGACTCTTGCCCCCGAGGACGGTTATCTTCACGTCGGACCGTCCGGTGCCGGGCATTTCGTGAAAATGGTGCATAACGGCATCGAGTACGGCATGCTGCAGGCATACGCTGAAGGCTTTGAGATCCTCCACGCTGGTGAATTTACGCTGGATATGGAAAAGGTTGCGAAGTTATGGAACCACGGGAGCGTTATACGGTCTTGGCTGCTTGAACTGATGGAGCTTTCGTTCAAGATAGATCCTCACCTCGAGGAGATCGCGGATTATGTCGAGGACTCAGGGGAGGGCAGGTGGACTGTCGCGGACGCGATCGATCTGAACGTTCCCGCTCCGATCATTACCCTGTCACTGCTGGAACGAATTAAATCACGTCAGGACGAATCGTTCTCTGCAAAGGTCATCTCTGCCATGCGGCACCAATTCGGTGGACACCCGGTGAGAAAGAAAAAACCATAGGCTTCACAAGATGTCAACGATCTATCCATCGCTCGAGGGTGAATTCAAGGCAACGCCTGAGTCAAAGGTCGATCCGTGCAGTATGGTCATCTTCGGTGCGCAGGGTGACCTCGCCCGACGCAAACTCTGGCCGTCGCTCTATAACCTTGACGTCGACGGCCTCCTGCCTGAACAATTTTCCATTTTTGCAATCAGTCGAAGGGAACTGGATCTGGACGAGGTAAAAGAGCAGATTCGGTCCGATCTCAGCGAGCATTCGCGACGTAAGCCGGATGACAGTATGTGGATGAAGTTCAGTGAACGTGTCCACCTGTTCACAGGCAATCTGGATGAGTCGGGAACCTATCGGAAGCTGGAAAAGGTACTCGAAAGCACCGATAAATCGTGCGATACGTGCGGAAACACGCTTTATTACCTTGCGATACCTCCCAGCACCGTGTTCCCGGTTGTTGAAAAGCTGGGGGAAACGGGACTTGTCGATCAACCACATGATGGTTCATGGACGCGCGTCATTTTCGAGAAACCCTTCGGAACCAGCCTGGAATCTGCGATCGAGTTGAATTGTAACATCGGCCGGGTACTTGATGAGAGCCAGATTTACCGCATCGATCACTACCTTGCGAAGGAGACCATCCAGAACATATTAGTGTTCAGGTTCACCAACACGATTTTCGAGCCATCGTGGAATCGGGAGAACATCGATAACGTCCAGATTACGATGGCTGAGGATATCGGAGTAGGCAGTCGCGGACGGTTCTACGAGGAAGTGGGAGTGATTCGGGATGTCATGCAGAATCACCTTCTGCAGGTGCTTGGTTTAATCGCGATGGAACCGCCGGTGTCGATGGAAGCCGAAGCCATCCGTGATGAGAAGGTGAAGATATTCAAATCGATCAGGCTGCCAGAAGATTCTGAAATCGGTGAGAACTCGATTCTCGGTCAGTATGAGGGTTATCGCGAAGGTCCCGGGATTGCTGCTGATTCGAACGTACCGACCTACGCGGCTTTGAAGCTCCATATCGATAACTGGCGATGGCAGGGAGTCCCTTTCTACATTCGCGCGGGGAAGGGACTGAACAACCGGGTCACTGAAGTGGCAATCGAGTATCGCGAACCGCCGGTCTGTCTGTTCAGCGACAGGGATATATGTGCAGCACATGAGCCGCAAGTGTTGACGATCAGGATTCAACCTCATGAGAGCATCGGGCTTTCGTTCATGATAAAACCCCCCGGTCCGGGAATGGACGTCAGCAAAGCAGTGATGAATTTCGATTACCACGACCAGTTCGGCTATGACATCCCGGATGCGTACGAACGTGTGATTCTCAACGCGATGCAGGGTGACGCGACACTGTTCGTCAGAAGCGACGGGGTCGAGGCAACGTGGCGTGCCGTCACACCCGTCCTGAATTACTGGCAGGAAAACCCGCCGTCGGATTTCCCGAACTACAGGGAGGGGACACGAGGACCGTTAGCAGCGGATGAGTTCATCGCGAGGGACGGTCGCAGGTGGTGGACCGAGTGAGCAAACCCCCCGGACTGGTAAATATAGTTGCCGATCCCGAATTAGTGAGTGAGAGTGCAGCGGGGATAATCACGCAGGTTGCAAATGAGTCGGTTAAGGACAGGGGAAGCTTCGTCTGGATGCTGTCGGGTGGCTCTACACCCGTGGCGACGTACGAGAAACTTGCCGAAGAGCCGTACGTGTCGAAATTTCCCTGGAAACAAACCTTTTTCTACTGGGGAGATGAACGATGCGTCCCTCCCGATGATCCTGATAGCAACTACGGTATGGCATACGCCGCGGTGCTTTCGAAGGTCGAAGCAGACAGCAGCCGGATTTTCAGAATCCAGGGAGAGCTCGAGGATCACGAAACGGAGGCAAGGGATTACGAGGGTAAATTACCGGGCAGAATCGATTTGATGTTACTTGGAATTGGCGAGGATGGACATATTGCGTCGCTTTTTCCCGGATCGGATGCGGTCCATGAGAGAAGACGTAAAGTTATGGTTGTGACCGGCCCGAAACCGCCGAATCCCAGAATTACAGTCACACCGCCTGTCATAAGATCGGCAAGTCTGAAGCTTCTCCTTGCGACAGGGAAGGGAAAGTCGGGTTCTATCTACGAAGCCTTGTACGGTGAAGAGGCAGCAGTTAATGTGCCTGCCCAACTGGCTCGCGGAGGGATGTTTATTCTGGACGAGGATGCAGGATTGAAACTACCCCGAGACGCAGGAACTTCCCCAGACAGGTAAAAAAACAGTCAAACAAGCTTCCATTTCTTGTAGATTGATGATTTCGCCATGAAGTGGTACGCGATCAACGTCCCGATCACGCCGGTCAGGATCCAGTTCGTGTGAATCTTTGGAATTTGTCAATCAACAGACCGTCCGTGCCGGCCAGAGTGACAAGAAATTTAAAGTGACATAATGCACCGATTAGGTGGAAATTACCACTTATGGTAAGACTGCAACTATTATTTACTGACCAATGTCAATAGAATGTACAGGCGTAATGTATTATCTTCAATTGTGTAGAAACTGGTTCTTTAGAAGGGGTGAGCATAATGAAAGTTAATATCATGGCTCTGTTTTCGTGGATAGCCTTAATTTTGATCATGGCTACTGTTGTACATAGCAACGATCTGGAGTTTAAACCCGGTGATGATGGTGTAAGATTCGGACAGGGTCCCAATGGCGGCTGGGTCGCGACGTGGGGGGGAATCGATGCGTTCTCGTTTGAAACGGTAGAGGAATGGGAACCCGGGATTAATGTGGAAACGGGAAACGCAATAGTAATTGACGACGAAGGTTATCTTTATGTTGCAGGGAAGCACCACTCGGTAACGGACCTTGACCCGGGGCCAGCAGAAAATCTTACACGAGAGCCGGGTGGATCGTTAAGCAAATTCGATCGTGCCGGAAACCTTGTCTGGGCCATCAACTGGGAAGCCAATGCATATGACCTGGCAATCGGTCCAGATGGAGATCTGTATGTTGTCGGTGGGATGAGTCAGAATATCGATCTTGATCCTTCGCCATATATCAGTGCCAACAGTGATCATGGCAGACATGGGAATGTATTTGGCTACGTATCCAGGATCACCAGTGATGGACAGTATGTCTGGGGACGGAGCTGGGGTGCGGTTGCGACAAGCCTGGCAGTGACGGAGGCGGGGATAGTGCTTGTCGGTGGTTATTTTAAGGAACCGACTAACTTCAATCCGAATTCCGGAGTAAATGTCATTACACCGGTTGGAAGAAGCAGTGCATACTTGGGTTCCCTTACATCGGATGGTGAATATATTGATACCCTCGTTTGGAAGTGGATCGAGCCTGAATTAGAGATTGAGGGTGAATATACCGATGAAGGTGATGTCTATGTATGTGCCCTTGATACTGCCCAGGATGGAAGCATATACGTAGCGGGATATTTCAGTGGTCCAGTTGATTTCGATCCTGGGGAGGGTGTTGAGATAAGGGATGGCGGCAGGTTCAGCACTAATTACCTGTGCAAATTTAATCCGGAATATGATTTTGCATGGGTCAGGGCCTGGGGTCAATTATGGGTCGGCCATTCCATGGGCTGCGATGTCGGTCCGGACGGTTATGTGCATGTTACCGGGACGTTCCAGTGGTACGATGATTTCGATCCCGGTCCGGGTGAAGAATATCATGAGGCAGTGGATGATTATGATATCTACGTGACCCGGTTCAGCTCGGACGGCGAACATCAATGGGCAAGAACCTGGGGAGATCGGGCAAGGGAAGAAGCGGGTGATGTAACCGTTGACAATGACGGCAATGTTTACATAACCGGGCTCTATCAGTTAACAACAGACCTAGATCCCGGTCCGGGGCAGAACATTCACGAGGGGGCACATGCGGGTGGTGCGCTTATCGTTAAATTGACCAGTGCAGGTGATTATATCTGGGGAACGAGTATACGACCGTACGACGAAGGCGCAGTAGGCGGGAGGTCGATTGCAGTTGATGAATCAGGATTTGTATACGTTACCGGTTTCTTCTCCGGCTTAACCGATTTTGATCCTGGTGAAGGGTCGGAGTTGCATCATTCAATCGATGGATTACGTGACGCCTTCCTGATAATGATAATGCCCGACGGTAGCTGGTAAAACAAAATGAAAATGCTCATTCTGCAGCATCGAAACTGAAAATTACGTGATTGTAACTATCCTCGTATGGATCATCTCCAATTGCGACCAGACCACCATCAGGTGTTGGATTTAGCTTCCAGTAACCTGATCCATATTCATCCGTAGCACCAAGATCATTCATGTCTATTGTCCACCCAGCACCCACGCTGGGAATGATCAAACCGATTCCATTCCTGTCACCATACAGGATACCGCCATCTCTGAAAATTACTATATCATCCCTACCGCTAACAGATCGTGAAATGTTGGTCACCCAAAGGTTATTACCGTTTGCATCTACGATGCCAAGTATTGAATCATCATCGGAGCGTGCTAATACGACCGCATCACCGTTTAAAGTTATACCTGCAACAGTATTAGTTCCCCCCCATAATCGCCATAACTCCTCACCTGTATCAATATCCAGTGCCCTGAAACCTGACCAGTTACCGTAATAGATAATGCCTTCATCGGATACTGATAAATCTCCTGCAAAGGTGTACGTTGGGTACTCGGTTTGCCAGATGATTTCTCCAGATTTAACGCGAGAGATGTAAGGAATTCCTGAAAAATATCCGTAAGTGTTGTTGTCCCCATGGGTGATCCAGTCACCATTGTCGAGGAGTATCGGACCGGTGATGCTCAGGATCGACCAACCGATGGTATCAAATGTTTCAACGTGTTCCCCGGAATAAATATTATATACATCGTAAGTAAATTGCGATGATACGATGGCTATCCAGTCGTCAGATACACGCCAAGCCAGCGCTTCAAGTAAGTCATCGTACTCTACCGGTTCAGTCTTCCAGCGGGTAGTACCATCGAGGTCAATACATTCGAGGTAGGCAACACCTGATTCATCGTCCTGATCGTCAGTCAGCCAGTGATCATCCTCCCATCCTACATAACAGATAACAGCACCATCGCAGGCAACCGAGGGAATAACCTGGGAATACCGATACACTGAGGGAATTTGTGAAGATCCATAGGTGCTGTCCACCAATTCAGAATCCGGTGGTGAGACAAGCTCTCTCGACCAGTCCTCTGAGCCATCCGGATTTAACCTAATTATTGAGGTTAAATACCATGCATCAGGATCACCATCAGCGTACCAAACACCCCCTATACCGTCCACGAGGATATTCTTTGACGCAGCTGACTCCGGAGTCACAGTCCACCCTAGGACAGGCTCCGCAGTCGGTGAATCCCAGTCCATCCTGCATGTATGAAACATGTCGACACCAGCCTGGTACCGTCCGGCAGGTATTGCAGCTTCCTCCGGATTGAGAGGTCGATAGAGCTCCGTATCTGCCAAGCCGGACGCAGGAACAAGAAGCAGACTGCCCAATATGAGCATGAAGAGCATGATTCGCACGATCACGGGTTAATCCTCCATTTATTAATATGACGGTACGCCTTCCGACGTGTTGCAGGGTTATCCTGAGTTTTGGCTATCCGGAAGAGGGATGTCCAGTTCAGGATCATCAGTGATTACCTTGTCAATGACCGCTGCTCCGACGGAGTCACCCCACACATTAATTGCGGTCCTGAAACGGTCAAGGAACCAGTCGACAACGATGATCAGTGAAATTCCCTCGAGTGGAAGGCCCACAGCCTGCAGGACAATAACCATCATGAACAGCCCGGCTTCCGGAATCGCAGCCGCGCCGATCGATGCAAGCGTTGCCGTAATGAAAATCAGGATGACCTGGGTTAACTCCAGTTCGATACCGTATGCCTGAGCGATGAAAATCGCTGCAACAGATTCGTACAATGCGGTACCGTCCATGTTGACAGTCGCGCCGAGCGGCAGCACGAATCCTGTAGCGCGGGGTTTGAGATTCGATCGATTTTCAGCACAATCGAAGGTCAGAGGCAGGGTTGCTGCGGAGGACGCAGTAGACCAGGCAGTCAGGAGGGCAGGGACCATGTTAATGAAGTGCGTCACTGGATTCCGCCTGCCGAAGATCATGCAGATTATCGGCAGTGTGATAAATCCGTGAATTGCCAGTCCAAGCAGGACCGTGCCCATGTACTTCCCGAGCACTCCCAGGACGTCGAGCCATTCGGACGGACCACCGGCTTCAGCGAACCTCGATGCGACCAGCCCGAAAATCCCGATCGGGGCGATGTACATGACCAGATGGACGAGTCGCATGATCGCCTCGTTCATCGACTCGAAGAACTCGATCAGGGGTTTGCCTTTCTCACCCATCGTGGTGAGGATTCCTGCGAATATGATCGAGAAGAGGATAATCGGCAGCATTTCCGAATTAGCCAGTGCCTTGAAAATATTACTGCTCAGGAACGACAGGACCACGTCCTGCCAGCTGATATCACCCTTAGCTTCAATATTCTCTGGAATAAACGCCTCTAATGTGGATACCCCGATGCCCGGTTGTATGAACGTGACCAGGATAATTCCCAACCCGACTGATAACGCGGTTGTCAGCGCGTAATATAGAAGCGTTCGAACGCCGATCTTCCCGATCTTGCGGACGTCACCCATCCGTGTGATACCGACAATTACAGATGCCAGCACCAGCGGTACAACTATCATTCTCAGCGCGAGAAGGAAAAACTGCCCGAGCACCTTGACTACTGTCATGTGCTCACCGAAAACAACAAGAGACAGGGCAGCAAGAAGTATCCCGACAATGATACCAATTAAGATCTTATTGGATTGTTCTCGACTCATAAGCGATCACTTCGATGGGAATTATCATAGTAAATTACGCAATAACGAATGAGTCAGGGTATCGCGTGGAGGAGCATCGGTCAAGCATGACCGGTCATAAAGATAATCTATTTTCAGGAATGCGAACGTCGCTGGTTCGAGCAGTTGTTCTGCAGTCAATCGGAAAATTGCCAGATAAACTATTTCACCATACTTAAACATTTAATTTATGGAAAGTTAAGTATTATTAAGCTATCTAACAGGGATATCTGATATACTGACCGTCCTTACCTGTAGTATTTAAGGGATACGGAGAGATCCACGCAGTTTCAAACTCAGACCTGGGAGGTCTTACAATGTTTCGCAGCATGCTGATCGTAACATTAGCTATCTTTCTGGCATTGACAGTCGGATGCTCAGGAGGCGGGGGAAGCTCGCCTGTTACACCGTTAATGCCCTCTGACAATAATGATCTATCTCTAACCGGAAACGCAATCGAAACGAGTACCGGTGAGGATGGACACGTCCTCTGGGGTTTCTGGAGCATTGTTCTCGATGTCCTGGCAAGGGAATTCGAAGTGGTACCCCTGCGGGGTGCGTCCTTCCACCTGAACCTGTCACGTCTGCTGAGCAACGCGCCGGGAGGGTTGTCAGTGAAGATAAATTCATTGAATATCCCCAACAGGCTGCTCGATTTCGACCTGACCATAACTCATCCGGTACCGGACTCGAACCTTCGCGGTTTCGACGTGCGCGGCATCCTGATGGGTCCCGGTGAGACAATGGCAGCGCAGAGCGATCCATCGCTGGTCTATTGTTCGCTGGAGGGTACCAGATTGATCAATGCGGACGGGTACACCCGCTGGTGGAATGCGGTCGAGTTCACCGATCCCGGTCTCTTCGGATATGAAAATAACTTCGTTCTTCCCGGATTCCTTGTGCCCACAACGACACTGAATCCGTATAAATATTTCTCCGATCCACTCGGGCCCAACGATCCGGTTGTGCCGGGTGTTAATGATGAAAATAGGGGAACCTTCTCAACTGATGGCGATCCACCGTCGGTTACGAGAAATTACCAGGTTCGGTTCCCGGTAATAAACGGCAATCCGAAACTCGGATTCCATTACGCTATCGACGCGAGTTACGCACCGCCGGTTAACGGGTCAGGTACACCGAAACCGGTAGAGGATTTCCCACCGGAAGCAAACTGTCCCGAGCCTTTCCATATCGAGGTAAATACCGATAATTCATCGGTCTATTACGAGGGTGAAGCCAGCTTAGGCGGACACCTTGTGCTCGATATCGAGGTCTTCGACTGGGGTGCTGAGGACAATCCGGGTGGAGTCAATGGTGAAATAGACGCGATTATCATCGAATCACCGACACTGTTCGATGGCATGAAGCTTGTCGACATGACATCGATGCTCGGAACACAGTCAACAAGCTCAATTTTCCATATAACGGTCCCGGATGTCATGCCAAATGACATCGAGGGTCAGGAAGTACTGGTTACAGTACGTTCAAGCTATCCAACTTCCTATATGCCACCGATTGGCAGCTCGGACTACCCTGAGCAGGCAGCGCTTGCAGCTTATACACTGGTCGATATACCTGTAGCGGTGATCAAACCGTCCGGTTTTGATTCATTCATAACTCTTGAGAATCCAAAAGGTGGAGAATACTGGCTCGAAGGAAATATGTACGAGATCACCTGGTCGGCGAGCGAGGATGTAGAGAACGTGATAATTCTCTTATCAAATGACTCCGGCCAGGAGTACTCAACTCCGATAACAATGTCAACACCCAATGACGGCAGCTACTTATGGTTTATAGATCCTTCTATTGATGAATCCAATCACTGCCGTCTGAAAATCACAGATGTCCTTCCGACGGAGTTATCAGATGAATTGGATGAAGATTTCGCGATCTTCGATCAGGAGTTAGCGCCAATCCGGGTCCTTTATCCCAATGGTGGAGAGATCTGGAAATCACAGACTGTTGAGGAGATCACCTGGATTCAGGATCCCTTCATCCAGAATGTAAAAATTGAACTTTCAACCAATGACGGAGCTGACTGGCCGGTTCTGGTCACTGAATCAACGCCAAGTACCGGATCTTTTACCTGGGATACGATTCCCGATATAGCCGTTGGTGAGTACTGCAGGATTAGAATCAGTAACGTTGAAGACGAGATGGCATATGACGTCAGCAATGGCAATTTCAGCATCAAACCAATGGGAGACGGATACATCCAGATAAGCACTCCGGTTGAAGATGAGCAGTTTCAGATCGGTTGCAGCGAACTGGTCGAGTGGGCATGGGACGGCACAATCTCACATGTAAACATACTTTTCAAAATAGACAACGTCGGGACTTACAGCAGTCTGAACCTGGATGTGGCGAATATCGGGTGGGAAACCATTACGTTCGAGCCCGAAGGCATCATGGATCCCGCAATCTGGGACAGCATGGAGATAACAGGCATATTGAAGGTTGAATCGGCATCGGATCCGGCTATTTTCGATGAGGTTGGAGTGTCAATGCCGATCAACCTGGGAATTTTACACGAAATGGTCCAGTTATCGGACGACGGTGATGTTGATGCCGACAATATTCCCGATGATGTGGAGATGTTTATCGGAACGGACCCAACCGATCGCGACTGCGATATCCCGGGCCCGGATTCAATGTTCGATAACTACGAGATCTTCGGTAACGGGTATTATGATCCATACGATCTGATACCGGATGAGGACCAGGACGGTGTGATCGCACCTCTCGATATGGATGACAACAATGACGGAGTTAACGACGGGGAATCCATTGATACGGACCTCGACGGTATCCCTAACTACCTGGAATACTACGGCTATACTTTCAACTGGATGAGCGGTACTTTCGAGAAGTGGGATGAAGAATCCATTGACGAGCCATACTTCAAGACCGATCCGCTCCAGCCCTCGACCGACCAGGATCCTTATCCTGACGCTATGGAGGTCTCAGGTGCATTTATGGATGTCTCGGTGCTTGAGCCCGGTGATTACCCAATGGTGCCTGCGTACCCGAATATCGTAATCCGTCTTGAGGGTTACGACGTTACGGTCAATGCAGAAATTTCCATTGAAGAGGGCACTTCGATTGAGCAGGGCACCGAGTGGAGTGTCGAGACCAGCTGGGAGCACGGTACTGAGATCGAGCACAACTGGGAGGTTGGTGTTGAAGCAGGTGTTGAGATCAGCGCGGAGCCCAAGGTAACCATCACGGGACACGCAAACTACGGCGGTCACTGGGCGGAAACAAACTCGACCGCTGCCACGCGGTCGTTCGGAGGATCGATTACCGAGGCATCGAGCTGGTCGAGGGCTACAAGCACGAATCCCACCGATGCAGCTCATTTAAGGCTTTACCTGAAAGCGTATAATTATGGGACTTCGTGCGCCAGCAATATTGTGCCGACGATGACACTGAAGATCGGCAGAAGAAATATCGCGACATTCGAACCGGACACCGTCATAAACCTGCTCGAACCGGGTGGAGAGTACCCGGCCGGAGCGGACACATACTGGGTGATTGGATCTGAGATGTCGGGTCCGATCGTACTTACACTGGATGACCTGCGCGCGCTCGAATGCGGTGCACCACTCACGATCGCAATAACTCAGATGTCCGCCAATGTCATGCTGATGAACGACAGCGGCCAATGGGAATCCGCCGGTGAGTGGGCAGAGTACATGGCCAGGTGTGAAGCAGTGTGCTCCAACATGTACCTTGAGATCGGGAACGGACGGTTCCTGCATTACCTTGTTTACTCGGACGATTCAAACCTGTCGCCTGAGGTCAACTTCGGCGACGCCCTGATATGGGTTGCCGGAGCCGGAGCCGATCCCACCGACACATGGATCACTTACACAGATGAATTTGGTATTGAGCAACAGATCTCACTTGACGGATGGGATTTCGGGTTTGATCCGCAGACCTTAATGGCGAACGGCTTTACAGGATTTCCCCTGACACCCCCTGATCCGGAATACAACATGGCAGACCTTGTCCTGAATCCCGAATCGGTTATTGTCGGGAAGATCCCACGTGAGATAGTCGTGGGTCCCGATACCGGACCGCTGGTCATCTACGCGTACCTGGATGAAAAGCTGGATACCGTGCGAGCGATGGCCGTTGACTATGACGGCCTGGAGCGAATGGAATTCATTGATAAGCAGGGCACCATCCATGATATGTACGAACTGATAGTCGGCTCCGGAGTTTACACGTTCGATCTGGATCCCGGTTACCTGAGCCTCGGAGTGGAGCATGTGGTTGCTTACAGCAAAAAACCACCGACTGATCCGCTCTATACAGTCCATCCTGTACAAACGGTGTTTTATCCCGAGGTCATCACCACTATTCCTCCAACGATCAGGAACGTCCAGATTGATCTGGTAAACAATAGCCTGTACTGCCAGGTCGTGTACGATAATATGTTCCCGGTCACATCGGTCAAGGCGTATCACCCGCAGTTACCTTACGCTGGAAGTGATTTCACAAAGACACCGCTCTGGCAGGGTGATCCATACGGATACTTCCTCACCATCCCTGGAGGTATCACGGAGACGAATTATACGGATCTGATCATTGAGGCAGTCGTGTCCGGCGGCGGGTACACTGCTTATAAATTATCAGCACAGGATTTACTTAAAGATTACATAGAAGACAGCGGGACACTATTTACTTACTTCAAGCATAGAAATGAGCCGTTCTGGGATAGATATGATTACTGGAGATTCCAAATTGCAAACGTCGATTACAGGCTGCCATGGGGTGCGCCACACTATGATATACCATCAACATGCATAGTCAGGTACACGAGTTATGTACAGTCCTGGCCTGAATATGGCATTGATGAGATATTTCATGGTGGTGGTAGTGACTTCGGAGTGCGGGGTTACGATCCTGGTGATGATGGCAGCAAGTACGCATCCTCGCATTGCTGGCTTTTCTTTACCCTTCGCGACTATGCACTGTACGGGGGATCCGGGGGGTTTGATGACATAACCCTCGCGGACTGCAAAGCCCAGACTTTCACAAACGGTCCGGGTGGAATACCCATATGCGAGTGGGAATCTGGAACTGCAATAACGCAGACCCCATTCGTTGTTATTCTAATAACGAATGCAGGCAGATACTCAAAAGTTGAGATATCAAGTATTAATGTTACCGATAACGGGGATTGGTGGCCATGGTACGACCATAGTTCAGCCGATATTTCATTCCGATACGTGACTTTCAAGACTGAAGGGGAGTCACAGGTCTGGAGCCATCAGACCACAGAACTTGAGGCCGAGGTATATCAATCGTCGACGGCCTCTGAAGAGCACATTATCTACACAACGCTTGATTTTGATTCCTCGAACACCAATGTTGTACAGGTTGACCAGGAAATCATCTGGGATGATGCGTGGGATCCCGTCTCCGGACCTGATTTATGGTACAGGTACTATTCCGGTGACGGGACGGATCCCATGTCCCCGGGACTCGATCCTTTCATGGGAGGTACGACCCCGGGATATATAATTTTCTCACCACCCGGAGTGACTTTTGACGTTGAACCAGGAGCGACGAATACTTCAGCACTTACAAGGCTGGATGTTGCTGTTAAAGCCCCATTCGTGCTCAACTCGTATTTTCTCAATGCGGACTCAAGTGGGCCTATGGGTCCAGCTGTGACGCTCTACCTGAAAACAGATGAGGGGCGTTTTGCAGCAGTATCCCTGACGGGTGATTCATTGTCGCTCGATTTCGATACAGGGAACAATCCGCCGTTGTGGATAGAACATATCTCTGTCGAGGATTGTGCTTACATAGTATTCAAGCAACCTGGCGATACGTAACAATTGGGAGTTTCAAAGCGACTAAATCGGTATCGATCGTCGCTTCAGTTGAGATATCGAAATAATAACGCATCTGGATTTTAGCGAGTTCTGATCCTGCAGTTCGGATGAAGTGAGGAGAACCATGAATTCAAGACTTTTCCACTCAAACGGGCGGATCTGGCCTGTTATTACACTGGTAATTCTATTAGGGGTATGTTTCGGATGCTCCGGTAGTGGAGGGGGTTCACCGTTAACACCGTTGATGCCCTCGGACAATAATGACCTGTCACTGACCGGAAACGCAGTCGAAGCGAGTACCGGTGAAGATGGGCATGTCCTCTGGGGCTTCTGGAGCATTGTGCTGGACGTCCAGGCGAGGGAATTCGAAGTGGTCCCCCTGCGCGGTGCGTCCTTCCACCTGAACCTATCGAGGTTGCTCAGCGATGCCCCGGGTGGGCTTTCAGTGAAAATAAACTCACTGAATATCCCCGACAGGATTCTCGATTTCGATTTGACAATAACTCATCCTGTACCGGATTCGAATCTTCGCGGATTCGACGTGCGCGGCATACTGATGGGTCCCGGTGAGACAATGGCAGCACAGAGCGATCCGTCGCTGATTTACTGCGCGCTGAACGGAACAAGGCTGCTCAATGCCGACGGCTACACTCGCTGGTGGAATGCAGTCGAGTTCACCGATCCGGGTCTGTTCGGGTATGAAAATAACTTCGTGCTCCCCGGATTCCTTGTCCCTACAACGACCTTGAATCCGTACAAATATTTCTCCGATCCCCTGGGTCCGAATGATCCTGTCGTTCCCGGTGTTAATGAGGAAAATCGGGGAACATTTTCCACCGTTGGTGATCCACCGTCGGTCACAAGGAATTACCAGGTTCGGTTCCCGGTAATAAACGGGAATCCGAAATTGGGATTCCATTACGCAATTGACGCGAGCTACGCACCTCCGACAGGCGGGTCAGGTACACCTAAACCGGTCGAGGATTTCCCGCCGGAAGCTAACTGTCCCGAGCCTTTCCATATCGAGGTTAACACGGACAATTCATCGGTCTATTACGAGGGTGAAGCCATTAAAGGTGGACACCTTGTGATGGATATCGAGGTCTTCGACTGGGGTGCTGCGGACAATCCGGGTGGTGTCAATGGTGAAATCGACGCGATAATTATTGAATCACCAACACTTTTCGACGGAATGATGCTCGTCGATCTCACGTCGATGCTCGGAACTCAGTCAACAAGCTCACTTTTCCATATTACGGTCCCGGACGTCATACCAACAGACATTGAAGGACAGGAAGTACTGGTTACAGTACGGTCAAGCTACCCAACCTCGTATATGCCGCCGATTGGCAATTCGGATTACCCGGAGCAGGCAGCACTTGCGGCTTACACGATGGTAGATGTTCCTGTATCAGCGTTCAAACCGTCCGGATTCAACGAGCTGATAACAGTTGTCTCACCTAACGCTGAGGAAGGATGGTCGTATAACCAGCAGACATCAATTCTCTGGACATGGACAGGAGATCCGGAAGATATCGCGATCGATCTCTCGATTGATGGTGGTCAGAGCTTCGACATCCCAATTGCTCCGGCGGGTGTAAATAATATCGGGCAGTTCGACCTGACGGTCGGTGACTGGACGTCGTCTCAGGCTGTCCTGAGATTTACCACGTCAACCGACGAGTATTACTCACAGGATTTCGAAATCGATCCAACAGTTACAGTATTTACACCGAACGGTGGTGAGAACTGGGTCGAAGGAAACATGTTCGAAATTACCTGGGACGCCAGTTCGAGCATTAACGATGTGACACTCCTGCTTCTGGGGAGTTCGGGAGATGACCTGACCGTACCGATAGACCTGTCGACACCAAATGACGGAAGTTACATGTGGTACATAGAACCGTCGGTGTTTGCAGGCGATCAGTGCCGTGTCAGGGTAGTCGATGTTCTTCCCACGCTGGTCGGGGATGAATCGGACGGCGAATTCATCATATTTGAAGAGGTCTATGCACCGATCAGGATTACTTCGCCAAACGGCGGAGATATCTGGAAAGCACAGACCGTGCGGGAAATCACGTGGGAAGCGGAACCCGATATATTCTCGGTCAGGATCGAGCTCTCGCTCGATAACGGGCTTACGTGGCCTGTAATGATCGTTGATTCCAC
>JAUWTM010000040.1 GCA_030614715.1 Planctomycetota bacterium
CGCCATGAGTTTTATGACATTTTCAAGGAAACTCTTACGGTCGTAGTTCAGTTCGTGAAGCGATTCCGATGCAAGGTCTGCTATAACGCCGGGACTGTCGCCGGTCGCGAAATTCCTCAGTTCAGGCGTGTTTACTACAGCCTCACGGGTCTCCTCGATAACCCTCTCGATAACTTCCTCAGATGTAATTTCCTCTCCGATTGAGTCGTGTGCCTCTACCACCTCTTCGATTACGGTTGCCTGCTCCCTGTACATCAGGATCTGTTCGTGGGATTCAGGGAAAATCGGCTGGCTTGCCAGGCCTATGAGGGTGGGTCCGAGCAGTAATCCTGCGAGTATCTCACCGAGAACAGCCGGCTGCCCGATTTTAGTGGACGCCCATCCTGCGCCCTTGGCCGCAAGAACGACAATTACAAGGAAGAGGAATATTTCGAGGTAATTATGATGCATAACGCGTCTTCATCCTCCGACACGAAGGTGCATACAGGATAAGTTGCCCTGATCGGCAGTCATTAATTAGGTTCAAGCGAAAATCGCAATAATTTCCACTTGATCGCCTTTAAAACCAATTAATTATACCGACGGTGTGAAGTGGAACTCATCGAGTTCCCTTTCACCCTCTTCCAGGTCCTCTCCGGTAAGGACACGTTCGAGAATATTGGCTATACGCCACGACGCTTTCCCGTCGCCATACGGATTACCCGCCTGTGCCATCCGGGCGTGTTCATCCGGATCCGTGAGGATTGCACATGCCCGGTCCACAATGGTTTTCTCGCTCGTACCCACCAGTTCGAGGCAGCCAGCATCGACACCTTCCTGCCTCTCTGTGACCTCCCTCATAACCAGCACCGGAATTCCCAGCGACGGTGCTTCCTCCTGTATGCCACCTGAATCGGTCAATATCAGGTACGATCTTGACATCAACGCAACAAAATCAAGGTAACCAAGGGGCTCAATAACGACGAGGTTATCCAATCCCTCCATGTGGGGCATCATGTTCTCGCGGACGATCGGGTTCAGGTGGATCGGGAACACGAAAGTGAAATCCGGGAACCGGTCCGCAAGCGTAGCCAGCGCCCGACCGATATTCGCAAGGTCCTCACCCCATGATTCCCTTCGATGCGCGGTAATCGTGACAATTTTCCCCGGCTCCAGGTCCGTTAAAGGTTCGGGAAGGGGATGATCCTTCGCTTTCTCAGCTGTGAAGAGGAACGCGTCAACGACAGTGTTCCCGGTCACGAATATGCCCGATGGATCAGCATTTTCAGCGTGCAGAGCTTTTGCAGCGTTATCAGTGGGTGCCAGGTGGAGGGAGCAGATCGTGTCGATTAACCGTCGATTGGCTTCCTCGGGGAACGGCACATATAAGTTTGGTGTCCTGAGGCCAGCTTCGACATGGCCCACTCTGAATCTATGGTAATAGGTAGACAATGCCGAGATGAAGGCGGTCGAGGTATCCCCGTGGACGAGAACAATATCGGGCTGCACCTTGTCCAGGATGGTCGGGAGGTCGTTCAGGAGACGCAGTGCAATATCCTCGAGACTCTGGCGCTCGGTCATTATGTCGAGATCGTGCCTGGGCTTGATTCCGAAAAGTTCGAGGACCGTGTCGAGCATCTGTCGATGCTGTCCGGTGACGCACGCCACGTGTTTGATGGACTTCCGGTTCTGGAGCTCAAGGACGACCGGCGCCATTTTGATAGCGTCGGGCCGGGTTCCGAAAACTGACAGTACAGTTGGGATTTTAGCCATTGTTACGGTCCAGTTGACGAACAAACGGTACTGATTTTCATGCAAGAGTCAAATTCCCACATGGAAACATTTGCGAATCGATCGTGCTGGCGGTTGCATTTTCGATATCTTATACTTACAATCGACTTCTCCTGGACAGGAGGCAGTAAATGAAATACCAGTATTGTGTTGTCGAAGTCTCGGATGTAGCGTGGCAGGAAATTATGGACTCCGATGAGGAGGACGAGTGCAACCAGCACCTGAACCACTGGGGTAACAAGGGCTGGGAGATTGTGTGTGTCGTCCCGAAGATGGACAAGGGGACGACGACCAGCTACGGGATCGTCTTCAAGAAGACAAGCAGGGAAGGCGAAGATCGCAAGCTCCGGAACGTTTAATATCCACTTATTAATGTAAAAAGTTGGGTACAGGGCTTCACGCTCATGAATTGAGTCAGGAACCAGTCTTGTTCACCCGGATTCCTCGGAATCCACCCAATCCAGTGCTACGTTGTATTTCTCAATGAGATCTTCATCGTCACCCGCAAGGTCGAGGGCGCTTTCGAAGTCCGTACGCGCAAGATCAAAGTCCTCATTGTTTAAGTACGCGAGTCCGCGGTTGTAATAGAGTTCGCGAAGGCTGAACGACATCTCGTTAGGCTCAGTTTCTACCAGCGCAAGGTCGAGTGACATAGTCAGATCGATAACCGCCAGATCGTAATCACCGTTGTCGGAATGCAGTGAAGCTCTGAATTCGTAAGGTCCGCGAAAAGACGGATCCTCCGCAATCGCATCAGTGCAAAGGTCGATAGCCTCATCGGTATCACCATTCCTGTTAGCTACAAGAGCCTGCAGCAGGAACTCGAACGCATCTGATTCCAGGAGTTCTTCATCGATCGGCCCCAGCAGCCCTTCAAGTCTCACCAGGGCCTCGGAAGCGAATTCGTTATCCGGATCGAGCTCCAGAACAGTTATGTAGTCGTTCCTGGTTCCTGCCAGATTACCGGTGAACGCATAAGACCTTCCCCGGTTTAAATAAGCCTGTACCATAGTCGGATCGATACCAATCGCAATGGTGCAGTCATCTATTACATGCTCATGATCTCCGAGAAAACCGTACATGAAGCTTCTGCCGATGTATGCACTGGCGAAATCCGGATTTATGTCGATCGCCTCTGTGAAATCGTCGATAGCCTGGTCGAAATCGCCATCCCCTCCGTAGGCCATTGCCCTGTAGTAGTATGCTTCAGGCACCGGGGGGAACTCGTTTATCACATAGTCACAGAGTTCAATCGCCTCGTAATAATCCCTTGATTGGATAAGGTGAAGTGCCTCGTTAAGGCTGTCGACAATCTCCTCCTCGCCATAGATCAGCAGGTTCATGGTATCGATGAAAAGCTCCGCACCCTCGACGTCCATGAGCGGCTCATCGATCTCCTCAAGCTCACCGGATGCTCGAATCTCATCGATCAATTCGCGTACTTCCGTGGCCATTTCAGCTTCAGGAACAAGATCCAGAAGCGTCTCAACGTCGGCGAGGGCTTCGCTGGGCTTGCCGAACATCATCAATAATCGCCCCCTGGTTACGAGTGCATCGATGTACTCAGGATCGAGTTCGATCGCAGTGTCAAGGTCGTCAAGTGCCAGGTTGACATTCATGTTCGCCCTGTGAACTAAAGCGCGGTGGTAATACGCGTACTGGTAAGACGGGTCCAGGTCAATTGCGCGGTTATAGTCACTGAGTGCAGTACGGAATTCATTGTCATCGAAGTAAACCTGTCCCCGGACGCTGTAAGCCCTGGCAAATTCAGGATCGAGATCGATTGCCGTATCGAGGTCGTCCAGTGCCCTGTCCAGTTCATCCATCTCTATTAACTGCCTTGCACGATGGTAAAAGAGGAACGAGTCTGCAGGATCGATCTGAAGCGCCTCATCGAAACACTCAACAACCTGCTCCGGCATATCGAGCTCATCGTATGCACCGGCCAGCCATACCCAGATGTCCGTATTCGTTTCATCAAGCTCGACCGCCGTCCAGAGTGTATCGACTGCCACATCAATGTTACCCATGGCAATGTCCAGCTTGCCCTGCGCGAGCCATGAAAATGCATTATCGGGCCGCAGGTCCATCAGGAGATCAACATTGTCCCGGGCAAGGTCGTACTGACCCGTGGTCCGATAGACCTCAGCACAGCCCCATATCGCGCTGTAGTGCAAAGGATCTATTTCGAGTGCGCTCTCGAAGTCTGCCAGTGCAAGGTCAGACTCGTCGAGATCACGGTAGAAATGTCCGCGGCTGGTCCAGATCTCGGCCATGTCAGGTGCCGTAGCCACTGCCATATCGTAATAATTCCGGGCCAGCTCGTACTCCGCCAGATCCCTGTAAACATCCGCCAGATTAACCTGTGGTTTGAAATTATCGGGATCAACGTCAATTGATCTGAAATAATCCGCGATGGCTTTTTCAGTGTCACCATGAATGTAGTGTATTATCCCACGGACATTCAGAACGGGTGCATTCGACGGGTTGATGTCCAGCGCGTCGTTACAGATATCCATGCATTCATCGTACTCTTCAAGCTCATGAAGCCCCCAGGCCCAGGCATACCAGGCATCGTCGTTTTCCGGATCGGATTCCACGATACCTTCTGCGAGTTCGATACCTTCATCGACTTCGCCTGAATACAACAGGTCCCAAACATGGTCCATCGATGTTTCAGCTTCGTCCTGAGCATAAGTCAGAGATGGTAAGTTAATAAGGGCAAACGATAATAAAGCAATAATTATGGCCACGTAGTTTTTAGTTGAAAACATCAGAATCAGCCTCCATATTAATGGTTAAACCTTAACCTGTATTCAGAATTTCAAAGAGAAGAACAGCTGCTTTTGTATGTTCAGGATCCAGTTCGAGGGTTGTTTCAAGATCCGAAATCGCACGGACTGTTTCACCGATTTCGTAATAGATCAGTGCGCGCTCGTAATAGGCGTCAGGCTCAGACTCATTGAGTTCAACAGCAAGGTCAAAATCATCGTATGCATGATCGAACTCGCCTGCCAGATGGTATGAGTATCCCCTGTAAATCAGAGGCATGTAATGTCCGGGATTCTGGTCAAGTGCAGATGTGAAGTCAGCCAGAGCTGAATCAAAGTCACCAAGTCGAGAGTGGGCATACCCGCGATGTGATAAATGGAAGGGATTACCCGGGCTGTTATCAAGAAGCGCACTGTATGCTTCGATCGCCTCGTAGAAATTTTCAAGGTTCAGATTCAGGCTCCCCAGAACGAACCATGCGTAGCCAAAATCAGGATCAAGCCTTACAACCACTTCCATGTCATCGATTGCCTGCTCGAATTCACCCTGGCCCTGGTAAAAATCGGAGCGGTGAACGTATGATGTGAACTCGTCAGGATTTTCCCGGATTGATTGAGATAATAATTCGATTGCACCGTCGATATCACCTTCACCGGCGAGTTGAATGGCACGGAAATTAAGTGCCTGCCAGGATTCTTCATTCAGGCCGGTTTCAGTCAGGACACCGGATTCCATGGCAAGCCGTATCAATTCATTCCCGGGATCCAATTTTCGGACCATCTCGATATCGGCCATACCATCTTCCTGGTTTCCCAGAAGCAGTAATAACAATCCTCTTGATGCAAGTGCTGTCACATTTTCGGGATCGAGCTCTATTGCACGATTGAAGTCCTCTATAGCCAGTAATTGATTACCGATTCGGTCATACATGACTCCTCGAGTCGTGAAAGCCATTGAGCTGGTAGGATCAGCCTCGATAGCGTTTGTGTAGTCAAGGATGGCTTCTGCAGTGTTCCCGGTTGTCTGATTGATTGCTCCCCTGAGGAACCATGCGTCGTGATCGTCCGGAACCTGTGCCAGGTGAACGTCGAGTAAGCCGAGTGCCTGTGGAACGTCGCCATTCTGGTAAAGCTCGAATGCAACACGTGCAAGGTCAGGCTGGCTGGATTCGGTACCGAACGCCTGTTCAGCCCGAAGGAGATCCAGCGTTACCTGAGCCAAAGGGTAGTCAGGATCGAGCTCCAGTGCAGCTTCCAGATCATCAAATGCATTGTCCAGGTTACCATTGAATGCCCAGGCGATTCCTCGTAAACAGTAAGCGATTGCATGACCGTTGTCCTGAACCAGTACGGCATCAAGATCTTCTATAGCAAGATCATATTGCATTAAACTGACGAAGAGCCATCCACGCTCAATCAGGACGCCCGGGTCATCCGGGGTAATCTCGTATGCTGCGTTGAAATTCTCCAGGGCCAGATCGTATTGACCGATTTCTCTGTATAGCCTGCCAATGTTGTACAGAGGTTTGGCGAACGATGGATCGATTCCGATTGCCGTCTCGAAGTCGGCAATCGCCTGATCTATATCGAGCAGCTTGTAATACTCAACTCCGCGAAGGTTCCAGAGAGGTGCATATCCCGGATCAACTTCAAGGCCGGCATCGCATATTTCAATGCATCTCTCGAATTCCCAGAGATCATCGACGCCGTATGCGAGAGCGTAATATGCTTCCGGGTTATCGGGAAATGATTCTATGATACTCTCGCAGAGCTCGATACCTTCCTCGGTGGCACCTCTGTAAAGAAGTTCCCAGGCCTGTTCAAGCAGAGCCCCGGAGTCGTCCTGAGCCATTATCTGTACTGGGAAAAGGCATAAAAAAAGGGAAATGCTGAGGCATAATCCAGCCAAGATTAATCTACCTGATTGCACGCGTTACATCCTCCTGTATCTAAAAGCGGCATTTACTAAAAACACCATGGAAACACTATGCATCTATGATATCCACCAAAAATGAAACATACAACCTATGAAGGTTGCATGGTTGTAGAAAGTCTGGCGGAGAGAGTGGGATTCGAACCCACGGTACGTCTTGTGAACGTACACACGCTCTCCAGGCGTGCGCCTTCAACCACTCGGCCATCTCTCCGCGCTTGTAGACCTTCTGCCTGGAGTAGGAGCTATGAACTTATACTGTATTGTTGGTGCACGGTCAAGTGGACATTAAAAAAGCCGGAATAAATCCGGCTTAGATATTCAGTTTATCTCAATCGTACTACCTGCACAGACCGTATCCCCGACCCATTCCATTTCCGCCACCACCACGACTCTGACCGTTACCTCCACCACCACGTCTCTGACCATTACCGCCACCGTTTTGTCCGCGACTATTCTGGCCGCCACCGTAACCCTGTCCCTGTGAACCGCTGTTACGGTTTTGATACCCGTTATTTCCCTGCCCGGAACCATGGTTCCAGGAATAATTCCAGCTGTGATTATAGCTGTTACCGCTTGAGTAGCCTTGTCCGCGGTTATTGCCATCACCCTGGCCTCCGCCGCGATTCCCCCCGTTTCCGGAGCGGTTTCCCGAGTTACCGCCGCCGTAGCCGTAACCGTTGTGATTTCCGGTACTGTAGCCTTCGCTGGAAGGATAATATCCTCCGTTCATTCTACTCATCCTGTCGTGGGTCGATTCGCGTTCGCGTGACCGTTCACGAATCTGATCCCCATCGCAGTCCTGTACCATCAATCGTTCTCTATCGCGGTCGCGGGTCATGGTGCCGTTGCCCTGCGAGGATTCCCCGGCTCCGTTACCACGCATGTTTCCGTTGCCTTGATTACCATTAAACGCAAAGCCCTGCCGGCCGCGGTCCGGTATATCGTCATTACCCGCTGCCAGCCGGATTGAGGTTTCGGTAGTGACAGAGTTGTTCGCTTCAATCTCTTCGGTCGGTGTGTCACCGGTGATGTACTGGTCGACGTAGCCGTCGAATGTCTCTTTAGCGACATCGTCACTGGCTACCGCTGAGGAAACCAGTAGTACCAGGAAGAGTACCGGTACGAGTCCAAAAACAAAATGCTCTTTCATGATGCGCTCCTTAAGGTTTGAATTTCCACATCTCTTGCCTTAAGGAATTGTATTAATTATCTGCTTAGTCATTCCCAATATACCCCACTTATGGGACCTAATAAAGGGTCAAAAGGTTTAAAATTTGCCAATAGTTAAATTTTTAGATATCAAGCATTTGTGCGCCTGTTCACATGTGCAGTCGCAGGAGTCAAGGCTATTTTTTCTCTATATCGGGGAATTTCAGGAATATTATCAGGCCGATCAACACGAACACCGCTGAAATTGGCCCGATCATGCGGACACCCGTCTCGCCAACGGCGTGAGTGCCTGCTGCAGTGGCTACGGCTCCGATCGGAAGGATAAAATTCAGGACCGCCTTTGAAAATGCGATACCGAGCTTGTTAATAAGTGCCTGGCTCGCGAAGAACAGCGCCTCGCGCTTCTCACCGGTTTCCTCGTTGTTACGGTCGATAATGTCGGCAAGCAGGCTGTTCGGTATTACGAGCAGCAGCGACAGGGGGAGCCCAAGCAGGCCGAACAGCACGTAGCCGGCGATCGGATTCTGGAACGGTCCCTTTCCAAGCATCCCTATGAATGGAAGAAGGATCACGAACATGATCGACATCAGGATCATAGATCGACGTTTACCAAGTTTCCTGCCCACCCAGTACGACCCGAATCCTGCAAGCGCAGCGACACCCAGAGTAACGCCCAGAATGATGACGTACGCGCTCTTGTCGCCGAACAGGTGCACAGCGACATACCTCGCGCTGGTCTCGATCATCTTGAATCCGAACCAGAAAGCCACGACCGATGTGAGGTACAGCCTGAAAGGTTTGTAACTCAGGGCCGAGTAGATCTGCTTGATTGTCGAAGGTCGGTCGGGGATATCCCCTGCGTCGACTTCTTCAGGGATTTTGACGAACGCGGCGACCAGAAGGAAGGGGATTGTGGCGATAATCCCGATAATGATCGCCCCGGTGGTGAAGGAGATAACATCTGGAATCATCCCGATCATTACCACCCCTGCGAAGGTTCCGAGAACGAGAAACAATGCCTGCAGTGTCGTGACAAGCAGGCGGTCGGACGGTGTCCGGGTAATTTCAGGGATCATCGCAAGGTACGGTGTAATCGAAATCGTGAAAAACAGGAAAAACAGGGGATAGATGACCGCAAGCCATACGATGTTGATGGTGGATTGCCCGGTGGACGGCGGTGTCGTGAAAAGTACGAGGAAAACGGCCATCAATGGGGCACCGACAACAAGGAATGGCTTACGTCGACCGAACCTCGAGCGGAAGTGATCTGAAATATTCCCGATCCACGGGTCAACAAGCCCGTCGACGATCCTCCCAAGCGCGTTCAGCAGTCCGAACAGGTATCCACCTGCAAGTATCGCTCCACCTATCGTAAGCGGTGCGATCAGTGCGAATCCTTCCTCCGGGATGTAATAGATCTGGGGAATCTGGCCCACGGAAAATGCGATCAGCTGGACGCCGAAGTACCCGAACGCGTAGATCACAATCTGGTAGACAGGGAGACGTCTCTGAGGCGGGTCTGAAGTCATGACGAATGTATATCGAGCGGGAATGATAGCATGAAATCAGGCGTTTCGGAGTGAGGCATTGTTACAAAGGAATAAAATGAGTGAAGGACCAGATTATTTTCCAAACCCCGTGACGGGTCTTTAATTGAAACTGCCGATATGATAGCCTTACCCGCAATGACCGCAGGTTACGACGATACGGAAACACCGCCCGGCATTGTGGACCTCCGTCCGATGGACGTCGGTGACGTTCTCGACAACACGATACGTATCTACAGGTTCGTGCCGTTTGTATTGATCCTCACGTATGCGGTTATTGCAGGGATACCGCTGCTTCTCCAGCATGCAGCAGGACAGATAGTCTGGACGGCAATCTTTGAAGCACTGGGGATGATGGTTACCACCCCCGGGACCGAATTCCTGAACGTATTCCAGTCGGCGGATTTTTACGCAGCAGCGGCGATCATGGGAATCGGCATATTCCTGATGTTCTTTCTTGGTCCATTGTCGCAGGCTGCGATGGTTTACATTGTCAGTGAAACCATCCTGGGACGGGGGACCAACATCGAAGACAGCATCAAGACAATCCTGCCAAAGGTTGGCACGATCATCCTTGCTTACATTATGGTGGGTATTATTATCCTGGTGACCTACGCACCGATATTCATTTCGATGACGATACTCTTCTCCGATCCCGGCAATGAGAATGCGGTCTTCATCGCGCTGTTCTTCATATGGTTGTACCCGATATCAGCACTTGTTCTGCTCTGGCTGACCATCAAGCTCCTGTTCATTCCCCATTCGGTAATTCTTGATAATCTCGGTGCGGTGGAAGCTTTTAAACGCTCGTTCAGGCTGGTAACCGGCTACTGGTGGCGCACGTTCGGAATTTATATCCTCATCAGCTTCATCGTACTCTTCATTGTCTCCATGCTCCAGCAATTAACCGGTTTGATCACTCTCGGCCTGAACCAGCTGCCGGCAATTCCCCCGATGGTTACCGTTGGAGTGGCTGGTGTGCTCATGACCATCATCTCGCTGGTCATTCAGCCCATCGGGATCATCGCAACCACTCTGCTCTATTACGATCTCAGGATACGCAAGGAAGGTTTCGATCTCCTGCACCTCGCTTCGGCCTTAGCAAAGGAATCAGAATCCGATCTGATGACAGCATCCGAGCACGAACCTTTCGGCTGATCACCCTCAATTCCCTGTCTAACTAAAAAAAAAGAAACCCCGGTACATGCCCAGGGTCTCTTGGGTCCATCGCATTTAATTCAGGAGTAGCGTCGGACTATATTTCGAATTCAAACGTCTCGTCGCTGAAGTTGATCGCCACGGTCTGGAACTTATCCTCTGAAAGAAGCGTGTACTCGCCTTCGTCAAGTTCCTTGAACACGAACCGTCCACCGCGGCTCGATACCGTGGAATCGATCTTTTCACCATCGCTGATCAGGTGAACGAGGGTGTTGGGAACCTTTTTTCCGGTTTGGTCGATCAGGAATCCCTCAATCCTAGCTTCCCTGACAGCAACGTCGCCGGATGCAACGCCACGAACGCCAGCCGCCGCCATGGTGCCGTTGATGACAGCGATCCCCATCACATTTGATCCGCCGGGTGTGAAGGATGCAATCAGTCCGGGCTTCTCATCCGGGAACAGATCGATCAGTGTAACCTCCAGCGCGTCGGCAATTTTTGTTCTGCTCAGTCCGCTGGGAATGGTTTCACCACGCTCGATTTTTGAGATTGTGGGTCTGGCGAGTCCAGATTTTTCTGCCAGTTCATCCTGGCTTAGATGTGCTTTCAGCCTGATATCACGAACTCTGTTCAATGTGTCCACCTCGATTCAAAAGGCTACATAAAGTAACACTCTATGGATTATATACCACAGTGGTACATGCATGTCAAGTAGTTTTTCGCAAATTGGACCCCGAAAACGTAACATCTTGATACTTTTCGTTTACGGTGGACAGCCAAATATCCAATGCCGGGGTACGTGCGTGGATTATTAACCAGAAGATGGGGGAAAATGCGAAAAGTTCGGTAAGTAAATACTTTATTAAAATTTTCCTTCACCGAACAGGATACTAATTCTGGAAACAGTTTAACCTGAGACGATCCTGAATGAATGAAAATCTACCCGGGGGGATCAGCAGCATGGCTGGCCGGATCGGGGCTAGACTATGGAACGTTACCTGACAGACGCGCTGGAAGCGTTCGAAAATGGTGATTACAGCGAGGCCGTACGCTTTTTCGAAGAGATACACAAGGAATTTCCACGTCATCCCCTTGCCATGATAATGCTGGCGCGAGTAGCCCTTGAGCTGAGGGACTACGATCGAGCCCTTGAAAACCTGTTCGACCATCTCGATCACGATCCGGAATCGGTCGAGGCGCTGATCTATGTCGGTCTCACTCACCACCAGCGCGGGGAGCTGGACCTGGCCGAGAAGTATTTCATGAAGGCGCTTGAACTGCGCCATTTGAGCGAACTGATTCGCGAAAACCTGGCTGTGACACGTATGCAAGCCGGAAAATTCAAAGAAGCGATTGAGGATCTGGTTGAGATGCATGAAGCTCAACCGAACGACCTGAAAGTTCTTGAATTACTCATCCTCGCGCTGGGTCGCGGTGGAAAGTGGGAAACCGCAAAGCAGTATGCCGTAAAACTCCATAAACTGGAATTGGACGGATAGGTAAAAAAACTGGCACAGACAGCCATGACCTATTTTTGGCTTTGCGAAGGTAGGTAAGTAAATACTGAATGTATTAATAGTGGGAACGGCGTCTAACGGGGGAATGTGGGAGATCGGTAGTACCTGGAGTATATGGAGAAGTTGTGATCTGGAACATATTCAAGCGGGAATCCAGGGAGGAATTGCAGGCGGTAGAGGTATACCTTGTCGACGCGATTGAATCGTTCGAGGAAGGTCAGTATGAACGGGCAGCGACACTATTCGACGTGATATCCAGTAAATACCCGAATCACCCGATAGCGTACCTGATGCTCGGCAGGTGCTACATTGAATTAAATTCTTATTCATTGGCCATTACGGCGTTTCAGCAGCACCTGAGGAATTATCCCGATTCAACCGAGGCTTTGATATATCTGGGCCTGACGTACCTGGAATGCGGTGAGTTTCACCAGGCCGAGGAGCGGTTTACAGAGGCATTATGTCTTGGAAGGGGCAGCGAGACGATCCAGGAGAATCTGGCATTGACGCGTCTGCAGGCAGGTGAATATGAATCAGCCATAGATGATCTGCTTGCGTTGCACGATGAGCATCCGAATAACAGCGAGATTCTTGAAATGTTGATACTTGCGCTTGGACGCAATGGTGACTGGGAAGCTGCCAAGATGTACGCTACCAAGATTAAAGTGTCAACCAAATCTGATTAAAGTGCATTGAATTAGATTACAAATTCGGAAAAATTAACTTAACCGGGATTACCTTGAAAATCCCGGTTTTTTATATCAAAACGTAGATGTTTGCCATCAAAACAGGTGGAAGTCCCTGAATCCGTCCTTAACCCAAACCGAAGTGGATCGGCTGGATGGCAGCCGGGATTCTCAGCAGGACGACATGAGGTTACAGGAGCACGATGATGTTTAAAAATCTGTTTATATTCAGTAAACCAACTGAAAAGAAGGGCCTGGAACATTACCTGGTCGATGCTTTACTGCATTTCGAGAGCGGTGAATACACTGAGGCATCGAGGCTGTTCAGGCTCATTGCCAGGGCGTATCCAGAGCATCTACTCGCGCACCTGATGCTCGGCAGGACCCATATCGAGCTTGGCGAATGGAAGAAGGCGATCGAGGCACTTTTCAAACATCTCAAAATTGTACCGAATTCAGTAGAAGCCCTTATCTATCTGGGTCTGTCGTATTACGAAATCGGTAAGCTTTCGCTGGCTGAGGAGCGGTTCGAGCAGGCACTCCAGATTCGAGGTGAGAGTGTCCTAGCAAGAGAGAATCTCGCCGTAACCCGTCTAAGCGCAGGAGAACTGGACAGGGCCCTGGATGACCTTGTATCGCTTCACGAGGAGAAGCCGAACGACGCGGCAATCACAGAGCTTCTGATCGTCACGCTGGGACGTCTCGGCAGCTGGGAAGCTGCGAGGCAGTACGTGCACAAAATGGAAGCCACCCCAATGGAACTGTTAATGGACTGAAACCTGTAACGATCAAATTGCCCCCAATGACAGCCCTTAGAGGGCTTTTTTTTTATAATTATACTCAAGCTTCAAGGATACTAATATTGGATGTCTTGCCGGGTCGACACGATTGCATTCGGCCCGGATGAGGGTTCATCAATGAAAATTTTCAAAAACCTGTTCAACCGTAAGCACGAGATCGATGGCGCAGAGAAAATGGCGACCTACCTCGAGGAAGCCATCGCCGAGTTTGAGGATGGTGACTATGCAAATGCAGCGCATCATTTCACGCTGATCGTGAATGCATTCCCCGACCATCCACTGGCGTTCCTGATGCTCGGACGAACGCTGATAGAATTAAACGATTTACCAAATGCGGTGAATGCCTTATTCAAACATCTGGCGATAGATCCTGGTTCGATAGAAGCAATGATCCTGCTCGGGCTGGCCGAGTTTGAGAGTGGTCAGATTGAAGCTGCCAAGGAACGGTTTGAACAGGCGCTTAACCTGAAACATGACAGCATCCTGGCAATGGAAAATCTTACGATGACCCACTTCCAGGAGGGTAGACTTGAGCTGGCTTTGCAGGAACTCGAAACACTTCATAAAGACGAACCGGAAAACTGCGAGATCCTGCACTTCCTGGTGATCGTACACGGCAAGCTGGGCAACTGGGATTCAGCGAAGGAATATGTGCGTCAGGAAAGCGTGCTTAAAGAAGCTGGTAAAGCCTGCGATGAAACCGAAAAATAAATTGAGCGGTTAGTACCCGCCAATCTCTGTAATTTCCTCAATATGGATGGTCTGACTGCCGCCACGATGATCGTGAAACGTGAAGTATCCCTCTTCGTAAACGTAGTAAGTCGACAGCCCCTTGATTGAGTTCTTCAGGATTATCACGCGTCCCTCGCCAAGTCCGATCCAGACCCTCGTGCAACATTCAAGCTGTACAGATATTTCCTTCATGACTGTGACAACGTCATGTTTTTTATACTTCGGGGATCGACTGCCGGACGGTTTTTCGTCTTGTTCGTTCATCAGACAGAGGCACAGCGGGATTCAGGTAACCGACGCACTTTCCCGGTCATGAATAGCCTGGGCGATCTGGACCGCATTCAGTGCGGCACCCTTTAATAAATTATCAGCTACGACCCAGAATGCAAGGTCGTTTTCGAAGATTCCGGCAGGCCTGATACGTCCCACCCATACAGGATCCGTGCCGGTTGCCGTGCGCGGGGTGGGGAAGGCGTTGTTAACCGGGTCATCGAGGACCCTGATACCCTTTGATCCGGACAGGATCTCCCTCGCGCTTTCGGGATCGATGGGTTTCCCGGTTTCAATGACGACACTTTCGCAGTGAGACACCATAGTCGGTACTCTCACAGCCGTGGCACAGACCGGGAGGTCCGCCATTTCAAGTATTTTTCTGAGTTCGTTTTCAAGTTTTGATTCCTCGCTGAAACGTCCGTTACCGGTCAGCGAACCAACTGACGGAAGGCAGTTGAAGGCGAGAGATTCATCTGTGACGGACTCTTTTCCATCAATCAGAAAAGCCCGGGAATCGGTCACCAGCCGGTCGTGGTAATCACCTCCAGCTCCGGACGCGGACTGGTATGTGCTGACAATCACCCGCCTGAGACCGAATTCATCCTGCAGTGGAGCCAGCGCAACCGCAAGCTGGATAGTGGAGCAGTTCGGATTGGCAATTATCCCGGGCCGTCCGCCCACAGTGTGGAGATTAATTTCCGGAACGACCAGGGGAATATCTGCAGCCATTCTGAACGATGCAGAATTATCGATTACCCACGCACCCTCCGATGCGGCGACCGGGCAGAACTCCTCGCTCAGACCGTCCTTGCCCGAGAAAAATACCCATCTGGCGGTCCTGAATGCAGCGGGATCGAATTCCTCAACAAGCGTCGTTTCACCCCTGAACTCGACCGGTTTACCGGCTGAACGGCTGCTGGCGAGGGCAATCAGGGAATCCACGGGAAGCGGGAACCTCTCGAGGGTCTTAATGATTACAGAGCCCACAAGGCCTGTCGCACCCACAATCACTGCGATATCCGGCTTTTTTGTGTAAGTCATTCTGGTTCCTGACGATAATCAAAATAACGAAATAAGTATAACATGCGGTACAATCAAATTGCCGAGTCCGGTTTGCTGTGATAAAATGCGGCATCAGGTCTGGATACAGTACCGGGAGGATACAAGCATGACCCGTTCCATTCTTGCACTCGTCCTTACATTTTTGTTCGTCCTCACTCTGGGCGGACCAGTACTCTCGCAGGATTTCATACTACGCGACAGCGATCCCGCGGTAGTGGCCCTAAGTCGGGATGTATCCGACACCGTCAACGTGTTTGAGGACACTAACGGTGACGGCATCTACGACGTAATGATGCTGGGAGATCAGCGTCTGACAGCCAGAATCAGGCCCGGTGATGCACAGGGTTTCCAATACCAGGATGGAAGGTACATCGTACTTTATCCATCGGACTGGTACGGGCTTCCAGAGCCGGGGGAAGCAGCGATACTGGGATTCGTCCATTACTTCGATGACGAGTACATTTCATCATTCCTTGCTGTCGTGGCTGAGCAGGCATTTGCAGATGATACGACCCAGGGCCTTGGTGTTTTCTTCTACGATTCAGCGGGTATGAGGGTTGGCGCTCCGACAACCATGTTCATGGAGAAAGCTCGTCTGCGGGCGGTACCCATCTACCAGGAATGGGTACAGATGAACCAGGACTTCGGGATTGGTTCAAACCCGATTAACAGCCAGTTCTTCGTCCTGGCCAAAGACCTCCAGCTGCAGGATGATATCCTGATTGTCATGTACCAGTTGTACCAGTAAGCGACAGGTCAACAGTTTCTGTAAATACACATTTGGAAAATAAAACACAGGCATGGAAGTCGACCATGCCCGTGTTTTTTTTATTTTTTACCTGTTCGGTTTTCCGCTCAGGAACACGACCGGAATGTTGCGGGTTTTTGAGTTGGTTTTTAATTTAACCTGCTATTCACGTATGAATATCCAGGTTCGACCGAATATCATGACATCGAGAAGCAGGTAGCCTGTGAAAAGTGCGAGCCAGAGTCCCATGGTCGGGTGAAGAGCTGAAAGAGTCTGTTCAGCGACTATCACCATGAAAACCGCCCATAGAGCACCTATCCACGCCCCGATAGCGGCCATACGCAGCACCATCAGGTTTACAATAAACGGGTTCCGTCCCTGTAACGTACTTGTTGCCAGCACCCAGATGCCGAAGCCCAGGCCTCCTATAAATGTAATCGTGTAGAAAACACTGGTGATGGGCATCTGGCTGAAAGGAACCCAGTCCCCGGTGATCAATCGTGCAGCGACGAACGCGAGAATCGTGTTGGCGATGAACATCCTCGCCAGGAAGAAAACCAGCACAACGATTCCACTCGGGTAATACGAAATAAATCCGCCGATCAGCCCGCCGACAATTGCAAGGATAACCGATGCCAGGAAAGTACCGTTGATCGCGCCGTATATGAATCCGCTCAGGGCACCGATACCTATTCCCAGCCTGACCCAGACCGTTCTCATCCTGACGTAGTCGCCGGTGCCGAAAAATGTGCCGGGAAAGCCCTGTCCCGGACGTTTTTTCGGATCGATGTGTTCGATCTCGTCAATCAACTGATCGATCCCGTTGTTACGCTCACCGGCTTGATCCGTTCGAGGTCCCGGATGAGATGTCATCAGACGTGCCTGTGCCCACAATGGAAGTTTCCGGGCGAAATATACCGAGTTGTACTGCCTTCGTTTGTCCGGGTCGGTAAGAATTTCCTTCGCCTTTACGTATTCACGCAAACGGTCCGAAGCTGTTGGATCGTCCGGGTTACGGTCGGGGTGATGTTCAAGTATTTTTGCTCTCAGGATCTTGCGTATCCCGTCGTCCGATGTATCGGTCTTAACGCCAAGCAGGTGGTAAAAGTCTGTGAATTGCAGGTGAGCGAGTTTTCTGCCGTCCTGGATAAACCTTGAACTGCAGACCGGGCAGCGGATTGGATCTCCCGATGAGACATCCGGAAACGCAAGGAGTGTTTTACATATGGGACAGTTACCAGGAAACGACATGCCGGTCTACGCTTAAGGTTCCGTTATTATATCGCTTTTTCATTAAAACCCTCCCGGTGAGACGGGAGGGAATAAGGCTTTCAGCCGTAGTTACAGGTTGATGTTACCAGGTCAGGTTTCCGCTTCATCGGATCCCGACGGCAGCGCTGGAGTTGCGGGTTCCTCGAGAGCGATCGTTGCCGATGACTTGAACACAATTTTCTGATCGTCACCCTCACCCTCGACGTCGATTTTAACCGTCATGCCGGGCAGGTATTCGCTCTTGAGTATCTGCTCGGACAGCGGGTCCTCGATATCTTTCTGTATAACACGCCTGAGGGGGCGGGCTCCCTGGGCTTTCGAGAAACCCTTCCGTGCAAGGTAGTGCTTCAGTTCCTCGGTATACTCAAGCGTAAGCTCGTGATCACGAGCGGATTCCGCAACGCGATCGAGGAACTTGTCCGCGATCTCGATGATGTCCTTCTCGGTCAGTGCCCTGAAGAGGATGATCTCATCGAGCCTGTTGAGGAACTCAGGACGGAATGCCCGTTTCAGTGCTTCCTTGACCTTCGGTTCCATCTGTTTGTAAATCTGATCGGTGGTCATGTCGTCGATCGATTTCGTGCGGAAGCCAAGAGGTTCATCCACACCGACCGAATCGGTGCCGAGGTTCGATGTGAGGATAATAATCGTATTTTTAAGGTCGACGTGACGTCCGTGAGAATCCGTAACGACACCGTCTTCCATGATCTGCAGAAGAATGTTGAAGACTTCGTAATGCGCTTTCTCGATCTCATCCATAAGGATGACAGAGTAAGGTCGACGTTTGACAGCCTCGGTCAACTGGCCGCCTTCGTCGTAGCCGACGTATCCCGGTGGGGCACCGACAAGTCGGCTGACTGAGTGACGCTCCATGTACTCAGACATGTCGAACCGTATCAGGGCTTTTTCATCGCCGAACAGGAACTCCGCGAGTGCCTTCGCAAGCTCGGTTTTACCAACACCGGTGGGTCCGGTGAACAGGAACGAGCCAGTTGGACGTTTCGGGTCCTTCAGACCGACCCTTGCACGTCTCAATGCGCGTGACAGGGTTTCGATTGCCTTCTCCTGTCCTTTAACCCGCTTTGCGAGGATCTCCTCAGCCTTTAGAAGCCTCAGGGTCTCCTCCTCAGCGATCGCAGCGACAGGAATTCCGGTCCATGCGTGGACGACCTGCGCGATATCCTCCTCGGTCACCTGCGGACGGACCGTCTCGGTATCGCTTTCGACTTCCCCGGTTTCGGGCGTTTCCTCGGCAGGCTCAAGGTGCTCCTGCTCGATTTCATGCTCGTCCTCGGGAACCTCGACACGCGTAGGTACTTCGAGCACGCTTTCAGTTCCAGCGGTAACGCCAGCCGGGACCTTCGCCAGTTCACGTTCAATTGCCTCAAGGTTGCGGAAGATCGCCACCTTGCTGCACGCTTCATCGAGGAGGTCGATCGCCTTGTCGGGAAGCGATCTCGAGGTGATGAACCGCTGTGAATAGTGAGCGGCTGCACGGATCGATTCGTCTGTTATTTCAACGCCGTGATGCTCTTCGTAGCGCGATTTCAACCCGTACAGAATGTCGATAGCCTCGTCGACCGTGGGCTCCTCGACATTAACAGGCTGGAATCGCCGCTCGAGTGCACCGTTACGCGCGATATATTTCTTGTACTCGTTGTTTGTAGTGGCGCCGATGCACCTGAGCTCACCGCGTGAAAGTGCAGGCTTCAGGATATTCGAAGCATCGATTGCACCCTCGGCAGCGCCGGCACCGATGACGGTGTGTAACTCGTCGATGAAAAGGATGATCGGCTCTTCCGGGTCAGCCGTCGTGATCTCCTTCATGACCCGCTTAAGGCGGTCCTCGAACTCGCCGCGGAATTTAGTTCCCGCGACAAGCCCGGCAAGGTCGAGTGAAACCATCCGTGCTTTCTTGAGGGTGCCGGGAACCTTATCATTGATGATCAGCTGAGCGAGCCCCTCGACTATCGCGGTTTTGCCCACACCGGGTTCACCGATCAGGACGGGGTTGTTCTTGGTCCGCTTCGACAGGATCTGGATCAATCGCTTGATCTCCTGTGTACGTCCGACAACCGGGTCGAGTTTGCCGTCCTCGGCAAGCTTGTTGAGGTCGATCCCGAATTCATCGAGGGTAGGGGTCTTGGACCGCGCCTTCTTGGTCGGCGGGGTCTGCTGGATCATGCCGATGATGGTCTTGCGCGCGGTCTGGTACGTGACCCCGTGGTTGTTGAGTATCTCGCATGCCTTGGCCTCGTTGACCTTCAGAAGGCCGAGCAGGAGATGCTCTGAGCCGATGAACGTGTGACGTAACTGGCGTGCTTCCTTGTACGCAAGCTCGAGAACTTCCTTCGACTGCTTCGAGAAGTTGAGGTTTTCGAAATCGTAGTTGCCAATGGGGATTTCCTGGATGACAGCCGAGCGGACCTTCTCTATGTTGACGTCCATCTGGACGAGGGCCTTCACAGCGAATGAGTTTTCATCCTTCAGAAGCCCGAGCAGGAGATGCTCGGTGTCGACCGCATCGTTACGGAAATGCTTGGCTTCTTCGTGAGCGTATTTAATTACGCGTTTCGATGACGATGTAAATTTTTCCCACATGATAATTGCTCCTTATCGGACCCAGCCGACTTCGGACACTTATATTATAACCCTTTTCAGACTGATTAAGAATCTTAACGCCACGATTCATCGTCATTCTGCGACGGGGGCTCTTTTTTAGTATCGATAAAATAGTCTTTAACGGACTTATAAGTGACGTTATGATTGTTAAGAAAATATCCCCGAGTAACCAGTCTTTGTCAAGTTGTCAGCTCCGCAGGGATGGTAGTTTCAGGGGGATTTAGGGACCTTTCAAGGTCTTCGTTTGTGAAGCCGTCCTTGCGTGCACGGAGATCGAAATACATGAGTATCGATCCGATTATTCTGATTGGAAATATCATTACAAGTATGAATGTCATCCATAGTGAGCTCATAGCAACCGGTATTGCATAGACTACCGGATCCAGTGCCGCTATGTCGGCTGCGAACAGGAGCGTTATAAGAAATGTTCCAACATACCCGATGATTTCTCCGATCATCACGAGAAAGTTGACGATAGTCCAATACCAGATTGTATGGAACCAGTAGCCATTAGTCAGTCTGAATGAATCTTTTATTGCTTCCTTGACACTCGATTCTTCAAAATAAAACGAGTGAACGATGAAAAGAAATTTAGGAATAAAGTAAACAAATATGCCGAAAACAACGACCGCAAGGCTGAATAATAATTCCAGTCGATGGGTGAAAATACTGCCGGCGAGAAGTAGCCAGATAAGGCAGAAAAGGATCAGGTTGACAGCCTGGTATGTTAAATAAACGAGCACACACCCGCTAACTTTTGGGTGTATCTCGTGCAAGATGGATGGGAGGGTGAATTCACGTTGAATGATCAAACTGCGGGTCAGTGCTATTATAGAAGCCAGGTTGATTGGAACCATAACGGCCATAGCAATGATGGCAATTACGAAAACGCTGAGACCGCCAATCAGCTTATGATCGAATATAGGTGCTCCGGTTTCAGGAGAAACAGTTATAAATAAGTTGGAATGAACGTAATTAAGTAAAAAATATTCAATGAAAATTATTACAGCTAGAAATATCAGGATCAGCTTTATGTAGTATCCGGGACAGGTCAGGTACAGTTTGAAAATCCCCTTAACGAGATCGACAGCATCCAGTTTCCTTATTTTCAGTCGATGATCCGCCATCGTTGAGTAAGAGTGTTTCCGGGCCAATTTGGTTTGATCTCATGGACAGGATATAAAATTACACACGTCAATGCTATTATTCTACCACTCGCCGATGAGCCTTGATACTTTCGACAACTGGTTCTCATCCGGAATGAACCCGTCAGAGTTCCCGCTGGTCCCGGATGACGCAGATTCGCTGGGGAATTTCCTCGCTGATCTCGCCGGATCGCTTGCCGTGCGGTCGGAGGATCACATAATCAACGCGATGGGAATTCTACCGGCTGTCCTTGCAGAGAAGGTACCTGCCACGCTAGTGGTCGAGGCTATCGACACCGTTCTGACAGCTGAACTCGAACCTCAGAAGTTCATTCTCCTGGGAGAACTGGGGATCGACTTTCTCATCATCGATGGAAGCTGGGAGGCGTGTATCCCACGGATCGATTCGCTTCTTCAGATCGCCACGCAGACCGGCGACTGGGAAGAGCTCTCGATACTCTATAACTACCGTGGTGCATGTCTTTACCGACTCGCCAGGTACCCGGAGGCGAAGTCGGATCTCGAGAGCAGCCTGAAATACGCCGAGGAGATCAATTCGGACAGGCGTCGCGGTCGTGCCCGTATCAACCTCGGGCTGGTCGTGCAGGAGATGGGGCTTCTCGAGGACGCGGCTGGGCATTACAAGGTCGCGCTGAAGCTTGCTCGGGAATCCGGCGACGACCGTACGGTGCTCTCGTGTTACCTGAACATCGGGTACATCTACATCGAGCTCAAACGCTACGATGACGGGAAACGCGCGCTGGAGAAGGGTATCGAGCTGGCTGAGAAGCTTGGAGAGGCCATCGAGCATATCAGGGGACGTCTGAATCTCGGTGTGCTGCTGCTGGACGAAGGCGTGGAGCTGGATAAATCGGTCGGGTTGTTTGAAGGGGCGATCGAGTCGGCTGAAAAAATCGACGCTGGGGTGCTGGTTGCAAAGGCGAGGTCGAATCTGTCACTCGCATTATTTATGATAGGCCGGGTGGACGAGGCACTGGAACAGACCAGGCTGGGGCTGGATCAGGCGGTGAGGGACAAAGATCACGAGAATATCTGGCGGACCCACGCGAACATGGCACGTGCACACAAAGCGCTGGGTGAGATCGATCAGGCAGAGGAGCAGTTTAAGAGCTCCCTGGCAGCATTTGAGGTTTTAAGGCGTTCACAGGGGACCGACAGGTCGCGCGCGGAGTTCCAGATGAAACTCAGGGACCTTCAGGGGGAGTTCATCGAGTTCAGCCTGGAAGCACGGGGTCCGGAGGTCGCGTTTGCACGGCTTGCGCGGTCGAAGTCGAGGGCACTTATGCAGGCATCGGGTGCGGAGGCTGGCGAGGAACTGTCAGATAAGGGTCTTCATACTGGAATTCAGGCTGCACTTGCAGAGGAGCCGGGCACTCTTCTCCTGGATTACTTCCTGCACCGTGGTAAATTGTCAATTTTTGTCTGTGACACAAATTCAGTCACTGTTTCTGATGTTGAAGCATCAGAGACGGAGATAGCGGGATTGATCGAAGCGTTCAATGAGGAAATAAATTTATTCATAGCATCGAAGGAGTACCGTGACGCTCAATGGAGCGTGGATACTGATGCACCGGAATCCCTCGTCAAGTTGAGTGAGATACTGCTGGGTGGGGTATCGGGCCGGATCGAGGGTGCCGAAAGGCTGGTAATCGTTCCACAGGGAATACTGCATGCTTTGCCTTTTAATGCCTTATTAGACGGAAGAAATGAATATATTATCAATAATTGTACAGTAAATACTGTCTATTCAAGTGATTTATTATTAAAATCGACATCAAATGACAATAAAAGGCAAACCCGGATCGCTCTGCTGAGGGGTGACGAGCAGGGCCTTACGGGAGTCCAGTCTGAAATCAAGAGCCTCAGGTCAATGTTCGATGAGAACCTGGCTGTAGTCGAAACCGGCCGGGTAATTCAACAGGACGGGTTGAGAGGCCTGAATACGCTGTTGAAAGGGGCGTCGGCTATACATTTCACCGGTCACGCGGAGTTCGACCGTGACGATCCATACTCAAGCGCGTTGATTCTGGAGGATGGGTCGAGGCTGAAAGCGTCGGACATTGCTTCCGGCACATTGGATCTCGGTGGTGTGGATCTTGTCACACTGGCAGGCTGCGAGACTGGCAAGGGGGATGTGATTACCGGTGATGAGGTCATCGGAATCGCACGTGCATTCCTCGCTGCGGGAGCCGGATCTGCCCTGGTCAGCCTCTGGAAGGTGTCCGACAAGGCCACATCGACCCTGATCCCGGAATTTTACCGCGCCTGGAAGGACGGGGAAGCACCTTCGAAGGCGCTCCAGACAGCGGTGAAGGGAATGCTGTCGGAAGCCCGCATGCACCCGTATTTCTGGGCCCCCTTCCAGATTATTGGGAAATGCTGAGATATGGTGTAAAATACATATTGAGAAAAATGTGAAAAAATCCCATTTAGGGCTTGATATTTGAACTAAAAAGTTACAAAATATATCCAAAGGTTACAAAAAGGCCCGGACGGGCCGGGGTGCGTTACGGAGGAGTCCGAAACTCAGGATAAAACCATGCCAGTGAATCGAAACAGATATCGTATCGGTTGGATCCTGCCAGCCCTCACAGCAGTGCTGTTAGTACTGGCACTTCTGATCCCGACAGGATGCAAAAACTCTAACGCGAGTGGATCGACAGTCACCGGGCGGTCGCTGAGGTACCCTATCAACAGCGGTGTTTCGTTCGTGAGAGTGCTTGTGAACGGTGACAATGCCCTGAGGTTCCAGGTCACGGACTCAAACGGGTCGTTCACCATGCTTCACGTGCCGGTTGGTAGTTACCAGGTCAAGTTCGCACGCTTCGGGGTCCTGTTGTACTCCACACAGATAGTGATCACGGAGAACGAGCAGACCTATGTTGTGAACGTGCCGTCGATTGAGGTCGGTGCTAATCCGTTGTCCGGGATAATCATGGACAGCGTGACAGAAGAAGTAATCAGCGATGCCGAGATCTGGGTAATCTACCCGGACGGAGGCCTTGCATACACGACATCGGATGAGAACGGTGAATACAGCATTGAAAATCTCCCCGATGGCGATGTGACCATCGCATTAATAACGGAAGACTACCTGCCGTTTGTTGAAGAGGACGTGGAGATCGGTTTCGAAGGTGATCTCAAGAAGGATTATGACCTCGACGTGATCCCCGATTTCGTTGGAGGAATCGTAACCGGTGTCGTACGGACGCAGGACGGTGAAATACTCGACGAAGCGTACGTGGGAATATTCCCGAACGACGTCCAGCCGTCGATCTACATGGTAGCCCGCAAGCAGACTCTGAGTACTACTGACGGCTATGCGCTGGGAATCATCGAGCCGGGCACGTACACGGTGATCTGCACGCATTCAGGCTACGCACTCGATTCCGAGCTCGTGATAATCGAGGAGAATCAGACATATAATGTCGACTTCATTCTCGATGGTGAGATGATCATACCCAATTCGAATGGCGGGTAGCTGAAGATATAAAGATCGATGCAAGATAGTAATTGCAGGCTTATGATACGGCAAAGAGAGCCCGTGGAAAAGCGGGCTTTCTTGTTGTCCAAATCAGCTGAAATACTGAATTTCAGAGGGATTCAGAAAATCAGGCGGTAATGGATTCAACTAAAGTTGATAAATAACACATGCATGCCAACCCGTGAAAATATTAGTGGGAGAAACAAAAGTGTTCAATTTCAATACACCTTTAACCATACAGACCGTCGCCCCGACCTCCGACGAGGTCAGCATGTGCCTCAAGCTGGCCGGGCACCTGACAGGTGACGGAATTTTTATACTCAAGCAGGCGGTTGAGCCGCTGTTTATCTCGCCGACACCCCCGATGCTCCATCTGCACATGGAAGACGTGCAGTACATGGACTCTAGCGGGGTCGGGATCATTGTCGCTATTATCCAGCGAATGCGGGATATAGGCGGCAAGCTCGAGATTCACGGACTGAGTGACGTGGGACGTGACCTTCTTGAGATTCTCAGGCTGGCAGCCCTTCACGAGGTCGTGCAGGTAAAAGATATCTGATGCGGGGTGGATGACCGTAATGAGCAGCAAGGAAAAATTGATTATCAACCACACGATTGACGAAGAGGACAACGCTACCCTGATTCTGTCCGGCGACCTTGATGTCCAGACTGCACCGCAGTTAAAACGATTTATCGACAGCCTGATCAGGGAAGGCCGTGAGAATCTGAAAGTCGATCTCAGCCAGCTTTCTTACCTCGACAGTTCCGGCTTCGGTGTGCTCGTGAACGCGAAACGTCTGACAGACGAAACCCGGTGCAGCTTCAACCTGTCGAACATGCCTGTCTGGATGACCGAGTTTTTCGACTTGAGCATTCTCGAAAGGTAAAAACACGTTGCAAAAGTTATTGCACATCGCCGGGATCACCCGGTTTTTTTATTATTAGTTGCGGATAAGACTTTCAATCCTGCAGACGCTATAATGGCCGGGCTATGACGCACTGGAAATCAGTTTTAAAACAGATAATTACACTCATCCTCGTTCCGCTGCTAGTCGGAGCCTTTGCAGTTCCGGCATCCGCACAGGATGAGAGCGTTGATGAATCCCCTGACGCAGCCACGGAGCCCGTTGAGACAGAGGAACTCATCGAGGGAACATCGCAGGGTGTCTACTGGTGGGCTGAGCCCGACCCGGCGGCGATCGCGGGACTTGTAGACTTTGGTGTGGATACAGTGGCACTGAGACTGGGACGCGTTGGTCATATCACCACTACCAGCGAAGATGGAACAAGGGTAACAGTCCCGGTCTGGGACACAGGGGAGCCAGCATTCGAATTCGAAGGCCTGCCGTCTGTGCTGGACTATCGACTCGTGGTGGAACTTGGAACCGATATCTGGGACGAAGTAACTCCGGATGCTATTGCCGGCTGGCTGGTTGAGAATATCGATCAACCCCTTATTAACACGCCAATCACGGTTAAGAATATCGAGTTAAAACTTGCCGATGATATTGGAGTCGATGATTTTACCTCTGTTGATGGACTCCTGAGGGAACTCCTGGCCGCAAGGACCGCTGAGACAGACTTGCCAATTGTACTCGGTATCAACCCGTCGTTCCTTGTCCAGACATCGAGGGCATCCCTCGAATCAATCGCAGCCATGGTAGATGGTGTCGTGGTGTACTTCATGGACTACGATTACACGGGCATTTCCCCGAGAATCACCGACCGTCCGTGGATAGATGCCACGTCCAGTGAGCTGCAGTCGATGGGTATCGAGTTCACAGCCGTGCTGCCGGTATACAATCGAGCTCTTGCCTATCGCGGTGGAAGTGCGGGAGGTCCCATGGTGCTGCCCGCGATCGATCTCAATGCGTTGTCCCAGGTCAGCGACGTGCAGCAGATGGGTGTCGCGGGAACCGAATTTACGATCCGTGATGAAATTGAGGTGCCGGGGACAGTTCTCGCTCCCGGCGACAGGATACGTGTGCTCGAAAGCATACGGGAAATATCGATCGGAGAGTTAATCGACAGCATCCCTGAAACAGCTCCAAACTGCCGTGAGATCGACCTTTTCCGCTTCCCGCTCGTACCGGGGTTCGATCCTCCCGCTGCCGAGGTGGTTGCGGATGCCGGATGGGTCGGGCGCATATCTGAGGCTGCCGAAGTCGATCCCGAGGAAGCGGAACGTGAGGAGATGGACAAGAAGTACAACCAGACACAGCAGATCATCATGATTGTGACTCTAGCCCTGATGATGTTCGTGATGATGAGGATGTTCAACAAGGGAGCCGGACGTAAGGACGCGTCAGCAGGCGACGGGAAGTAATTGACTGGAAATACTGTTTGAAGAATAATCACCCGCATCAAAGATGTGGGTTTTTTAAAATTCTGCGTATTAGAGGTTGCTAGAATGGAGCTCAAACAGATCGGGATAATACATACTCCGTACAGTGAAGCGTCAGGAACGCCTATCCAGCCAAAACATGGAAGCGATGAGGTGGGTGAGGTTGAGGTTTTTCAGGAATATGAAGACGGCCTTAAAGATATTGAGGGTTTCGAAAGGATCTGGCTGATATTCGGAGCCGACAGGGCAAGAGAGCCGTCGCTTCGGCAGGTTCCATACCGTGATACGGTCGAACGGGGAGTGTTTGCGATACGGTCACCGTCGCGTCCGAACCCGATCTGCATGTCACCGGTGCGGTTAATCGGCAGAAGCGGAAACAGATTAAAGGTAGCTGAGCTGGATATTCTCGATGGCTCACCGCTCTACGACATAAAGCCGTACATCGCGAGGGTTGATTGTTTTCCCGATGCGAAGGGCGGCTGGTTCGATGAGATTGAGGGTGAAGAGAGCGGTAAAACTGAAGCCGACAACCGTTTCTCTGATTAGTTGAATATTAAGGCATTCCCGATAGAAATTTAATTTTTAGTAATTATCTCATTGTATTTTCCATAGCAATACTGGCTGCGATCAGCATGCAGGGAAATTCGGGCAGCAGATGATAAGTACTGTTAAATGCAGGGCTTTTTTTTATACACAAAATCGTTATTTCTGTTGCATAGC
>JAUWTM010000030.1 GCA_030614715.1 Planctomycetota bacterium
ACATCACATGGACCTCCGCCGGCGTCGACGGCACAGTCTTCATCGAGTACTCATCCGATAATTTCGTCTTCGATTGCCAGACAATCGCTACCGATGAACTCAATGACGGGGTCTACACGTGGGACATTCCGTGCGAAACGATAGACCCCATGCGCATTCGCGTCAGTTCAACCATTGAACCGGAGGTCAACGATATTTCTGACGGCAACAACAGCATTGTCGAAGCCGGATGGGTGCAGGCATGGGGCAGCGACAGCGGTGACCACGGTGCAGATGTCGTTATCGATGCTGATGACACCATTATCACCGCCGGTTCATCCTGGAACACTGTGACATCTTCGAACGACGCCTGGATATACAAATACGGTCCGTGCGGTGAATTACTGTGGTCCGTTTCATGGGGGCATTCCGTTTCACTCTACGGTAACTGCGGTGTCGAGGGTCTTGATGTCGACTCCCCGGGCAACATATTCGCAATGGGCAATTTCGACGGCACTGTGGACTTCAATCCCGACGATCCCGGTGGCCCGTATACATTGACTGCCGACGGCATCAGGAACATATTCCTCTGTAAGTACGATTCCGATGGTAATTTCCAGTGGGCGAAGGTTTTCGGTGGCGGAGGCGGCTACGCATACGGTTACTCCTCATGCACTGACAGTCCCGGCAACTCCTGCATAACCGGTTACTTCCGCAACACCATCGATTTCGACCCCGATAATCCCGGTGGACCCAACCAGCTTACATCCGTCGACGGTTCATCCGACTTCTTCCTGTCATGCTTCGACCCATCCGGCGTCTTCCAATGGGTGACCGTTATCGGCGCGGATTCGAGCGAGACAGGCTACGGTGTCGATACCGACAACCTCGGTAACATCTACGCTACCGGCTTATACTCAGGTACGGTCGATTTCGACCCCGGCGACCCCGGTGGCCCGAACACGCATACATCCACCTCTGGCACGACCGACAGCTTCCTGTGTCAATTCGATTCATCGGGAGGCACCCTGTGGTCGCGCGTATGGGGTGGACATAACTCCGACTGGGGTCACAGCGTCATTGCCGACGGTGCAGGTACTGTATACGTTATGGGTGGCTTTCTTGAAACCGTGGATTTCGATCCCGACCCGGTCGACGAGGAAATCTATACCGCTGTCGAGCTCGAGGACATCTTCCTGAGTAGATTCGACTCAACAGGTGATTTCTCCTGGGCGAGAGCATGGGGCGGTACGGGTCATGAGAGCGGACGGGGTCTTGCTGCGGACTCCTCCGGCAACGCCTATGTCGCTGGTGAGTTCGCGAACACTCCCGATTTCGATCCCGGTCCCGGCGTGACCGAATTTACATCGGTTTTCCCCGGCGACGATGCGTTCCTGACATCCATCGATCAGAACGGGAACTTCCGCTGGGCTCACGCGTTTATCAACGACGGATACAACAACGGATGGGGCGTCGATTGCGACTCGTCAGGAGACGTCTACACAATCGGCAAGTTCAGCGGTACTATCGACTTCGCACCGACAGATCCCCCCTGCAACACCGACCCCGATGAACAAACGTCCCTCGGCGATAACGATGTTTACCTCGTGAAGCACCGTCCGGACGGCTGTTGGTGATTGCTGTTTCAGCATCCTGAATCACCTTGGATGTAACTTGCGTAAATACCCCGATTTTTCGCATGGTCACTCAAATTTTCCCCGTTCACCATGTATACTAGGCGCCTAAGAAGTGAGTACTACCCCAAGACCAAGGATGGGGACAATATGAGAGCATCCTTTCCCTGCCGGTTCACCGTTTTCTGTCTGATTACATTGTCAATAATGCTATCGCTTGTGATGTCCTGCGGACGTCCTAAGGCCAGCGCCCGTCTCGATACCTACTCCAGGTGGCTCAACCATATAAACGCCACGAGGAACATGATCGAGAGCTCGACCGAGGCGTTCTACCGCCAGTACGGCAGGCTGCCGACCTCGATAGATGAACTGGAAAATTCGCAGTGGCTGATGTTCGAGCCCGTCCCGCCGGATAACCAGCCCCTGTTCGATTTCGTGGATCGTGATCTTGAATCGTACGAGGAAGATGGCGATAAAATTAAGATCACATATGATTTCGATGGTTACGAGTTTGCATATTACACAATAGCCGCCGAGGGCGCGGGTCAGCCGCATATCGTAGATGCCCTGAGTAACACGCACGCGGCCAACTCGTACGGCAGTCTCATCCAGACTGATATGGAGAATGAGAACTCGGATATCACCGATCCTGATTTCATCCGTCAGAAACTCGTCCATGCACTTGTAAGGCAGTTCGCGAGACGGTACTTCGAAGAGCATCTCAACCTACCGCGCGATCCTGCCGACCTCATCAGGGGATACTGGACTCCGCGCACGACTGTAATCTCCAACCTTCCAACCTACGAAACCGATCAGCCGCACTGGGTGTACATCGGTGTAGCCCATGAGGACGATAACGAGATTCTCTACATCGAAATCGTACGACCCGACAGCACGGTTGTCAGCGAACAGTGGGTGTTCAAGGTATCTACACAGGATAACACCACAAGCGTGCACGAATACCGTCTTACGGACGATGATGAGATCGAGCGAGACGTAACCGAGCCATTTATAGATGCCAGTCAGCCTGGCTGGGGTCTTCTCTGATAACTATCCCCTGCCGTCGCCAAAATGTATGGCAAGTGCCCTGAACGTGCTCTCTAAAGCAAGTTTCTCCTTTGTCCTGGGTGGACTCTCAAGCGCCATACGTCCTCCCACCACCCAGTAACCCGTACCATCCCTTAAAAACTCCTTCGGGAACCTCCAGATGCCATCGTCACCCCTGAAACCGTCCATAATGTGGAGTTCCTTAATGAAGTGCTTATTCTTCCACGACGTCCTGAACTGCGCGAGTGACTCCAGCGTCAGCAACGTTAAACCCGATGAGCCGGGACCGGGTCCCTTTTTCACTTCAAGGTTCGCTTTCCAGCCGTGGGTGTTGTACGACTTTCTCTCCGGGTCGTATACGTTCCCGAAACCCGGCGGGAATGCCTGGTATGTCCGCGACAGGATGAATTCCACAATTTTTTCGACCTTCGCCAGCGATTTCTTACGCCTGTTCAGCCACTGGCACTTTGCAAAGCCGTGAAGGTCGTAGATCAGCGGCACCGCGATGGTTGCGCCGTTATAAAACCTCGGGTTTATCAGCTTATGACGTCCGTAGCTCTTCCCGGGATTGGGATAGCCGTCATACGGAATGTTGAAATCATCGAACCTGTCCGCTTCGATGAATTCCGCGAGCCTGTCGATCAACGCGCATGTGTAATCGACCTGCTGCTTCTCCTGGTACCCCGCAATGTTTAGTAACTGCATTACTTCCCGGACATAGAAATCAGTAATGAAAACCCACACGCCCCTTGCCCTGTCGACCTGAAAAGCGTCGTTCGCCAGTCGCAGGTAATGCATGGCTGTTTTATCGATCTCAGGATGCCCTCGTCCCAGGCCCAGTTCGCTCAGCTTCCCGAAAGTGTTCTCAAGCATGTAATCGAACGAGCCGTGCACGTCCCTGTTCAGAGCACCCATCTTCAGCAGCGCGAGATATTTACCTGCGAGAGGACTGTCTGTCAGTGCCTTGCGTGCCCTTTTAAGCGCGACACAGTAACCGGGTCTCTTAACGATATCCTTCAGCGTCCGGTAACGTACAATCGGGCCACCTTTCTCGAGAAGCCACTCAACCTGCGGTCTGTACTCAACGGGAAATTTGTCGAGAAATTTCATGGGGCACATTCAACCAGAAATTCCAGAGCCTGTCACTTTTTACCGGGTATAATCCTTAAAAGTATCACGCCCGCCCCGGGCGTGAAATCCTGTCGCACGCATGCCTCGTACGTGCTCATCTATATTAATGTAAACCCGCAAACGTAAAAGCCCCCGCCCCGTTTAGTCTTTGATCAACCTTTATTCAGCATTACTGGATGAGACATGGGACGAGAGCCATATGTTAATCTCTATTCTAAATTTACCATGCGTGAATGGTTCCAGCAACCCGATATTTAAGTATTATTCCTCCCCGAATTGTGTACAATCTCATCCTGCATCTTATGGAAATTTTACCAGGAGACTGACAGGGGATACATAGTCAGTTATGAAAGCCACGGCAAACTCAATCGACCATGACAAGTGCATTAAATGCTCGAAATGCGTGAGCATCTGCCCGGTTTCACATCTCGACCTCATCGCTGATAAGATTCAGGAAATTGAGGATCCAATCCACGCATGCATCGTATGCGCCCACTGCATGTCGGTCTGCCCGACCAAGGCTATTGTAATCAAGGGCTACGATTACGCGGATTTTGAACGCCTGCCCGATGAGCTTCCAAAACTTGCTGATTTCGAGTTGCTGTTAAAGGCTCGACGATCCTGCCGGCGTTACCAGCCTGTTCCTGTATCCAGAGAAGACATCGATAAAATTATCGAAGTTACCTCAACGGCTCCGATGGGATTCCCGCCGCATAGTGTCGAGATCCTTGTCTTCGACTCCCGTGACAAGATCGAAGCTTTTCTTCCCCACGCTGTCAGGAACCTCAATAACTGGAAGTTCGCTTTCGGCAGTCCATTTTTCAGGGCATTGATGCGTCTGAAGATTCCTGCCCACCTGATGTACAGTATGGTGAAAGACGTCCTTCCTGCTGTTCTTGGTGTTCTGAAAGACCATGACAAAGGTGTGGACCACCTGACGTACGATGCAACCGCAATGCTTCTCTTCCATTCAGATAAATTTGCCAGCAGTTACGATGAAAACTGCCTGGTTGCCATAACGTATGCGATGCTGGCTGCCGAGGGGCTGGGCCTGGGAAGCTGCATAATCGGTCTCATCCCACCGATGTTCGAGAACGATAAAAAGTTAAGGGAAATTTACAAAATTCCGGAGAAGAACGAGGTCAAATGCTGCCTGATCCTCGGACATCCCCGGTCGACGCACAATAGAAACATACCCAGGGACCTGAAATCCGTCCGCTGGTTATAAACAATGTACTTGAAATCTATTAATTCTTTCAGAAACGCGACGGTCAGGAAGCGTGCATTCCGTAGCATGCATCAGGGAGCGTGCGTTCTATTGCTGTGTCAGGGAACGTGCATTCCGTAGCATGCATCAGGGAACGTGCATTCTGTGCCTGCGTCAGGAAGCGTCCAATATTAAGAAAATTAGACTCCAATACTGCCATCATGCTCACGGGAAGAGTGCATTGTAAGAAAAAAAAAGAGAAACCAGTGCCGCCCGTAAGCGTACGATAACCTTCACTCCCCCTTCATAATAACTGGCGCTTACGGGTGTGCAATATTAAGATAATTAGACTCCAATACTGCCATCATGCTCACAGTAAGAGTGCATTGTAAGAAAAAAAAAGAGAAACCAGTGCCGCCCGTAAGCGTACGATAACCTTCACTCCCCCTTCATAATAACTGGCGCTTACGGGTGTCTCATCTAATGCACAAACCTCCTGTCATCCCCCGATCCTACGTCCTCAATAACCTGTATCCTGCACATACAGCCTGACCCAGCGATATGCAACCGTCATTAGTCGGCATGATTCGATGCGTCATCACCCTCAATCCCTTCCCTTCCAGCCTTCCCTTTAACTCCTCATGCAGTATCCGATTCATGAAACATCCGCCTGACAACCCGACAGTCTCGATACCTGTATCTTCCCTTCCCATCAGTGCAAGCCTCTCAAGTATCTCGATCACCAACCTGTGAAAATACCTCGCTACATCCCTCGTATCCCGTCCATCCAGCTTCATCCGTGCAACGTTACGCATCAGCTCATTCCCGTCAACGACGATCCCGTCATCATCTTTACGTATCAAACCATCAACCATCCGGATAATGTTCTCAACATCCCCGTCCGGTAATTCAATGCTTCCTTCACAGGCCGCTTCGAGAAGCATCGGGAACTGACCGTCATACCTGGAATCAACCGAACCATCACCTCCCTCGATACCCGCGATGAATGCAGCCGCATCGAAAATTCGCCCAAGGCTGTCTACAGGCGGGCAGTTTACTTCCGCGCGTATCATTCCCTCGACCGTCGCAATTCGATCGGGTAGAATTTTGCTGAACAGCGGCATGAACTCGTTAGGTAAATTGCCGCTTTCACCCTCGTGCTCGTCCCACAGACGCCCTATCGCCGTCCGCCAGACCTCCTTCGTGGCAACGTCCCCACCCGGAAGGGCTGCGTACGTGAAATGTCCCAGGCGGTCAAAGTCCGTTGCTCCAGCTTTGAACAGCTCACCACCCCATATGGCTCCGTCGGTACCGTATCCTGTCCCGTCCATCACAAGAGCGATGATTTCCTCGTCAAGCAAGCCGTGCTCGGTCAGGAGCGCGACCACGTGAGCGTGATGGTGCTGTACTTTTACGATCGGAATACCTTCCAGCTCCGACCTTTCCTCAGCGTAACGGGTCGAGTGGTAATCCGGATGCATATCGCATGCGAGGTATGCGGGCTTTACATCGAGAATCCTCTCCTGGTGCTCGATTGTTTCTTTCAGGTACTCGTACGTCTCGAATGTTTTCAGATCCCCGATGTGCGGGCTGACGAACGCCTTGTCGTCACGGATGTGACAGATCGTTGTTTTCAGTTCCCCACCGACACCCAGCACCGGTGGAAGCTGTTCCGGAAGGTATATCGGCCTTGGTACGTGACCCCGACCCCATCTCCAGATCGTCGTAACACCGTCCCTGACCGTCGCGACACTGTCGTCCGCCCTCCTGTGAATCCGCCTGTTATGCACAAGGAACCCATCGGCAATCCCCTTCAGCCTTTTCAATGCCTCATCGTTCTCCGATGCTATCGGTTCGTCGGAAATATTCCCGCTTGTCATCACCAGCGCCTGAAACGCATCGAACCTGGCTTCCGACTGACCGCCGATCTCCTCCGGGAGCACGATGTCACCAATATTCTCTTTGTCAACCGGCAGCGGACGGAACAACAGGTGGTGGACCGGCGTGTACGGAAGCATTATCCCGATCGTCCTGACTCCACCGGTGACGCCCCATATCGAGTCATCCCGTATCGGTGAATCTGGCTTCTCCGGGAGTATCAGAATCGGTCGCGCGGGCGACAGAAGGGCCTGTTCTGCATCGTCGTTTACATCCGCGAGACGTTTCGCGGCGGATATCCCCCCGACCATAACAGCAAGCGGTTTCGCTTCCCTGTGTTTTCTTTCCCTCAAATTTCTGACAGCTTCGGGATTGGCTGCATCGCATGCGAGGTGGAAACCCCCGATCCCCTTGATAGTAACAATCCCGCCGGCTTTCAATGCTTCAAGGGTCAACCCGAGTGGATCACCATCGACTTCGTTCCCATCCCCGTCGAGATACCCGAGCTTTGGACCGCATGTCTTGCAGCATGTTGGCTGAGCATGGAATCTACGGTCCGACGGATCACCGTACTCCCCACTGCACATGTCGCACATGGGGAATTCACTCATTGTAGTGCTCGGACGATCATACGGCAGGTCCTCAATTATCGTGAATCTCGGACCGCAGTTTGTGCAGTTAAGAAATGGATATCGATAGCGCGTATCATCAGGATCGTACATTTCACGAAGGCAGTCATGGCACGTTGCCACGTCCGGGCTGATAAGCACCCTCTCCCCCTCGACATCCTCACTTGCCCGGATTTCAAAATACTCGTACTTACCGGCATCCCCTGCATTTTCCACATCATATACATCCACCCAATCCTCGATTACATCAACTATCTGTGCTAGAGGTGGTGGATTCTGCTTAACTTCCCTGATGAAATTCTCCAGATCAGCACGTTCCCCTTCTACCTCGATCTCAACCCCTCTCGAATCGTTTACGACCCATCCGTTCAGACCGTATTTCTCCGCAAGGCCATGCACAAACGGCCTGAATCCGACTCCCTGAACAATTCCCTTGATTTGTACTCGTAATCTGAACATACAATTCTCTTTATCTTGAGTGTGCAATTTATCACGTAGCTCGGATGTCTATCACGTAGCGCGGGCGTCCCGCCGGCTGTCTCGTGGACGTCCCGTCCGCTTCCTTAATCATTTCCTCAACAACCAGAAAATTTCCTCGTCGAATTCCACCTTCTCAATCCCGACATCCATACCCTCAATAACACCCTCCATCATGTCCTCGTAATTCTCACGCATACCCTTCTCCGCACCGCCAATCGACGCAGTCGGGTACGATACCACCACCCACTTCGCCTTCAGACTCTCTATCAGCTTCCTGCTCGATCCAGCCTCCTGCTGTTCGAGCGACGGTACCATTTTCAGGAGAAACACCACATCAACTTCGTAATCCGGGACATCAACCAGCACGTCCTTCAGTTCAACCCTGCCGTTAATCCCGGAACGCTCGAAATATCCATTCACGAGATCGACAATCCTCTCGTCAATTTCCCACGCGATGTATTCGGTACCCTGTTTCAGACCCATCCACGGGATAGAGTACGGATGCAGGCCGCAACCCAGGTCAAGTACACTCCCCGGCTTCCCGGTCACACTGAAAATCGACTTGCAGGCTTTATCGAGAATCCCAATACGCTCCGATGTCGACTGGTGGCATTGTAAAATCTGCTCACATGTCTGTTTCAAAGCCACAGGTCTCGTAGTCGGGATTATTTGATCCTGCAGTGCCTTCACCTTGTTGTAATCAAACGAATCGATAAATGCACCGTAGACCTGCCTGAGCTTCTTTTTCGCGACCTTCACGACATCGGTCTCCGATTCAGCCCTCTCCGACGCCCAGTTTACAACCCTCCCGATGGTGTCGATGTTTAAAGAACTGTATTTTTTCGATCGCTTAATTTCAGCGATGGCTGGATTTTCATGTACTTCTGATTGTCCCCCCGATCCCAGCTCCGACATCATCCGCATGTAGGACCTGAGGTTATGAATCGTCGCCAGCCTGTACGCCAGCGGGTCCTCAATATTGAATAGATGGTAAAGGTAAGCCTTAGTGTATTTCGAGCAGCACAGGCAGTCGCACGATTCATCCACCGGGCGGTGATCATCCGTATGCTTGTCGTCCTGCATATAGATGCGGGTGAAGAACTTCCCCTTCTCAACCTTCCCGCCCTTATGGACGTACAGCCGACCCCGACGCGCATCACGTGTGGGAAAAGCCCCGTCGAAGATCGAATAACCCATCCCGACACAGCTCACGATATGCTCCGGACTCGCGATCCCCAACCCGAACAGTGGGAACTCATCCGGAACCATCTCCGCGACAGCCTCGACCGCTTCAACCAGCCGGTTGTTATCATCGAGCGGCCAGCCCCCGTAGCCATAGCCGTCGAATCCGATCTCCATCAGCCTGTCAGTGCATTCCCGACGCAATTCCCGATCTTCCCCACCCTGGATTACCGCAAAGAGGAGCGGTTTTGATTCCGGTTCGATTTTTTTCTCCACAAGCAGCCGGTCGAACTCAACGCGGCATTCTCTCGACCATTTAACTGTATTCTCGACGCTTTCACGGTGCCTTTCGTCCGGCTCATCAGGATGCATGCAGTGATCCAGGCAGATCATGATGTCCGCACCGAGACGGAACTGTCTTTGTATCGATTTTGCGGGACCCAGGTTGATCTTCTTCGCGCCCTTCGACATCCGGTACGTGAACCCGTCAGACGTCACACTCCCCAGCTTAGGGTTCTTCGTGAGAAGCGAGTATATCTGGAAGCCGCCTGAATCCGAGACGACTGGCCTGTCCCATCCCATGAACCTGTGGATGCCTCCCGATGAGAGTGTCCTGATACCGGGCTTGCTCAGAAGGTGGAACGTGTTGACCACCACTCCCTGCACTCCTGAGCCGACCAGGTCGGCTGCATCGACAGATCTCACGACTGCACGGGTCGCGTCCGGCAGGAAAACCGGCAGCGTCAGGTCGCCATGAGGTGTCGATAGAATCTCGGCCATTTCATCCTTCACGGGCAAATTTTGGGTTGTTCCCTGCGATCACGACCGTTACTTCACCCTTTATTTTCTTCTCTCCGAACTCCTCGATCAGCTCCGCCAGGTATCCCCTATGCGTCTCCTCGAACATCTTGGTCAGCTCGATACAGACAGCCGCTTTCCTGTCGCCGAGGACCTCAAGCGCCACGTTAAGGAGCTTCCCGAGCCGCATCGGAGACTCATATATTATTAATGTATGGGAACCGTCCTTTTCAGCCTCTAAAAACCTCTTCATCTGGCCCGATTTCCTCGGCGGAAAGCCCATGAATGTGAAACTGTCGGTCGGCAGACCAGATGACAGCAGCGCGACTGGAATGGCGCTTGCCCCCGGGATCACTATAACTGGTATTTCCTTCTCGACCGCACCCGTAATCAGCCTGTACCCCGCATCCGATATCCCCGGGTAGCCTGCATCCGAGCATACCGCCACCTTGCGATCCTGATCCAGAAGCTTGAGAATACCAGGCGTCGCATTTTTCTCATTCCTCTCACGGTACGAGATTATCTTTCCGGGTCGTTTGATCCCATATCTGTCGAGCAGTACCCTGGTCCGCCTTGTGTCCTCGCACGCAAGGACATCGACCTCACCAAGGATCCTGATTGCCCTCAGTGTAAGGTCCTCGAGGTTCCCAATCGGTGTCGCGACAATATAAAGCACCGCCCCTTCCGGTTCCTTGCTCTCCATACGTTTCTCCATAAGCCAGATTTTACACCATTACAGCCCATTTCATCTAACCCTTCGTCCACAACGACATCTGACCAGGACCCATTACAGCACCTGACCATGACCATTACAGTACCTGACCAGTATCAAATTTATATTTCCACACTGGGAGCGGGGACCTCCGGTCCGCGGGACCGGCGACATCCTGTCGGCGGTTTAAACCATTTTTTCATGCCGATATCTTGTTTTTAGCACCATAATCCTGAATTTTGCGACATTGTGTCCGATGTAATGACTGTTTAGTCAATTTTATACCACTTTTCCCGCTTTATACGTCTTGACGATATGCAATTCGTCGAGTATACCTATTATGACTGGCTTGTAGGCGTGGATAGAACTAGGAGAAACGGACAGAGGACGACTGGGCTTCACCTCTCGGATGAATAATCCGGGAGGGGAGACCGACGCGGTGAGGCGCGAAAACCGCCCTGACCGATTTTTTTTGCGCCTGAGCGCATCTTTTGGAAAAAACTGCATCTAATAGAGTAGAAGGCTGCGAAGCCAGATCTCAGAAATAGTCAATCAAAGTAACGGTGGTGATATACCGTATGCTAGAACGGCGTGTGCTCGTTCCCCAGAAAGTCTGTAAACACGAGGAGTATAAGAAATTACTCGCTCGTGGCAAGGAAGATGGATGGCTGACCCGCAAAGAGGTTCGCGATACTGTAAAGGCTTGCCAGAAGGTCAATAAAGACGAACTGGAAGCTATATTCTGCTCGATTGAGCGCAAACGCATAAACCTCCTGATACGGCGTCCAGCCAGGGGCAAAAACGGGAAAACTCGTGCAAGATCCAGAAGCCGCAGAAAGGCCGAGGTCGCAAATGCCGAAATGACTCCGATGCTCCAGTCAGCACTGGAGAAGAGGAAGGCTGATCCGAAATCACTTCTGGACTCTGACGTTAAGTTTTCCCACGACATCAAGATTGATGACTCGGTGAAGATCTACCTAAGGGAGATCGGATGGGTACCCCTCCTCACACCTGATGAAGAGGTCCATCTCGCCAAGATCATCGCTGGTGAAAAGTTCAAGGAGTGGCAGAAGGATACTGCGCGAAAGAAGCTCACCACAGCTAACCTCCGACTCGTCGTATCCATCGCCAAAAAGTACAAGACCCAGGGCCTGAGCTTCCTCGACCTCGTCCAGGAAGGCAACCTCGGCCTCATGCGTGCGGTCCAGAAATTCGACCACACGAAGGGCTTCAAGTTCTCCACGTACGCGACATGGTGGATCCGCCAGGCGATCACCCGTGCCCTCGCCGACCAGGAGGACATTATCCGTAAGCCCGTCCACATTGTGGAGAAAATTAACAAGCTCAAGAAGGCTTCGAGCGAAATCTCGCAAAAGAAGGGCACCGAACCCACCCCCGGTGAGCTCGGCAGTAAGATGAACATGCCTCCTGCCAAGGTCCAGGAGATTCGGAAGATCGCCCAGCGACCCATCTCGCTCGAAACACCCATCGGTGAGGATGAAAACTCACAGCTCCAGCATTTCCTCGAGGACCAGCGGATTCCGAACCCGGACAATTCCGCCATGAAGCAGATGCTTCGCGAGGAACTCGAGAAAGTGCTCAACACGCTCTCGGACCGTGAGCGGAGGGTAATCCGTCGACGGTTCGGGTTCGATGACGGCCACTATTACACGCTGGAGGAAGTGGGTCGTGAGTTCGGCGTGACACGCGAGCGAATCAGGCAGATCGAGGCGAAAGCATTGCGACGTCTGAAAAGCCAGAAACGCAGCGTCCGCGTCAAAGACTTCCTTGATCTGTAGTTAATAACTTAGCAAATCTGCTCGATTGACCGGTTAAGGTCAATGAAAATCCCCACCACATCGGTGGGGGTTTTTATTTTTTCATAAGAATGCCCGATGTGGAATGCCACCAACCTTACGGTCGGTGCACCGTACTGATGCATACATTACCGTGCACCGCCCGTAAGGTTGGTGGCTTTCTTACAACCGACCCCATCCTGCACATTTTCACTTGATCATGTTATAATGTATGTATTCAGGACGTGTAGTTTGTACCTTAGGGAGGGATCCCCGTGAAAAAGATTCATAGTATTCTTGCTTGTGTCATTTTGTTGGCTTTTGCTGGATGCTCGTCGGGACAATCACCGGTTACACCCGATCCCGGCCCCGATCAACTCGCTATCAACACCGTTAATCAGTCCAACCGTACGGTCTGGGGATACTGGACGATTAGAGTTGATCCGGATCGAGAGACAATCGAGGTAGTGCCGAACCGCGAGGCCGGGTCACACTTTAATGTAGTCAGGCTGCTTGAGGTTACCCCATGTAGCGATTGTCTCAGCATCCAAAACTTATCCTGGCTGCCGAATAACATCGTTCAATGCGACTTCCAACTGAGACATCCTTTCCCCGGTCTGGTAAAACTAACCGGATTCGATGTACGTGGGGTTTTAGTGACAAGTGGTGACACTCTTTTCCCCACCAGCAACAGATACGTCTCACTCGACGGCTCAAATCCCGCTTTGATTGACCCCGATGGCTTCACAGCACTGTTTAATCCGGTAGAGTTTCCCTCCGGTTCAACCCCATGGCCCATCCTTGAATATATTCAAGGAAAATTTGCATTTGGAGATGACTTCACCGGGACACTGAATCCATTCATGGCCTTCTGCAAGGATAACCCGAGACGGATGTTCGTGTCGGGCACTACTGAGACGGTAACAATTAATCTGAATTTCCCGTCTGTACCCTTTGAGTTCGGATACATCGTGGACGCGTCTTGGATCCATGTCGATGAAATAATCGATCCCCTTTCCGATTTTCCACCGGAAGCCAATTGCCTTGAGCCGTACAGACTGGAATTCCAGATGCCTGATGAGTTAACAAGCGAGCAAGGCGATACTGCCGAGATCCAGGTTGAAGTATTCGATCACCAGGGAATCGACACTATCAGTACTGTTTCGATTGAATGCCCATCACTGTTTGATGGTGAGATATTCCTGAGTTACTCCTCCCAGTCAGGTGATGATTCCTGGCTGTATGATGGGGTAATAACAAATGCGAATGGTGCGTCGCCAGATCAATATCCTGTGCTCGCGCGAGTAATATCTCAGGAAAGTGATTTTAATCTCGGTGAAATGGCTGCATTTCAGATCGAAGATATCACTGTGCTTACCGCTGTCGTTTATGACGGTAATCTCATCTGGGCGAAACGCGCTGGCGGGACGGATTATGATTATGGCGAAGCAATCACAACACTTTCAGATAACTCGACTGTTGTGACAGGATTTTTCCAGGATTCAGCGACTTTCGGGGAAGGCGAAGCAAACGAGACTGTTCTGGTATCAACTGGAGAATGGGATATCTTCGTAGCCCGGTTCAATCCTGACGGCACTCTCGCATGGGCGAAACGTGCGGGTGGAATATGGACTGATTCCGGTCTTAGAATTACACCGCTTTCGGATGACTCAACAGTTGTGACGGGACGTTTCGGAAGTACAGCGACATTCGGGCTGGGTGAAACAAATGAGACTGTTCTGGTTTCGTATGGAAGTTACGATAACTTCGTGGCACGGTACAATCCCGACGGCACTCTCGCGTGGGCGAAACGTGCGGGTGGAACGAATTGGGATGATGGCTATGGAATCACATCGCTTTCGGACGACTCGACAGTTGTGACGGGACGTTTCGGAGGTACAGCGACATTCGGGGAGGGTGAAACAAACGAGACTGTCCTGGTATCTGCTGGAGAATCTGATATCTTCGTGGCTCTGTACAATGCCGACGGCACTCTCGCATACGCAGAACAAGCAGGCGGAATTGGTGATGATCATGGTTACGGAATCACAACACTTTCGGACGACTCCACGTTAGTGACCGGGAACTTTACGGATTCAGCTACATTCGGGGAGGGCGAAGCAAACGAGACTGACCTTGTATCTGATGGTGGATATGATACCTTCGTGGCTCGATACAATCCTGACGGCACTCTCGCATGGGCGAAACGGGCAGGCGGAACGGAGGGTGCAATTGGCTTACAAATCACAACTCTTTCGGAGGACTCCACTGTAGTGACTGGATGGTTCTGTGGTTCAGCGACATTCGGGGAGGGTGAGGCTAACGAGACAGTTCTGGAATCGTATGGAGATCGCGATATCAGCGTGGCCCGGTACAATCCTGACGGCACTCTCGCTTGGGCGAAGCATGCAGGTGGAACGGATTGGGATGGAGGCCAGGGAATCACTACTCTTTCAGACGGCTCGGTAGTATTGACAGGACGTTTCTACGGTACAGCGATATTCGGGGAGGGTGAACCAAACGAGACGGTTCTGGCAACTAGTGATGTTAATGAATCTGATATCTTTGTGGCTCAGTACAATCCTGACGGTACTCTCGGATGGGTGAAACGTTCGGGTGGAACGGCGAATGATACCGGCCAGGGAATCACAACGCTTTCGGACGACTCGACAGTTGTGACAGGAGGTTTCTGGGATACAGCGACATTCGGGCAGGGAGAACCAAACGAGACTGTCCTGATGTCAGACGGATATCATGATATCTTCGTTGCCCGCTTTGCACCATAACTTCTGGGCTAATTTTGAACACTTCCAGAATGCCACCAACCTTACGGTCGGTGCACCGAATTTTATACATCGTAGCCCGGCGATGCATTCGCCGGGATTGTGTGAAGAAATTATCAAATCCCGGGAAATGCATTCCCGGGCTACGATCTATTGGTGCCTGTCCACGTTGCATTCAAAATGATTACTTCTAACTCCTGAAGCTGGCCACGATCACCCCGACCAATTTCTATGTTAATATTCCGGTTAAGTCTCATTAAGAGGGGTACCGTTATGGCTATGAAATCCATCCGCATGATCCTGCTGATCCTTACCGTAGGTGTATTCACTGGCGTCAGTGCTCTTGCCCAGTTCCCGAGAACACCCGACCGTCCGGACATACCCGACGTAGACGATGTAGTGGACATCGTAGATGACATTTCCGACCTCGATAACATACTCGGCAACCTCGCCGCGTACGGCCTCGGTATGGGTGACAGCGGGGACGTGATCACAACGAGTCTCGACGATGCGGTTTACGACGTGCCGTTTCTCGATAATTACCCTAACGCACCAATCATGGAAGACATATATTTCAGGCCTATCGGCGAGATCCCGCCCGGCACTGAAACCGGGAACTATGTCATGCCGGGACGGTATGAATACACGATCCAGAGCTTCTGCCTTCACGCGGGGACGTACGGACCGGGTCACGGCGACGGTTACCTCTGGGCACCTCTGGAAGGCCCGTGGGCGGACATGTTCATCGACCTTCTCAGGAACTCGGAATCGCATCCCGAGATCGAGCAGCGCGACGTGCAGGGTCTCATCTGGTCGCTGCAATGCCGAACGCGTATCGCTGACATGAGTTCAGAATGGCAGACGATTGCACAGGCGCTTCTTTCACCTGAACAGATCCTGACTGTCAACGGCGGAGCATTTGAGGCGATACCGCAGGACATGATGGGCGACGTGTTCAGCAATATCGACGCTCCACCGGCACTCCGTCAGACGATGCGCGCCCAGTCAGAGATTAGGTCAATGATGACAGGCGGATACGGTTCATACGCTGATCTCGAAGCGGTCGCGGTACTGTCGGGTGACGTTCCGTGGCAGGAAGATGATCGTGAAATCCCGGCAGAGCGTTGGTCGTACCATCCGAACGGGTATTTTGTCAGGTACGAGCCGCACGGATACTCGGTTAACGACGTGCAGATCATCCACCCAGACATGTGCATGGTCGATACGAACTCGTCGGGTGAAATTTTCGCGATAGAGGACGAGCATAGTAACCGAATTGACATCGACAACGGGATTATCACCTTCACCTGCCTCGATCCGATGGATCCGTATGAGACTCTCACCGAATCCTGGGCCGGCTATAATGCCCAGTGGCAGTACAACGAGCGATGGGTATCGGAGCATCGAGCAGAAGTCCAGCGTTTATGCGGGATGGTTCCCGGAGTAGATGATATCGTCAGGATCGCTGAACTGTATCAGGCTTTCTCCCTTATGACAGCCGGTCAGGATGACATAACTATAATGGAATTGAAGGCGATGGACCTCATCCAGGAAGCGTGGATGGACTCGGTCATCGCACTTATGCTCTCGAAAGCCGAAACCGATCAGATCGCAATGTCGAAGGACCTGCCTGATTTCGACTGGCGCGACCGCTGGCGTGAGACCGATGATACAGAGGGATCCGCAACACCCGGAAATCGAGGCAGCCAGAGACTTGCGGGACGTCGTCCGAGTGAGGACCCGGAATGGGGTGAGCCGTGGTCATCGTTACCGGAGTACGATCCCGACAAAAATCCCACTGCAAACGACGCGCGTGAAGCGATGAATCATTTCAACAACGCGTCCGATACCCTCAGCTGGCTCGAATCCGGGCCGGCCAACATCGCGAATACTATCGGTTTTGCGATCCCGAACGCCATATTCAATGGGCTTCTGGAATTTTCAATGACCTTGTGGGATTACTGCACGGGTGCAATCAGCTCGGAGCCGCCCAGACCTGATTACGACACCATCGCGCAACCCGAACAATTCAGTTACACATCGCTTGCCGGCACGGCTGACATCCCGCAGGCTCGCGCGGACGCGGCAAATGCCCTGATGGCCGACGGCCTCAGGCTTGGCGCTATCCTGAAAGCGGCAGTTATCTCGATCGACCGTCAGGGCGGTGCTCAAATGATGGGCGATCAGTACTGGGCGTTCGAACAGGCCAAGGCGACCGTCTGCTACGAGCGAATGGCCGGATGGGCAATGTACGACGTCGCAGACAGGCTCGATGAGTATTTCGATGAACTTCGTGCAGAGGGCTACACCGATCTATACATAACCCCGGAGGACGCGGCTGAGCGTATGGAGCGGTTACGGGCCGATGGTTTTACTCCCGAACAGCTTGAGGGTGCTTACGAGCTTGGCTTAAGCGATTCCATTATCGACGATTATTACCAATTCCGGATTTCGCAGGATCCAAATGAACTTGCAGGAAGTATATTCGAGGCGGCGGAGGAGTTATCGGCGTCGTTGAGGAGTTACGGTAATTACCTGATCAATCTTCCCGACGCACGTCAGGAAGATTTACCGGGTTCATGGATAATTAATACGGGTCCGTAAGAGCCACCAACCCGCCGCGGCGGGTCGGTGCACAGTAATTTTGCACATTTTACGAATTGTCTGGTAATCCTCATCAAGACCATTGATGAAGTCGGGCCGGAGCTGCCTCGATTTGCTGTAAATTCTAATTCCATCTTTCATTAATCAGGAAATCGTGTTATAATGATGACATGTTGATGGAATGTTCGGGGAGAGTGTTCCTGCTCACAGTTCCAATCCTGCTCGCGATAACAATCGGATGCGGCGGATCAGCCGCGACCGTGCCCGACCCAGAAATCAATGACGATACGCCAAAGGGATGGGCGGTCCACTGGGGTGGTCCCGGCGCCGATTACGCGTGGAAGGTAGCTGTCGGTCCCTCCGGCGAAGTATACGCAGCCGGCGCAATTCAGGAAACGGCCGATTTAAATCCCGGAACGGACAGAGATAATCACACAACGGAAGGCCACTGGGACGCGCAGCTAAGCAGGTTCGATTCGGACGGGAATTTCGTCTGGGGAAGGACATGGGGCGGTGAACAATGGGACTGGTGCCGCTCGGTAGCCGTCGATAACGACGGTTTTGTCTATGTCGCTGGGGAATTTACTGAAACGGTGGATTTCGATCCCGGCGACGGCACAGACACCCATACATCAAATGGATTATGGGACGCGTTTGTCAGCAAGTTCGATTCCGACGGTAATTTTCTCTGGGCAAGGACCTGGGGAGGTGACCTCTGGGAGGAAAGCCTTGATGTCGAGATCAGCGCGACCGGCGATGTGTACGTCTGCGGTTCGATGGCGGGGACGTCGGATTTCGATCCCGGTCCCGGTGAGGACATCCACGACGGTTTCGACATTCCCGACGCGTTCCTGGTCAAGTTTGACCGCTACGGCAATTACCAGTGGGGACATCACTGGGGAAGCGAGGGCTGGGACTGGGCCACTGGCGTGGCACTTGATGAATTCAGCAATGCGTACGTAACTGGATCTTTTACCAGCACAATAGATTTCGATCCGGGTGATGGAGTTACTGAACGAACTACGAACGGATCATGGGATCCCTACATTGTCAGTTTCGATCCGGACGGAAATTACATCTGGGTACAGACCTGGGGTCACACATTATGGGACGAGGGTCTGGAGATCGTACTGGGTAGATTGAACAACCTCTACGTCACCGGGTTCTTCGAAGGTGTAGTCGATTTCGATCCCGGTACGGGTACTGACTACACAGGCATTGACGGGATGAGAAGCGGTTACGTGACAAATTTCAGCACCGACTGTGTTTACAGGTGGTCTGAATCATGGTTTGTCGGACCGGAAAACTACGGATACGGTCTCGACACGGACAGTCACGGGCATGTTTACGTCACCGGATTTTTCTCAGGCGCATCCGATTTCGATCCGACCAGCGGACAGTCGTGGCTCGAAGCGATCGGTGGCGCCGATGCATACCTTACAAAATTCGATTCCGGGGGACGCTTCCAGTGGGCACGCTCGTGGGGAGGCTTTAAAACCGATCACGGCCTTTCTGTCGCGATTTCCGGTGAGGATGAAATATACGTCTGCGGTTCGATGGGTGGAGGTGCCGACCTTGACCCGGGTCCGAAGGTAGAAATACATGAATCTTACGGACTGGAAGATTCGTGGCTCCTGAAAGTGCCGCTTGAGGGCCTCTGGTAAGCACGTAACAGGGAGGAGACAAATTGGGATTCTTAAAAGGGCTGTCGGGATTTCTTGCATGCTTAATATTCATGGGATGCAGTTCGGGTGGTGGAATTTCACTTGTAATAAGCAGCATCGAGGGCCCGATTGAAATTGACGAGTATTCTACGGCTCAATACAACATTACCGCAGGCGGTGACACGGGAATTCAGTACGCCATCAGCGTTCTTCCGTCCTCAGCAGCGACAATCCAGCTTCTGACATCCTCATCCGTGCGTCTGCACGCAGAACAGGTCTCATCTGATACGCAGTTTACAATTCAGGTAGTGGTTACAAGCGACAACACTGATCCCCAGACGGTCATGCTTGAAGTAACGATCAGCGACAATCCAGATGAATGGACGCACACGATCGGTGGTAACTGGGAGGACAAGGCACGCGGAATGGTCATCGACGAAGCCGGAAACATATACGTGACAGGGTTTTACTACACGACCGTCGATTTCAACCCGGGGCAGGCAGGCGACCTGCACACATCGAATGGCATTGAGGATGCATTTCTCCTTAAACTCAACAGGCATGGTGATTACCAGTGGGTGCGTACGTGGGGAGGTCCTGGAATCGACTCTGGAAACCAGCTCGCGATGACTCCGGACGGCAACATCTGTGTTGTCGGGTGGTCGATGGACGAAGTTGACTTCGACCCTGGTCCCGGTGTCGTCACGTACGACTGGGAAGGCGCCACCGACATGTTCGTCAGCAGTTTTACACCCGCCGGTGACCTTGTCTGGGCGATCGCATGGGGAGGCATGGGCTGGGACATCATTCACGGCCTCGGAATCGCCCAGGATGGCTCGATTTACCTCGGTGTAGAGTATTTCAGGACCGTGGATTTCGACCCCGGACCGGGTGTGGATGAATATACATCGAACGGACATGCTGAAGCAGCGCTTGTGAAGCTGACAAAGGACGGAGATTACGTCTGGACGCACAGCTGGGGGAGTGTCGAGGGTGATGGCTCCGACGGAATAGTGTTTGACCACCATGGAAACCTGTACATGACCGGCGATTTCTCGTTTACGGTCGATTTCGATCCCGGACCGGGCGTTGATGAGCGGACATCGAACGGTGAACGCGACGTTTTCCTTATCAAATTCAACGCCAGTGACGAATACCAGTGGGTTCGGACCTGGGGAAGTGCAGGACCGACCACCGCAAGCTGGGACAAGGGCAATGGAATAGGCATCGACAGCAATGGAAATGTGTACTCAACCGGAATGTTCACCCAGACGGTCGATTTCGACGCCGGACCCGACACGCACATCGTTACTTCGAACGGCGGGGCCGATGTTTTCGTCACGAAGTACGATCCTGAAGGAAATTTCCAGTGGGTCAGTACGTGGGGTGGTCCGGAATGGGATCTAGGAGTTGAGACAGCAGTTAGTTCATCCGGCCTGGTCTACGTAGTGGGCACAATCCAGCTTACTGCCGATCTCGATCCCGGGCCCGGCGTGCAGGATTACATCTGTGCCGGAAAATACGACTCGTTCATTACCTGCCTCGACGGTTCAGGGAACTGGAGATGGTCGCAGGCGTGGGGTGACACCAGCTGGGACAACGCGCACTGCGTGGTCACCGACGTCGATGGTGCCGCTATTGTGGTCGGAGCCTTCCAGGGAACGAACGATTTCGATCCGATTGATGGAATAGACGAACGCACCTCCAACGGAGCTTCGGATATTTTCATCAGGCGAATGTCGCCCTGAGAAACTTGAATAATTCAAGGGCTTACCAGTTAGCAAAGTCCAATTAATCCCAGGCGGGTATTATTGTGTGAAGAGTCATCTGAACAGCCGTCGTCTGGACGGTTTCAGGCGGTAGTAATCAAGCTTCGTAAATCGTGGATAATGGGGCAGCTTCAACTGCGATTCAAGGAAAGAAGCGCACTTTGCCGCATGAAACGTGTTTCCCTCGCGCTGGTCGACCATGAGTCGAATCGAATCTGCGGCGTAATCAAGCTCGATAATCCGTCCCCAGAACTGTTTTACGTCTTCGTGCTCTATATTTTCAGGCGGATCACCTGACTTAACCTGTTCAAGCATCGACGTAATACTTTTCACCTGCGATTCATCCAAATCATCACCGAATTCGACCCCGTACGATGCAGCTTCGATTACGCCGAACGGATTTTTCGTCGCGAGCTGCGATGCATCCTTCACGCCGATGATTGCTACACCGTCCGGGCAATACTGAGAAAGGCGTCGTACAGCTTCCTCGGGGTAAAGCTGTTGTTTCAAAACAACGTAAGTCAGCTCGCACTCGCTTGCGACGCTCACGGGTGTCGGGGGACTCGTTTTCAGCTTCAGCTTACGTGTGGGACCTTCGCCGACCTTGATCGCAAGTCCAGCTTTCAGAAACATGGCCTGCTGGAGAGCCTGCCAGTCGAGATGTCCGATAAATCGCATGAGTCCGGCTTTACTAAACCGGATGAGGAGGGGCCAGAATATCGGCTGATTGGGATCGGTCATAATGTAGTAACCAACAATCGAATAATATCATAATCTTACTGTGCCCTGACAAACAGTGCACCGACCGTGGTGGTGGCGGAATATATTCAAATGCCACCACACCCACATTATTACTGTGCACCGCCCGTAAGGGTGGTGGTGGAATATATACGAAAGCCACCACCCTTACGGGCGGTGCACGGTATTACGCTTAATCGCGATTCCATTTATTAACCCCCACCCCCTTGACAAACCTTCGTTCCTGTAGTACAATATGCAACGAAATTAAAATAAGCGTTGCAGAAAAGAATCGGAGGGGATTATAATGACTGACAGGGCCAACCATAAAACATCCAACCGGACCGCTATCATTTTCGTCGTTCTCACCGCTGCTTTCTGGGCATGGTTCGGACCCGAGGCATGGGACTGGATCGTCAGGTTCGGCTCCCAATACAGGCCGCCCATGCCGTCGAACTGATTTTCCCTCAACCGTTTTGAACCTATCAGGGCTTTTTCGGGCCTTAGTAACCCGAGGAGCCTTGCTACATGTGATATAGTTTCATATCCGCCTGTGGGGGTATCGCACAATGGGCTTTGGGCCTTTGCCTCTCATCGCTGGACTCTTCCTTGTATTACCTCTGTGGAGCCTTCCATACGTGGCTGGTTCGCTGTACTGGCATCTCACACAGCGGAACTGGGGACGCGTTCTCGGCTGGGCAGTCGCGCTCCTGGTGGTCTTTTACCCAGCGCTATACCTGCTTTCTAACCTGGATCCCTCGGATAACACGTACGGCTTTGATCCCTTTGTTACCCCGATCCATGTATGGGTCATGCTGGGACAGACTATCTTCTGGTGGTACAGCTGGTTCACCCAGTGGAAGAAACGTGAGATAAACGGGCGACGTATCGCAGCGATTCCTGCCTTCATCATCAGTGCAATCATCGCGATCAAACTTTCACCGCTCCTCAGCATCGTGGTGCTTCTCATAATCTGGATCAACCATAGCAACGAGAAAAGAAAATGGGACAAGATCGAATATGTCGTCCCGAAACGCTCTGCAGCCGATGCGGATGTAGAACCTGACGAGACCAGGGACCTGAGCGAGATAGGTTACCGTCCCTACCCGAACGCGGATCTTAGCGACGCTAAAACTGTCATCACCGGAGGAGGCGGGTCTCGCGGTAAATCAGTTAAATTCAAGTTCAGGACCGCCGATCCCCCGGACCAGGTTCTCGAATTCTACAGAAAATCCGCTGAACAGGCGGGCATGAGAGTCAGGACCGGCCTGCGCCTCGCAGAAAACCCGGACTACCCGCCGGTGCCGGCGCTTGTCGCGTTGAAGGACGAACCTGTAGCGCTGGTCGTATCGCGCGACACGTACCACGAATTCGAATGGACCGTAACCGTCTGGCTGAAAATATGGGCGTCATTTACCCGCGACCTTCAGGCGTATTTTGATTTCGAAGAACCGCTCGTTGACGTATCCGCTGCGGAACAGGAACAAAGTCCAAAGCGGGAAATGAAACCAGCGTCGGAATATTCAGTGTTCCAGCAGCGGAAAGAGGAGGAGGCTTCACGGGATGGTGCAGAGACGGACCACACTGGACAACCGCCCCCACCTCCGCCTCGACCCCCCAGGCCCAGACGCAAACCTATCGACTGGGGCGAGATCATCGAAAAGCACGCCCCGGTCCTCGTCATCTGGGCCGGTGTTACGATCCTGGTCCTCGGACTGGGATTCCTCCTCAGCACCAAGGCCGGAGTCACCGGAAAGGTCATTTCAGTCTACGCCATCTTCCTTGTCATGTGGGGTATGGGAATCCACTTCGAACGAACACCGCTTTTGTCGACCTTTGGTAAGGGGCTTCTCGCTGGAGGATGGGCAGGATTCTATGTCACCACCTTCCTGGTTCATTATCTTCCCGAAGCAAGGGTCATTCAGGATCCGACTCTCGGGGTGGTAATCCTCTCGATAATCGCGATTGGCATGATCGCGCATTCATTCAGGTACAACTCGCAGGTCCTTACAACGTTCACATACTTGGTTGCGTTCATAACGATATCGTTCATGGTCCACATGGCCGACCAGCGATTTTTCAGCCTGGTCGCGACCGCCGTCCTCGCCCTCTCGATGCTGTTCATTCTGTACAAAAAGCAGTGGCACCAGCTCGTGATGTTCAGCATCCTCGGTTGTTACGGTACGCACATAATCTGGCTCAACCCGTTCAACATGGACTTGAAACCGATGGGCGGGATGGGATCCGAGATGCTTCCCGGCCTTGGAATGCTCCTGATTTACTGGGTGACCTTCACCATTGCTGTTTACCTTTTCAGGCCGAAGAACGAAAAACAGGCCGGGATCAACCTCTGGATGACAGCCGCGAATTTCTTCCTGTTTTTCTCGGTCTTCAGGTTCCAGCTCGGTCCGGATAACACGTTCTGGAGAATGTTCGTGATCCAGGGTCTCGCTGTCGCGTACATCGGATTGATGTTCCTCGCCCATGTGATGAAGCGTCCGAAACTCTACACGCTTAATCTCGTTATCGCCGCGATCTGTACGACCATGGCCCTCTACTATCACTTTCTCGGGAGCAACTGGGTAACGATCGGATGGCTGCTCCAGGCCGAGGGTCTCTATGTGGCGGGTCTGCTGGCGAACGACAAGAGGTTCAGGAACATCGGAATCGTGAACTTTGTGCTCGTCGGTGCATGGATGATAACTCACGACTACACGCTTCCCGACCAGATCAACATGTTCGGGACGGTTTTCTTCCAGCGAACGTTAATCTTCGCGACGGTCGCAGTCGTCTTCTACATCAACGCAATACTGCGCCACGTAATGTCATGGAAGATCGGCGACGAGCACTATGCGTACCTGTTTTCGTACTCGGCATCCATCCTGTGGGGGATCCTGATGCTCAGGAACTGGTACCCGGACCACCTCCTGAACGCTGCGGTCACGAGCGCGGTGCTAGGTGTCTTCCTCATGGAGACCGGGATACGTCTCTGGGACCATCACTTCCGCATACAGGGACTGTTCTTCGTTTTCATCAGCGTCATAGCCGCACTCTTCCCGCTGATGAGCTCGACAACATTCTATTACCCCGAAAGCATGGCGTACCGCATCTTCTGCGAAGCTGTCGTAATCGTGCTCGCATACTTCGTTTTCGCCAGGTTCCAGAAGAGGGTCGCAGCTGAAGAAGATACACGTCACATCGAACTTGCGACCGGGATGTTCTCGAGCGTCGCTGCGGTCATCGCGGTCATGCTCCTGTACAGGGAATTCTCAACGACAGCCCCCATGTGGATCGTTCTCGCATGGATGGTGCTCGGGATTCTCCTGATAGAGATCGGCATGACCATTCGTAACCAGTTTTTCAGGGTCCAGGGCTACCTTATCACCGCGCTCACTCTCATCTGGGCTGTGTATAACTTCTTCAGCCTGCCCGACTGGCTTGGAATCGGGTCGTTGAACTTCTTTGCCCAGATACTCGTGACCTTCGGATTCTTTTACCTCTTCTACAGGATTCTCTCGCTCACCGCGAAGGACAGCCCGACTATTTCCGGGATGGAGAAGGCAGAGGGCTGGCTGGGTAATGGACCGCTCCTTGCCGCGTTGTTCTCTGTAAGCGGTACACTAATCCTCACCCTGACGATCTGGCGTGAACTTACCGACATCCGTCCACTTTACATAGCGGTCGCATGGCTTGCAGTCTCGGTCGCCCTGCTAGAGGTCGGCGTGGCCGCAAATTCAAGACCACTGCGACTTCAGGCTCTTGTTATCTCGGCTGTTGCCTTCCTGTACGCGCTCTTCCACAACCTGACGCCCGGTGATGAATCATTTGGACCGTTCAGCGACAACGTGATCACCCTGCTTTTGTGTGTCGGCGCGATGTATTACATCTACGAGCGTATCCAGCGTGCCGAGGCGGAGAGCCGTGAGTGGGTCGACATCCCTTACGCATCGACAGTCCTTTCCTGGCTTGCAGGTATCCTCCTTATGCTCCTGATCTACAGGGAGGTCGGGCGCGAGTGGCCGCATCTTGTTGACCTGGCCTGGGTCGTCCCCATGCTGGCATTCCTTTTCGTCGGAATTATAAGAAAGAGCCCGAATTTCCTCTCCCAGTCCTTCGCTGTTTCGTCGCTCATCTTCATTCGCGCGTTCGCGATGAAAGTAACCGGTATTGGGGCATTTTACCAATCATCAATGCAGGGAGAAAATTATTTCGTACCCCTGGTCCCATTTGCGACCATCTTCTACGGCGACGTAATGGAGTGGGATTTTGTCCTGTCGCAGGTACTTGTTTCGGCAATTCCAATAATCATAATTTTCTACGGGGTTTTCCTCTTCCTTAACAGCCGTAACACAGACAACGACTTCGAGAATTTCGAACAGGCTCATAACTGGCTACGGACCGTGTCATCATGGTGGGCGACCATCCTGCTCGCACATCTGATCTCCAATATCCTGCTTGTTGAACACGGGTTCTTCCTGCCCATGCTCTGGATGCTCATGGCAATCGTCCTGTTTGAGGTCGGTCTCTGGATCAGAAGCTCAACCCTTGTCATTCAGGGCAATACCCTTGCAATTGTGGCGATCCTGAGAAGCCTGACCTCCGTATTTATGCTCGGAGACGATCCTGAGATGAGAACATTTCTCCATATCCTGATGGTATTACTGCTGGCGGCAGGCTACTACTACCTCTGGTTCAGGCAGGCGAATTTAAAGGCCGAGGAAGAGAACGATACGAAACAACGGACGCTTGCATCCCTGATGAGCTACCTTGGCACACTCGTCCTGATGACGCTGGGTCTCGCCGTGTTCGACGATAAAGTATGGGCACCGGCTGCGTGGTCCGGTCTGCTCCTGCTGCTGCTCAGCATAGGGGTAATGGCCCGTGACCGAAGGCTGGTTTTCCAGACTGCCCTCCTGAGCCTGGTAATCAGCTTCACATCGCTGGCTGTCATATTTCCCCTGTACGATAACGTAAACGGCCGGTATTCGATGGCATGCATTATTGCTGGTCTCATACTGGCCCGAATACTCTGGCAGATCGGTGTATATAACGTGAAGCATCTTTACAGTCCCGGCAGGACCGTGTTCGGTGAGTTGACCGGAGCTACACGCCACGTCTTCAGCATGAACGCTGCCGTGCTGCTGTTAATTTACCTTCCTTTCGCAATACAAGAAGGCAATGAGCACTGGTTGTCCGGCCTGTGGGCAGCAGAGGCGCTTATCCTGCTGATCCTCGGTTTCTCATTGAGCGACCGTGCGCTGCGTGTTACAGGTGTTTTCATACTCGTCATCAGCATAATACAGACATTCCATGCCCTGGCATTCGGCGATCTGGACATAAACGGCAAGGCAATCGCACTCATCGGACCCGGCCTGATCCTGATCGTCACAGGGTTCATATACTCACGGTTCCGCGATCAGATTCCAAAGACTTTCCTGAAGGACTGACGCACGTAAACTTATAGTTATCCGTCCGATTAACTTGATTTCCCATTTAGTTTTCGTGCTAAACTACCCCCACTCTATGTTTTCGGATTCTGGAACAGAAGATTATTATCCTGACTGCAGGCCGTGGACCCGATGGTGGTGGTTCTCAGGCGAAATCCGTCACGACGATATCCGTTACCAGCTCGACTGGCTTAAGGATAACGGATTCGGCGGTGTCGAGATCGCATGGGTCTATCCCCAGCCGCATGCCAAGCGCGGACCGAAATTCCTTTCACCGGAATGGACCGATGCTGTTGTCTTTGCCAAACAATACTGCGATCAAATCGGACTCGGATGCGATTTCACCTTCGGAACGCTCTGGCCGTTCGGCGGATCGATGGTCGATGAGCAGGACGCATCGAGAACAATCAAAGGTCTATCCGAACAGCGTCTGAAATGGACATGGGAGGACCCGTTTGTCTCCCAACCCGGCCTGATTATTGATCACCTCAATAAATCCGCACTCGAACGATATTCAAAAAAAATCGGCGACGGCCTTTCCCCCGCGCTGTCCGGATCGAGATCGGCTCTCTTCTGCGACTCATGGGAGATCGATACCGACGGTCTCTGGACCCACGGCTTCGCCGATGCGTTCCGCGACAGGTACAAATACGAAATAGAGGAATACATCGACGAACTCGACAATCACCCGAGCGTACGCTATGACTATCGCAGGCAGCGTTCGGAATACATAATCGAGAATTTTTACAGGCCATTCACAAAAATCTGCCACGACCTTGGTGCGGTCTCACGGGTCCAGTGCCACGGTTCACCGACCGACCTCCTCGAAGCGTACGCATCTGCCGACATTCCCGAGACCGAGGCGCTCCTGTTCGAGCCGTCTTTCGCGAAAATTGCAGCGTCCGCCGCTGCAATATCCGGCAAAAAAACAGTGACAAGCGAGACGTTCACGTGCATGTATGGATGGTCTCCCAAACCCGGACCGACACCGTACCTCGGGGAAGAGCAGATCGCGGACATGAAACTCATCGTCGACTCGCTCTTCGCGAACGGAGTTAACCAGGTCGTCTGGCACGGGATGCCGTACAACCCGAAAGGCGGCTCAAACCACTTCTACGCTGGAGTCCACGTCGGTCCCGACGCACACTGCGCCCCGGAATTCAAACCGTTCAACGATTACATGCACAGGGTCTCAAGTTTCATGCGTAGCGGACGGGCCTTCACGGACATCGCGGTCTACATGCCGGTCGAGGACGCATGGATGGCGGGTGAAATCGGTCCCGGAATCTATCCCCCCGACGCGAAGTACGACTGGGAGTTCCGTTATTTGAAAATGCCGGACGAACTCGCCGGACGTCAACCGATGTGGGTCAGTGGGAAGTCGCTTAAGGATGCGCAATTCATCGACGGCCGCATGATCCTCGGGAACTCCGAGTTTACGGCACTCTACGTCGATGTAAAATGGATGAACGAGGAATCGCTCATTGAAATTTTCAGACTCGCGGCACACGGGCTTCCTGTCTGCATGAAACGCGACCCGATGCAGCCTGGACATGGATTGACGAGGTCGTTCGAATCGCTCCACTCCATGAAACGCTGCATTCCCGGTCTCGCAAGCAACCTTGACGACCTGCATGTCGCTATAGGCCCGTTAGGTCGCAACGCCCCGCTCGTTACGCCGCTCGTAACATCGCTGACCGACCAGCCGCTCCCCGAATTTTTCTGCCGCATCGACGGGGACAGTCACATTTTCTTCTTCGCGCACCCGAAATCGCGGGAAGTCACGTTCCCGATGACCTACGGGCAGTCGCACTGCACCGAGACCATCACTATGAAGGTTGAAATCAACGTGGGGAGCAAAGGCGCACTGGCAGCCGCAGTAGAATCGGTTACAGCAGTAGAACCGGTGACCGCAGTTGAATTGTCGGATGGATTCGCCACCTGTCCTAAGCCCCAGAAATTTAGTATCGGGCCAAGGCCGATCGGTGCGGGCAGAGGCGATAACCGTTGTGAATTTGAAATAGTCCCTGTGGAGCTTGAATTCAAACCGTACCAGTCGCTTATCGTCGAGGTAAGCTCAATCGGCAAGGTCACCCACCACGATGCAACCTATCTACCACCGACTCCGAAGACGATAAAACCTTAACTTCCCTCGCCTAATTTGTAAATTATTCTATCAGTTCAATGGTTCTATGTTTTTACTCCTTGAAATTATCTTTATTGTATTCCTACTCCTTGTCAACGCTACATATAAGTTTTCCTTATCATTATACTTATCTCCATCAAGTATAATTGCATGGTCAAATTCCAATCCCTTTATTAATCTTGTTCGCCCAACACATCTAGTTGGTAATTTTCTGCCCATATGCCTAGTTCGATTCCTTGTTTGCCATACAGCCTTACTTAAATCTGTTCCTTCCTTATCAATACATATTCTTATTGCATTCATCATTTCATTATACAGTTCTCGTCTAAATACTTTTACTCCTTCTAACTTCTTAATATATTTTAATAGTTGCCACATATCTTTATAATTTCCATTCCTAACTATTGGTATTAAATATTCCAATCTATCGAGATTTGTTCTTAATTTTGGAATTTTGTCCTTTTCAAATGCTTTAATTATACTTCCGAATATATTTGTAATTTGTGTGCAACATTTCTTGGCAAATTCTATCAATATTAATGCTTTTTTAAATCCAGTATATTCATCTAAATATTGTGAATACTCATACAGAACTTTACAGTCTATAGCTTCCACATTTTGGAACTTTCCACTCATTGTTCTAGCTAAATATGCGCATTCATTTTCTAACTGTTCAATTGCTACCACGCTTCCTTTTAAGTCCATTGATTCGTAGCATGCCGATCGTTTTATATTTGATAATTCATTTTCTTTATTGACAATAATATGATCAACTCCTTTGGGTAAATCATTCATATTAATTGATTTTTTACCTAATAGATCTTTCCTAATTTTTGTCAACCATTCTCCTAATTCATTATTGTATCTATCCCATCT
>JAUWTM010000092.1 GCA_030614715.1 Planctomycetota bacterium
AAATCGCGTAGCTGACTCCGCTGTACACTTTACCGGAGACGATGTCCCACGAGGTTAGGAGGGTCGCCTGCATGGACTCGAAGGTTTCACGCTCCTTCTCAACCGTGATCGCGCTTGCGGAATATGCCGGTGAGAGGAGAAGCACGAGAATCAATTGCGCGTAGAGCATGCTGAAACCGAGTTCCCGTCCACGCTGATCGAGGATTGAATAGTCGATCTGATCACCGTAATTGGAGAACTGGATAAGGACGAAAATTCCGAGCACGATAAGGTATGCCATCATGGGCAGGATCGCCCTGATGCCCCTCATGCGGCTTCTCAGTTCCTTCACAGTGATGGGATTTGATATCTTCATTCCCTGTATATTCCTGTCGTGAGAGAGTATATTACCCTTTGATAGCTGTTTTTAACAGTGCTTCAGTCGATGAACCGGAAATCGCAACCATCTATCATATTAAGGCAACCGGATGCCGACGTATCCGATGCCTTTCACCATTAAGACGACTCTGGTACAATCCGGTTGACTCTGAAGAGCATTTTTAATGAAAATCGGAGGCTCACAGAAGGTGCACCTCACATTTAAACGCGCACTGGGAGCAACACTGGCAACGCTGGTCATCGTTCTTTTTATTTGCGGGTTCGCTGGCTACGCTGCGCGGCTCACCGCACCACCGATCCCGGACAAACCCCCGGGACTGGTCGCGCTGGAGGCCGCGGAGAACCGCGATTTCCAGGATATGCTGGCCTCGATCACATTCGGGGGGCCGATCTACCCGGTGGACCTGGTACCTATCGATCCCAACGCTCCCGATCCGGCGAGTACCAGGCTATATAACAACCTGCTGGATAATCTCCTGAGCAGTCTCCATTACTATTACAAGCTATCACCAGATTCACCGGCCGCCAACAATGTAACGGCATGGAACGCCGAGAACGGTGAAAGGATGATCAGTACAGCGTTTTTGTTCTCGGTTGAGAATCACGTGAACTGGCTGTTAACACTTGAGCTATACACCCGTCTCCATTCAAAGGCGGTATTCGACGAGGATCTCGAGTACGCACGAGAGCGTGTTGAAGCACTATTCACCCAGGACTGGCATCCGGTCGCTGAATGGCCGCTTGGAATATATTTCGACCTTGTATACCTGCACGATCTGACCGGGGAGCAGAAATATCTCGACTGGGCGTACAGGTACGCTGCCGGTGACGGTCCGGATGATTTCGACACGCCCCTGACCAAGGCAAGGGGCCTCGCGCATCTTTACCAGTACAACCGTGCGAGGATGGCAAGCCCGTTTTATTTTTACTTCCCGGCGCTTATTGCCGATTACAGCACACGATTCGATGATCCAGCCCTGATGACGGTGGGAAGGTCGTTCTTTGTCGGTCTGAAGGACATGCTTTACGACGACCTCTACAAGATGCTCTGGAAACAGGCATCGGTGGCAAGCGATGGATCGACGTCGATAAATATCATTCAGACATTCGATACGCTCGAACAGCTCAGTGCGATCCGTGCGATCCTCGAATACGGAAGAGCGTCGGGCGATCCGGAGGCTCTGGACCTGGCCCGTGCGATACTGAGCGGTATCTGGGACGCCGATGCTCCAATGTTAATAGAGGCTCCCGAAGGTTTCCTGCCCGGCACGTACTTCGGCGTTTATACCGCTTACGACGTTGACCGTGAAGCTGAAAGGTTCGATGAAACCGAGGTAACGATCGACCAGATTCTCCTTTACAACGTTAACGTGATGCTCAACGAATATACGAGGGGAGAATTCAGGGATGACGTAGATTTCCTGACCAGCTGGATGGAACTCAGCGGACCCCTTTACCATGAAGATGCAAACGGTTTTTATATCGATTACGGCGAGAACTGGGTTGTCCCGGAACATCGCATGGTATCGGCCAAGGCTGCAATCTGGATGGCAAGGTCGCTTGCCCAGGATGAATGGTACCGCTACCAGCGCGTCCAGTCCCTCACTGAATCAGGCTTCGAGTAAAATATATTTCAGGCTGGGAGGATGATGGTACATGGGTAAGGTGAACAACGACGAAACGAATGTCTCCCCTGCGGCACCAAGCACCGGAAAATTCTGGCTCCTGTTAGTTGTTTTATGGGCGTTGAACCTCGCTGATATTTTCCAGACCCTTTACCTGAAGGAGTCCGGATTCCTCGCGGAGGAAGCCAACCAGTATGTCGATTTTTTTCTCAAGGAGGGCCGACCGGAGTTTATCGGCTTCAAGATCCTGGCACTGATGCTGATCTCGCTGATACTGGCCAGGGGCTGGTACGACAAGAGGGGAATGAGGATTTTCAGCAGTTACTACCCCCGCGACAAGGCGAGAAGTTCGATCCAGTTTCTCCTTTCAGTTGGGGTATTTTATTACGTTGTAATAGTGGTGTTCCCGTTTATCGCGATGTTCATTGCCGGCATGTTCACCGAATGACTACTCGGGAACGAGCCTGCAGGACGAGCTGATCTCACAATCCAGATTCCCAAACGGCACGGATCTCAATTCACCGGCAAGCCACATGTTCATCTGGTCGGTTCCGTGAGGACCGAACGGCACTCCGGACTCTCCGGGAGGGAGGACAGCCTCGATTATCCACGTGTCTCCATCGCTTTCCAGCACGGTCCTGAAAACAGCGCCAAAATCATTCTCAAACGGAAGAGTAGAGGCATGAGCGTAGTGTCCAACACGTACGGTGTAACGTCCACCGCCGAACCGGTGCGATCCACCGCCAATAAGAACGGCCTCGCCGGACGGGTGCGGGAACACGGCAAGGTTGAGATCACCCCATAACCAGCCGTCCGGATCCGATCCGGCCTCCCGCTGAAGCCTGTCGATGGCATCCTCGAAGGATTCCAGTGCTCTTGCGTCCCTTTCCACCTGCGTATCGGCCATCAGCCATGACAGGTCCGTCTCACCCTCAAGGTAGGTCTGGATAACCGGCAGCCAGCGGTCCTCGAAGCCTATGTAGGTCGTCAGGTGGTAAGGGAAGAAGTCAATAATACAAGTTTGTACAAGTTCAAGTATCCAAAGTTGGTAGAACGTAGCCGCAACACTGTCCGGACCCAGATGGTAATCCCAGTCAGTCATTACGCTCATATGATCCTCAAGGCCGGGATAATGGTCCCCGGACCGGCTCCAGGCATCGAGCAGGATCGGGACAAAGTCCCGCGCTGTCATGTCCAGATCGTCCATCTGCATGAGACGGTTTTCGTCCAGGGTCAGGGGAGCCTCAGCCAGGATGAGCTCGATTATCCTGTTGACCCTGTGATTCGGTGTGAAAGTCCGTCCGAGTGGATATTCTACGCCCTCGACACAGTCAAATCCCCCGACCGGTACGTTGTTGGCATGGGCGACGTAACCCTCGGGGGGATCAAGATTGTGCGGCATATCATCGTACGGGATGAAACCAGTCCATTGATACGAAGGATCGTTTCCCCTGACCGGATAACCTCCGGTGTAGCCCGACCTGATCGGAATCTGACCGATAAATATCTGCCCTACCCGTCCATCGGGACCGTTTTCGGCGATTATTATGTTCTGCGCGGGACAGTGGTAATCGCGGAACGCCTCGTAGAACTCCTCGAGGTTCTCCGCGAGCATGGCATGGACGAAATTGGAGACATCGTCGCTGGGGTCCAGCCCGGTCCACTTCATCGCGAGGTATTCACCCCAGCCCTGGTGCACGATTGGACCGTGACTGCTCACATAGACCTTGTGCAGGTAAACCTCCTCTGTATCCTGTTCTCCGGGGTATGTAATTCGCTCCTCGATTACCTCGAATTCCTCCCAGCCAGCTTGTGTCGAGTATTCGAACGGGTTTTCGGGATTGAGCATCTCGATGTACAGGTCCTGGGTGTCAGCGGGGAAGTTGGACGCTCCCCACGCAATGTGCTCGTTTGCGCCGAACGGGATGAACGGCATGCCGGGGAAGGTCGCTCCCCAGCACTTGAATTTATCACCCTCCAGACGTGCTTCGTAGAGGACAGATGGAGCGAAATAATTCAGGTGTGGATCTGTGGCGAGGATCGGTTCCCCGCTCTCTGTCAGCGATCCATCGACTGCCCAGATGTTGCTCGCATCCAGGGTTCCCGACTGGGAGATTGCTGCAAGCGGCGAAAGCCAGCCTGAGATCAGATCATCTTTCAGGATATCGAGGGGATTCTGAATAACAGATTCTTCCACCGGGGAATTCAGGCCTGCCGATCTGGTATCGCTGATATCGCGCAACGACGCATCGAGGTTTGAAGGGTCGGTGATCGGTTCTGTCAACGGAACCGGCATGAAGAGCTGGTCTGCAAGGTCCTGCCCGAGCCATTTGACAAGGTTTCCATACATTTCCTCGTCGAACGAGTCCGATGCCAGCCAGACCGCGACAAGTCGAACTATTACGAGGGAATCGAGAACGGTCCAGGGCTCGGGTTCGTAACCCATCAGGAGGAATTCAAAGCCCAGGTTCCCGCGGTTGTCCTCGATATACGCGTTAATGCCGTCAGCATATGCCTGTAAATATTCGAGTGTTTCCGGTTCGAGAAGATCGATGGATTCCCGGGCAATTCTCTCGAATCCAAGCGTGCGATGGTAAATGTCCCAGTGAAGCTGGTTGCGTCCGCCAATCTCGGCGACTTTACCAAGCGCCACGCGACGGCTTCCGTCCATCTGCCACATACGATCCTGTGCCATGGCGTAGCCGAAGCCAAGGAAGAGATCATGATCGGTCCCGGCGATGATTGTCGGGATGCCCCATTCGTCGCGGATTATATCGACCGGGCCGTCGAGTCCGGAAATTGTCACCGATGGCACCTCATCAGCATCCTGCGCGTCCGCACGATTGGTGGAACCGAACCAGAGGAGGTTAATGACCAGTAATACGAGCAACGTCAATCGCGACCAGTTACCGGTTAATTTTTTTACTTTACGCATAACTTTCAGATGAATCACCTATATGGTTGACCTCACATCAGGCGGAAAGGTTGAAAACCACGGCGGCAATCGAGAAGTAGATTATCAGACCAGTGATGTCAATGATTGTAGTTATTGCAGGTCCGGCGGTAATCGCAGGATCGAACCCTATTCTCTTGAACACCAGGGGCAGGAACGCCCCGACAATGTTCGCAAAAAAGATCGTTAACATAAATGCCAGCGTTACTGCGACGAACATCCTGGGATCCTGGCCCATGACATAGGCTATCAACCCGCCCACGAGACCGAGCAGGACACCCAGCATCACGCCCATCAGGGATTCCCTCATGAGCACCTTCCAGATTCCACCGATGTCGATTTCCCCTACCGCAAGTCCCCTGATAACGAGAGTCGCGGACTGGGTAGCCGTGTTACCTGCAGAGCCGATCAGCATCGGTACAAAAAATATGAGGGCAACAACGGTAGTCAGAGCTGTTTCGTAATGCTTCAGGATCACACCGGAGATCGACTGTGCGACCATCAGCATGAGCAGCCAGATCGCGCGGTTCCTGAACAGGACGCTGAGACGGGTATTAAAATATGATTCCGGCAGCTGCTCCATCGCGGCCATACGGTGAATGTCTTCTGTCGCTTCTTCCTCGACGACATCGAGAAGGTCGTCGATGGTGATGATCCCGACAAGGCGGTCCTCGTTATCGACAACCGGAAGTGCGATCAGGTCGTATTTGAAAGCTGTCGATGCCGCATCCTCCTGGTCATCGTGAGTGTTAGCCTTTGTCGGGTCAGACGTCATGATGTCCTGGATCAGGGCGTCCGGGTGTGCGAACAGCATGTCGCGAAGGCTGACAACGCCTTTCAGCTTACGATACGGACCGATGACATAGCAGATGTAGATGGATTCCTTGTTCTGGCCGGTCTTCCGGATATGATCGAGAGCCTCGGACACCTTCATACGCGGACGTATCTCTACGTACTCGGGTGTCATGATCCGGCCGGCTGAGTTCTCGGGATAACCGAGAAGCCGCGCGGTCATATCACGCTCTTCGGGACTGATGACGCTAAGGAGCTCCCTTACTACCCCGGCGGGAAACTCCTCAAGCACATCCGCGCGATCGTCGGGGTCCATCTCCTCGAAAATTTTCGCTGTCTGGCTTTCGGTAAACAACTCGAGGAGGATCGACTGCTGGTCCGGCGGAAGGTCCGTGAAAACCTCCGCTGCGATCCGCTTGTGTAAAAGTCGGAAGACAACGACTCTTTCGGTTGTCCTAAGCTCGGTAATTAATTCAAGTGCGTCGGCAGGATGGATATCTGCAACAATCGTCCTGACTGCGTGCCAGTCTTTATTCTCAAGGTTCTCACGCAGCGATGAAAGTATTTCCCTCGTCTCTTCCATTCAAATCCAGTCAGCTCACCACTTTAAAATTCCAAAGCTTGATTTTTCCGGAGTAGTCACCCGAGATCATCATGCTGCCATCACGGTTGAATGCCAGCGCCGTGACAAAATCGCTGTGGACCTTGTGAGACGCGATTTCCGTCCTGGCTTCAAGGTCCCAGAAACGCAGTGTCATGTCGGCCGATCCGGTCGCGAGGATTTTTCCCAGGGGGTGAAACCGGGTATATTCTATGTAGTTCTTGTGGCCCTGGAGAACGAATTCCGGGGGATCGAACTCGTCGGCGGAGATATCGCGAATCTCGATGCTGTTGTTTTTGGCCGACGCAAAATAGCCCGCGTCAGGATGGGTGTCGGAGTCGCGAAACTCCAGCAACTCACCGGAAATCACCATTTTCTCACGCCATGTCAGCGGGTCCCAGAAATGGAGCTTCTCCTCTGAAAGGTAGATCAGCATTCCCGAAGCACGGTCGAACGACGCAGCCTCGAATCCCTCGCTCGAATAAAATCCCCTGAGCTTGCGTCTCGATTCAACCTGGTAAATTACCAGCATCTCATCCGACCGGGCGAAGAAAATCCTGCCGTCGGGATGCACCTGTATCTCTTTAATGCCGCCCTGATGATCGGTAATTTCCCCTTTCAGACTGAGTGCGATCTCCATACCGGACCTCCGTAAGACCGTCGGATTTGTGGGCATCATAACCTAATACAGTTACCAGAACCATAAGAAAAAAGCCGACCAGCTTTCTTTTAGAGCCTTTTTGGAGTAGAAAAAACGGCTCTAGCCCAGTATTGATCAGGGTTCCAGAGTTCAAGACAGAAGTCCTAACCACCAGTTTTAGCAGGTGGTTTTTCATTTCGGAATTACCCCTCTCAAACAGGTCAGGAGCTTGCTTGCACAGGTCGAGAATCTGCTCTGCGAGAATGTAGAATTGCAGGTCCGCATTATCGATCTTCCTAAGCTGGGAGTTTACTCCGATGTTGAAACTGCGTGGGGATAGGATTGGTGACGATTCTGAAATGACACGATAAGTGGTTTTTGTATCACTCCAGCATCTATATTTACAGCCTGTCGAATGGTTTCATTCTGCTGCCAGCTCTCACGGCCCGCCAAGACTGTTGGCAAATGGACGATGAGCGCTGCGGAAATTGATCGCGAGGCACTTTCCCAAAGATAACTCGGCGAATGATCCACAGCGTAGTAATCTACCGTGCCAAGTTTAATCATTGGATCCTTAAATGTGGTCGGTCTGGCAAAAGAGAAGCCCATACCTTCATCGCAACTGATATCGATAATCAGGCAGCCTGGTTTAAGCGACGATATCTCATCTTCTGTCACAAAAAACAGCGGATGATTGGGTTCCTGATAGGTCCCATTCACAATAATTTCTGATTCACAGATCAGGTCATTCAATGGCCGGGATGTACCATCGTGCTCAATTATCAAAATACGGGCTTCAGCATCTTGATCTTCCCGAATGCGGACATAGTGACAATCAAGCACTTCTTCACGTACTTCGTGGTCGGGACGCAGGACGCAGATTGTGATATCTCTGAAACCGCGCGCCTTGAGAGCATAGATAGCCCCGCGACTGACCGCACCGAAACTGAAAATGATCGTTTTACGCTGGTTCCCATAATGCCCGTCGATTCCTTTAAGTTGCAAGGCGTGTAATACAGAGCAGTAGCCGGCTAATTCGTTGTTCTTATAAAACGTGTGTCGCCCAATCTGGCCGTCAGGTCCCCAGACAAACATATCCTCAAATGCAATAAGTGTCTGCCTTCGATCAATCGCAGCCTGAGTAATATCCCCTTGCTGCACACAGTGTGGCCAACCCCACAGGATTCCACCTTCGCATAATTCCATCAGATCTGATACTACAGGCTTGGGTAGGATAACCCGCCCAATTCGGGATAATATTTCATGGCGAGTGGCTATACCTCCCGTCAGAGCAGAAATTTCCGAGTCCTCGATACCAAATGGTGCACCATACCCTTCCTCGAATACCAGGTTGCGAAGGAATTGATCCGGAATTCGCTGTAAATGTTCGGGATGAATTGGTACACGTCTCTCATTCTCTTTTTTCGATGTTCCGATGACTCCAAATGTCAGCATAACCATAAGGTTTTCCTTTGCCTGTTATGACGTTTCTGATAATGCCTTCCCAATGGCAGCATTATTAAATTGAAAAGCGAATATCAAGTAAGGTAGTTCTAAAAACAGAGCTGATTCAGGATAGAGTGGCCCGGTTGGCGCGCCTGCTTTGGGAGGAGGAGGTCGAGAGCTTGACTCTCTCCTCCCCGGCCATGACAAGCCGGCATGAAGTATTCGTGGACTTTCAGTTGATTCAAGCTACTCCGACAGCAGATAGTCCGAGGGGACCGTGAAAAGGTCGGATGGCAGGTCCTCGTCGGTTTCGAACCCGGAATAGGTGTACGTGATATTACCTTCTCCGCTCAGCACCGGGAAGCTTATCGACGCCAGCACGCCATCCTCAAAGTTAGACACGACATCCCCACCGTCACCAACAATCGTGCGCCCGGAGATATCATCGTCAAGACCAACCAGCTCAGCGAACGAGAATGGATTAATGCGTCCGGGCTCCAGAAGCCACTCCGACCAGTTACCCGTGTCGACCGGAGGTGACGGATTATCGATTTCCCTGTACGTTTTAATCGCGGGAGTCAGGACATAGATCGTACCGTTCCTGTTGAGTACTACGGATTCAATACCGCCAACCCGTCCGGCAAGACGAAAATTACTGCCCATCGCGGCTCCCTGGAACTCGACAGCGTCACGTCCCGGGGAACTCATCGACATGACGAACCGGGTGGGGTCGTCCGGGTTAGCCCTGACATCATTCACCATTAAACAGATGAATGAGAGGGCTAAGATACTGATCAGGCCACCAATAATTAATGAATAACGTATTCTCATGATGTTACCAGCCTTTCGGTTTCTCACATAGCCATTTTACATCACATTAGATGCATGATTAATCAAATTGATTAAATTTCTTTAATAAAAACCTGAATTCCTGTTGTTATATTAAGTAGAGACCCCGTAAACAGGGTAAAATCATTAAATATGGCATCGGGAAGGGTAATAACACCCTTTCTGGCTGTGAAGTTAATAAATAGGATAAACCAGACCGGCATTTCAGGGTCATAACGAAGGATTAATGGTAAGCAGGAATCTACAAAAATTCTGTAAAGCTCTAACTTGGACCGAATTGATCCTGGGATTCGTGCTGATCGCCATTGCGGTCATGTCGCTCCCGACCGGTGACCCAGGTTACTGGACCAGCCTTACCATCCTGATTATCGCAAGTGCGTTCGCGTATCACATCAAGGTTGAATTCCCGTTCGCACGGATAAGCCAGGCATACAGTGTAAACTTTCTCGCGGTCCTTGTACTTGGACCGTGGGGCGGATCGCTGGTAGCAGCTACCGGTGTAACACTCGGTGACGGCCTGTTCCGCAAGAAGCGTTACTACGCATTGCTGGTCAACGCTGCGGTTCAGTTCATAACGACCTACCTGGCCGGATCAGTTTATTTCCTGCTGAGCGGGACTGAACCGGGTGCCGGTTTTGGAAGTGCAATTGAGGATTTTCTCGTCGCACCCAACGCGATGATGTTCCTCCCGCTGATCGCTGCCGCCGTGATCCATACGGTAACCAACATCAGCCTGCTCATCCCCGCGATGCTTGCCGAGGGCAGGATCATCCCGCAGGGAACGTTGCTGAAACTCAGCCAGTGGGACCTGATCAGCACGTTGTTCTTCACACCGCTGAGTTTCTATATTTTCCTGATCTACGGCCATACTGCCGGGCTGTCGCTGGTACCACCGCTGCTGTTCCTGCTAGTCTGCTGGGTCCTTGTCCAGAAAAACCTCGATCTGAACCTCGCGAAGGGCAAACTCGACCTTACAGTCGATCGTCTCCAGAAAATCACCCAGATATCAAAGGCCATCAACGCTGCCGGGTTAAATCCCGAGGAAATTCTCGATATCGTACTGGTTAACGGCATGATGGTCTGCGGTGCGCCTGCTGCGGCGATCAGGCTGTTCGAACAGAACAAGCAGCTTGCCGATTTCTGCGAGCTGATCCGTCCAAGCTCGGAACGCTGGAAGAAGTTCTTCTCGTCCGAATCCTTCCAGTCGGTGGTCGATCACGTACGCAAGACCGGGCAAAGCCTGCTGATCGATGAGTTCAGGGTGGACAACCTCGGTGAATGGTTCTCCCCACCGCTTATCGAGACTCACGGACTGAGAAGCTTCCTCGCATTCCCGATTCTCAGGGAAGATCACGTGGAGGGACTCCTGTTCTTCTTCGGCGACAAGGCACAGATGTTCACGCCGACGCATATCGAAACACTCGAGTACCTGTCGGGTGAGATCGCGATCGCGATTCGCAACGCCCGGATTCACCATGAGATCATGGTGCAGAACGAGCGCAAGGACGAGGAGATCCGTCACGCGGAGAGACTCCAGCGCAACGTACTTCCCAACCGCTACGAGGCCGAGAATGTGCTGATCGAGGGTTGTATCACTCCGGCAAGACAGTTGTCAGGCGACTACTTCGATATCATCGAACTGGGCGGCGGGAAGGTCGGCATCGCGATGGGCGACGTAAGCGGAAAGGGCGTCCCGGCAAGCCTAACGATGATGGCGATCATTAACTCGGTCAGGGTGCTCGCTCACAAGGTTAAAAAGCCTAACGAGATGCTCAAGCTCCTGAATGAGAGCCTGTACGAGAGCGAGACATCCATCGAGGACTTCTTCCAGTACTCGACCGGATTCTACGCGATACTCGATCTGGAAACCCTCAAGATGAGCTTCTCGATTGCGGGAAGCGAGAAGCCGATGTGGTGGCATGCCGAGCACCGTTTCCTGTCGCAGCTTGATGGTGAGGGTCTGCCGCTCGGAATGTTCGCCAATACAAAGTATTCAATCGAAAAGATCCAGATAGAGCCCAGCGACAAGATAATCTTCTTCACCGACGGCGTAACCGACGCGGTCGATCCGACCGGAGCACGTTACGGACGTCAGGCGTTCTGTAACTCAGTTGAGAAAGCCTGCCTGAGGAACGAGGGATCGCTGATCAACTCGCTTCTCAACGATGTTGCAGAGTTCCAGGGTGGTGCAGCACCGGTCGACGATATAGCGATCATGGTAATCGATATAATCGGCCCACCTACGGGTGATGGATCGAAAATATCGACCGATTCACTAGTAATCGATACGTCCGACAAGAAGATCCAATCCGGACTGTTTAACAAGAAATGACGTCCGGCTAATCCCAAATGTAGTAAAATAGAATATCAATGGGTAGTTTAATGCTAAAGTTGCTGTATTACCTTGTCATTGCATTCGTCGTCGGCACGGTCGCTCAGTTCGTGACCGGATATCACAAGCAGCGGGTCTTTACGACGTTCCTGCTCGGGTTTGTGGGCGTAGTACTGGGCGATTTCTTCTCGTACCGCCTTCACCTACCACCGCAGCATCCATTATTTTTTGTGTTTGGCATCTCCATCCCCTGGTCGATCATCGGCGCAGTACTCGTGATCCTCGTCTACAGGCTCCTCAGGGGCCGATGGTAAATCTGTGGTGAACGTCAGGAACCAGTCCCGACTCTTATTAACCAGCAAAATAAATAAACAGGGGGTCACAAAATGACATTCAGGAACATAGCCTCAGTGGCCCTGATCCTGGCCATTGTATGCGGGGGCATCTACTGGTACGTAAGCCGTCCAACGCCTGAAGAAAGAGCCCTGATGTCTTTCTTCGATGAATTCCGGAGGAGCGATTACGATGAAGCCAGTGAATACACGGTCGGTGATGATTTCCACAGCATGGCTGCCGCTACCTCGGTCAGGGACTCGGACGGTGCCGAATACACGATAGGAGATTATTTTCCGGCTAACAGGAAGGCAGTACTTCAAATTGCCATTGAGACATACGTGAGACAGCACATCGCGAGATGGAAGTACCTGTCGATGGAGACCGAGAATTTCACCGGCAATGTAGACAGGGCGCTTGTTCATTTCCGTCTTGAGGTCGCAGTCCGTGACTACATGACAGGTGAATTCATTGGGGCTGTCCTTCACGAAGGCAGGCTCGAAGGGAACGCGCACATGGTACTTGAGGACGGTGAATGGGTCGTTGAACGCTTCGAGCTCAATATCTTCTCAGATGAAGGTTTAAAACTGGCGTCGTACCTCGATATGGCCGGATAACAGGAATATTAGTGTAAATAACATTAAATGAGCACCTGTTGCACGTACCGCACGCAAGAGTAACAGGTGCTCTCTGGCAATTTTTAATTGCGTGAATGGAAAAAACGTAATACAATCGCAGTCAACCTGTCGCACATCTGGTTCGTGCATCAGCATAAGTCTCGATATCAGATTATCCTGACCGGGGGGAAGGACGTCAGGTGTATAAAAGATAGATAGATCGGATTCCGGTCAGAGGAGAAAATAATGAGACGAATTTCAATCCTGCTGGTACTAGCGTTAATTACGAGCCTTATGTTCACTGCCATTGCACCTGTTTACGGACAGGACATGGAGGACAAGGAAGAAAAGGACGCCACCGAGGAGATCCTGGTCGGAGATACACCACCAGACTTTTCCGGAATAACGCTGGATGATGTCGATTTTACGTTATCTGAAATGGCAGGCATCAGCCCGGTAATTGTGGACTTCTGGGCGACATGGTGCGGTCCGTGCAGGGCGGAAATGCCAATACTTAACGAGTTCGCAATGGATTACGGCGAGGAGGTAATGGTGCTCGGTGTCGGAACGTGGATGCCTGACACGGAGACCGAGGAACTCTGGGAATTCATCGATGAGTATGAGCTGGTCTTCCCGATAATGCACAACATTGAAAGCGACGTTGCAGCTGCATACAACGTGACCGGAATACCGACCGTGTATGTAATTAACACAGACGGCACGGTTGCAGGCGTCTATGTGGGCTACCATGAGGGATTCTATGATGAGCTCGTAGAGCTTCTGGGTCTGGAATAGATCTGTGGCCTGATAATGAAAAGCAAAACCGGCTGATCAGCCGGTTTTTTCGTCTTCAGTCAAACTGTCCTTGAATTTGTCCTTTTCCTTCACAATCGTGGCCAGGATGCCGTTAACGAATTTCCCCGAGTCATCGGTGGAGAACTTTTTCGCCAGGACCACGGCCTCATTGATGACCACCGGATCGGGCGGTGACGGGTCCTCATACCCAAGCAGTAACTCGACGATCGAAAGCCTTAGAATAGTGAGATCGACCCTGGCAATTCTCTCCAGTTTCCATCCGACAGCAAGGGCTTCGATGATCGCATCGACCTTTTTGTGCTGGTCCCACGCAAGTTTGACCGAGTCCCTGAGCCACGTACGGGCCGGTGGCTCGACATCCATCGTTTCGATCGTGCGTTCGATCACATCGTCAGCTTCATGACTGCCAACTTCTATTTCGTAAAGGCAGCTGAGCGCAAGTTCTCTTGTCTTTCGTCGGGATGTCACTTTTATTCCGGTAAGGCCTGCAGGGTTGGTGGAATTGTGTAAACCGGGAGCTCAGCCCCAATGAAAATCGCGATGAAGTAACAGTACATGATGATGTAAACCACAAGGAAACCGGCCTTGAACAACCACCTGCCCCATGCATCGTAACGTGTTAGACGGTACCAGAGCCAGTAATTCAGTCCGACCGCAAGCAGTATCAGTACGATCACAAGTCCCCGATAATGCTGCCACTGCATGCTTTGATCGAACGCCCAGAGGGTAATCGGTGCGTACTGGCGCTCCACTCCCCTGTTCGCGACTATTCGGAACAGGTTCCATGCGGGAATTTCAACGGTCACGACCCACCAGATCGCCAGCATCAGGCCGAATCCAATGCTCCTGAGCCAGGACGGCTTGGGGGACGGTTTCGGTGCGGGCTTTGCGGATGGTCGCGGCTTTTCTTTTCCAGGTACAGCGGTCATTGGCCGGATTGAAGTATATCATTTGTCAAACTGTAATTGCTCAATGAAAATCGTGTCTGTGAGAGTATCGGGAAATGAACGTCAGATGGGGATGCATAATTATACCACTTACTAAATAGATCGAGTGCCGGTCACGTACGGATTATTTTGTGAATTATTGGGAACATTGGTACGATATGTTCGTCCAAGGGTATGCCTGTGGTGAATGGATCGCAGAAAACTCAGCTTCAATATATTTAACCACAGGCAAATAAAGGAGTCCTTAGAATGACAAAGCAGAAAAAAAACCAAATATCGAGATGGGTGACCATCGCGACAATCTCCATGCTTGCGCTGCTGTTACTCGGCGGAGCAATCTACGCACAGGCCGGACCCGGATTCGGACGCGGGCAGGGTCCCGGTGACGGAAGGGGCATGCAGCAGGGCCCCGGAATGGGACAGGGCATGGGACAGGGTATGGGTCCCGGTGGACCGCAGGACATGCATGGTATGCAGTTCCTCATGCAGGATCCTGAAATCATGAACCTGGTGGCCCAGATCAGGATCATCGAGGGCATCAACAAGCTTGAGCTTACCTACGAACAGGTAGAAGAATTCTTGGGCCTGGCAATCGAAGCACAGGGAATCATCGACGATGAGTGCAATGAGGCCAGGAACGAGCTCAGAGGAGCCCTCGAAGACCACCTGCAGGCCGCTCTGACCGATCCCGGCCATGAGGACGGGTTCATGCAGAGAATTATGGAAGAGCATCGAGATCGGGACGAACCCGGTGCGATCCGCGAACAGATGGAGGTCATCCTGGACCGGGCTGCCGGGATACTTACTGACGAGCAGATCGAGCATATGATGGACCAGCACCGTCCCGGTTTCCACGCACGCGCTGAAAACTGGCAGAACCAGGACGGTCGCGGACAGCAATGGTTCCGCGGTCTGAACGACGACGAGAGGAATCGTGTCGAGAACCAGTTCAGGGGACGTATCGATGGCATGGCCGGAGGCGCTGTGAGGATGAGGGTGATGATGTTCCTCATGTCACCGCAGGCGGTCGAGGCCATGGAACTCTGGCTGGACGCGAATTAAATCACGACTTATGGTACTTATGATACGTAACGCACCCTCTCCGGGTGCGTTTTAATTTGCGGACAAGGCTGTCCGCGTTACTGCAGTCTGGCAGACTGCGCTACGCAAATAATTCAGCTATAAAACATTGTTCAAGGTTAAAGGGGACTGTCACTTTTTTGCGTCTGCCAGTTTTGCTTATGCGTCCACTTTCGCTGAAGCAAAAACGTTGCCTGTCCCCTTTAACCGTTATTAAATAAATCCATTCACGGGGCGTGCATGACACATTTAAACATGATCGGGACGATCATGTGACAGGTAATCATGCGCGGGACGCGCATGCTACGTAATTTGGTATGTAATGGTATGTAGTTTGGTATGAAGTTTGGTATGTAGTTTGGTATAAAACTTGATGTTTACTACTTACAGGCACGGAATGTGGGTTTTTTTACACACTTTTTGTGATATTCTATGAGGTTCAGACTATGGCGAGAGTGCTGATAATCGACGATGAGGAGAATATCCTCAAGACCCTCTCTGGAATCCTCTCAGGCGAGGGACATGAGCCCGTGACAGCCGCTACGGGTGGAGACGGGCTCGCACGCGCGTCAGAATCGCCCGTGGACTGCGTTCTGCTGGATGTCTGGCTGCCTGATACCGACGGGCTGCAGGTGCTCAAGGAGCTAAAAAGGGTTGACCCACACAGGCCTGTAATCATGATGTCCGGTCACTCAACCATAGCCACCGCTGTCGAGGCCACGAAGCTGGGAGCGTTCACGTTCCTCGAAAAACCACTCGACCTCGAACGTCTGCTGCTCACACTCCGAAACGCCCTGAGGCAGCTAGAACTGGAGCGCGAGGTCATCCTTTTGAAGGAAGGCACTGTAGAGGAGCACGTGCTGATCGGGAACAGCCCGGCACTCGACAAACTCAGGAGCCTGATACTGCAGGTTGCACCGAAAAATACGCGGGTTCTGATCACAGGGGAAAACGGAACCGGCAAGGAAATAGTGGCGAGAGCGATATACCGTGCCGGGAAACGTCACGGAAAGCCATTCGTCAAGGTAAACTGTGCCGCAATCCCCGGAGAACTGATCGAAAGTGAACTGTTCGGCCATGAGAAAGGGTCGTTCACCGGCGCAACCGAGTCCAAACCCGGAAAATTCGAGCTTGCCGATGGAGGTACGATATTTCTCGATGAAATCGGGGATATGTCCCTGGCCGCCCAGGCGAAAGTGTTGAGGGTTCTGGAGGAGCAGGAAATCGAGAGGGTCGGTGGCAAGAAACCGACCAGGGTAGATGTCAGGGTGATCGCAGCTACCAACCAGGACCTGGAGAAGAAAATAGAAGCGGGAGAATTTCGACAGGACCTGTTCTATCGCCTGCACGTGATCCCGATCCATGTTCCACCACTGAGGGATCATCCTGACGATGTGCCGGTAATCGCGGAGCACTTCCTGGCTAAGTATGCGGCCGAATATAACCAGCCTCCGAAACGGCTGTCAGATAAGGCGTCAAGGGCTCTCAAGGGCTATCACTGGCCGGGTAACGTGCGGGAACTCAGGAACCTGATGGAGCGGCTTGTGATTCTCGCTCCCGGCGATGAGATCGATACATCGGACCTTGCGGGAATAATTCCGGGCATCAAACGTCCGTTCCCGGTCGCGACAGGTACCGGTGAGAACATGCAGGAAACGTTCTTTAACAGGTTCGACAGCGCACCGATCCGCGATGCCATCTCGACCTGCGAGCGTGAAATAATTCTGAGACGCCTTGAAATCTGCCAGGGTAACGTGAAGCGTACAGCCGAGGATCTCGGACTGGAGCGAAGTCATCTATATAAAAAAATGCGCGCGCTGGGAATTGATCCGTCAAAACGCGGTGGAAACGGCAAAAACTACCGAACTTAATTAGTAAAAGGTAACTCTTATTGCGACGGCAGGAAATGTCAGAAGAAAAACAGGAAATAGAAAC
>JAUWTM010000052.1 GCA_030614715.1 Planctomycetota bacterium
GAGGCTATGGTCGCATCGTCAACTTACTACCAGCCGTTCCTCGACCGGATCGGTGTGCCGCTTTTCCTGCCCCATTACGGGCACCGTCCGATCAACACGACATTCGTAGCACCGGTATTCGGGGAAAGCAGGTTCCTGAACGAACTCGATGTGATCCTGAAAGGGCTTACGTACTCGTTCAGACGTCCGGGTGACATCCCGCCGGTCGATACCGAGGGCTTCACCGAGCGTCCGCCTGTCGATCCGATACAGGAAGGCGGGGAATCGATGGAAGTTATCGATTACTTCGATGGACGTCCATTCGATACTTACCATTACGACGGCCTGCCTCGATTTGAGGGAACTGAGAATGACCTCAGCAGGCTGAGTTCGGCTTTTTACCTTGAATTTCAGCTCGAAGCACAGGAGCTGGAGGTCCTCGCACGCTACCAGGATTCGCTTTACCGGTTCGGCATTCAGGACCTGCTCAGGGACACGCCGGAAGCGGGCGAGCGGGCGGTCGAGTACCTTTTCAGGTGTGTGAGCCTTGAACCGGACGGCTGGTTCGGATGGAAGGAGCTCGGTGACGCATTTTTCTCTATCGGTCACCTTGACAGCGCGCAGGGAGCGTACGAGCAGTTGATTCAGATCGCGACGGTGCTGGGAGATGTAGATCCACCACTAATCGCAGGGTCTCATTCGCAGCTGGGACACATCGCGCTCGTAAAAAGTAACACTCTTGATTATGAGGAGCGTCTTGCAGCCCTGGACTACGCAGAGGGCGAAGCCAACCTTGCACTCGTACTGAATCCCGAGGACAACATGGCGCCGCTGATCCTGGATGAAATTGACAGGCAGCGTCAGACGCTCATGGAGCAGGGTCCGGGCGACGCTGATGAAGCACCGTTAACTGAAGACGTAACCGATGATGGTGGATTGAGGGAGTTTGAGGAAAGCCCGACAGCGGACGGCGAATAACGGCAGCTAATCAAGGTCCTCAGTCAGCTTTTCTATAATCGAGCTGGTCGAGAAATCCATCGCGAACGGGATTATTTCAACACGTCCATCGTTAGCTTCCACGATGTCCCTGCCGATCACCGTTTCCGGCGTATAGTCCCCGCCCTTCACCAGAATTTTCGGCAGGACGGCTGTGATCAGCTCTACCGGAGTGTCCTCATCGAACAGGACAACCCAGTCGACCACTTCAAGGGCTGCGATAACAAGCGCACGCGATGCTTCATCGACAATCGGCCGCGATTCACCCTTGAAACGCTTAACGCTGGCATCGGTGTTAAGGCCGACCATCAGCGAGTCACCGAGTAAACGGGCTTTGATGAGGAGATCGATGTGCCCGGGATGCACGAGGTCGAAGCAGCCGTTTGTGAAGACGAGGATTTTACCGGCATCGCGCGATTCTTTACCAATTTCAGCGGCACGGTCTCGATCGATGATTTTCTTTTCGAGCCTTTGAATTCCCATTTCAGTTCGTTCCCTGCCTGTGACGTTACACGGTTATAAGTTCATGCCCGATATCAGTGCGGTAGAACAGTCCATCCAGTTTCAGGTTGTTCAGTGTGTCATACACCTTATTCCTGCACTGCGCGAAATCATCACCGAGTGACGTAACCGCGATCACGCGGCCCCCGCTTGTGAGGACGTCCCTTCCCTGCTTTCGCGTACCTGCATGGAACACGATCAGGCCGGGATCGTCATCAAGTACCTTGAGATCGTCCGTGATAAATACGCCTTTCCTGTAGCTGTCCGGGTAGCCGTCGCTTGCGAGGATTACCACGAGTGATTTTTTACCCGTCTGCCGAAGAGGGACGTCTCTGAGATTACCGTCGATCGCAGCTTCCATCGCTGCAAGCAGATCACCCTCCATCAACGGAAGGACCGCCTGTGCTTCCGGGTCGCCGAAACGGCAGTTATATTCAATGAGATACGGCCCGTCCTCTGTGATCATCAAACCGAAGTAGAGGCAGCCGGTGTAATCAATTTTCGCATTCGTGAGACCGGCGATGGTCGGCTCGACGATGGTGTTTGTAATCAATTCGTCGAGCTGTGCTGTGATTTTCGGTGTTGGAGCGAAGACACCCATACCGCCGGTGTTCGGACCCTTGTCACCATCGAAGGCACGTTTATGATCCTGCGAGTACGGAAGCTTTATGTATTCACTTCCTGAGACGATTGTAAGGAGAGTAGTTTCAAAACCTCTCAACCTGTCCTCAATAATGATCCGTTCGCCTGCATCGCCGAATTTTCTCTCGGTCAGGATTGTGTCGACTGCGGAATGGGCGTCGATGACATCGTCGCAGACAATCGCACCCTTGCCGGCAGCCAGGCCGTCGGCCTTTACTACGCACAATCCGATATTCTGCTTGTCGATGTATTTATGCGCACGCTCCTCATCGTCGAACACCTTGTAAGCTGCTGTCGGGATGCCGTTATCGTCGCAGAATCCCTTCGAGAAGATTTTACTTCCTTCAAGCCGTGATCCCCCGCTTCCGGGACCGAAAACCCGTACGCCCTCATCGCGCAGGTGGTCTGCGATTCCATCGACAAGCGGAGCTTCAGGTCCAACGACCACGAGATCCGGTTTCTCAGCCTTACAGTAATCGACAACTTCGGAGTGTTCATCGATATCAAGATCGATGTTCGCACCAAGCTGTGCGGTTCCGGCATTGCCGGTGGCGCAGCTTATCTTCGGTTTTTTTGCACTCTTTGAGATCGCCCACGCAAGCGCGTGTTCGCGTCCACCTGAGCCCAGCACCAGTACGTGCATTTCTCTTCCTCTCCTGGATAAATGAATTTATTAATCCGTGGCAATTGTACGGAGTCGCTATGATTTTAGCAACCGTGCAGGAGATCATTCCTTAAGAATAAACCCATTAATCAACTATTCTTGAGTCTGAAATAAATTATCGTTATGGTTATTATGTTAATTATTACCAGAATAGCTATAAAAATTATCTTGCCATAAGTTTCGAGTAAACTAAAATACCTGGGGATCGGAGGTCTGAGTACAACCTGATCCAGTACTTCCTCATCATCGAGAATCCTGTTGTTATGTACGAGTGATACGTAAATGAAGTCATCATACATCGGTTCAACTTGATCCACTTTCTTCGTCACGATATCAAATCCTGAACTGTAGCCGGAGTGATCACCAGCTTTCCTGAAAATATCTCCTCTTGTTACACTTCTAAGGTTGTTTCTCTCAAACCTATCTACGGCTGTCTGTTCAGCAAGCTGCATTAATCTGAGTTCTTCCTTTCTGTATTTTACTAGCAAGTCAACGTTGTCCTTGATACCGCTAGCCAGCAATCTACCATCATGTTCGTTACTAACGTACCCGTACGTGACCTGACCTAACGCCTCTACTGGGAATTGAGGAGCCATGAGTAATTTCTCAGACTCTACCCGGACTCCTTCCATATCATGTTCACGTACGCCTGCGGTAATAAACTCACTCAGCTCTCTAACATTCAGAAACAGAGCAGTTTTAAGCCCTTCGAACCATCTACCCAGAAAATCTCCAAGTTTTGGATATTCCTTGACAAATTGGAATTTTTGAAATTCTCCATGTTTCTTAAGTAACACCGAATCAGGATTAAAACCACCAAACCAAAGATCGTTGACCGCCATCTCCGTGTAAATCAGAAATGGTAGATCATGCTTCATGATAAGCTTGCTCACCAGATCTTGAGGTTCGGGATATGAACTATCTAACATATCGTTGACTAAATTGAGTGGTGTATCGGCAACATAAAACATCCCATCGTTAAATTCGTGTCGCTCGGAAATGTCGTATGGTTCGGGACCTGATGGACTAATATAGTCAGATGTATCACCAAATTGTTTGTACACGGTTGGTTCAAAGAAACTCGATATATATAAATAAGGAAATTCATGGTGGAGATCAGACATGAATGATTGTAACTTATCGAAATAATTTCTAGTGTGCGCCCGCGCTGAGGTATGAATGCACCAGACTGGAAACTCTGCATCGGTACTCAATACGTTTTCCTCACCAATCAGACGTTTCAGATAATCAGCATTTTTATCGATTAACTTGCTTTTCATTTAACCAGGAATAATTCTACTACAAAGCTCTATGAAACACATTTTCCACCTTGGTTAATCAATAGTTTGGGATTTTCCTCTTGACACTTATTGTAACTAATAGTATCCTCTTGTTTGCAGGGATAAAAAGGCTGAACGAATGAAAATATTGCCCGTGTATGGTTAATGATGCTAAACACGTGGTTAATACGATTCAAAGGGAAAACAAGCTTGTATTTCATTAACCTTTTAAGTATGCTTTATCGTCATTAGTGACCCGATTAAAGCACCGGGCGTGAAAACACTTTAGCCCGGTGGGAGGCAACATGCGCATTTCAAGACGAGCGTCTCTACTTATGTTTTGCGTCGGAATTCTGCTGCTGATCGGAGCCTGCTCAGCAGGTGGCGGGACTCCCGTAACCCCGAACACAGGCCCGGACCTGTCAAACTACGCGAGCAGCGTGGAAGGGGATGTATACAAGGACGGTGGACCTGTTACCAGCGGGGAGGTTTTCGTATACGATCTTGCCACCCTTGAGCTTTTCTACAAGGCCGACATCGGTGCCGATGGCGGATTTCTCGCCGGCATCAATGAGGGGCAGTATCTGATGTTCGCATTCAGCCAGGCTGGCTGGCAACAGCCGCAGCTTGAAGCTGATTTCTCAAACTATATAAATGCCGAAGCCGGGATCGAGTACCGTATCGACCTGAAGCTCAACCGCGACCTGCCGTCCGGTGATGAACTGATGTTCGGCTTCGTAACAAGTGCCGATAACAACAACCCGATCGGCGGTGCAAGAGTCTCGGCTGGTGGAAGAACGACACTCACCGACGGCTACGGATTCTACGCGATGACCGTACCATCGGGGACAGCCAACTTCACTGTCTCGGCCGAAGGATTCTTTGACCTGAACAGGAACATCCGCGAAGGTCAGGCCAACGGAGATTTCTACGACAGCCCGTTCTTCGAACTGAACCCGATCAACCAGATCGGCGGAAGCATCGGTGGAATCATCAGGGACATCTACGATGGCGCTCCGCTTGGCGGCGTGAGGGTTACACTCGCATGGCCCGCGAATCCTGATTTCCTCCCGATAACATTCCTGACAAATCTGGGCGGCGAATACAGGTTCTACAACCTGCCGGAAGCCATTTACAAGCTGTACGTCGAGCGACCCGGCTACGTAAGCGGTACACGTGACGGCCTTGTGATCAAGGACCAGGACGACGTAATCATCAACCAGTTCATGCACCGTGACAACGAAGGTCGCGCAACTGTCTGGGGTTACGTGAAGAGCGCAAGCATATCGCTTCCGGTCTCCGGTGCCCGCGTCACCGCAACCAACCCGCTTTTGGGAAGCCACCTGGCAACTACCGGTCCGGTCGGAAAATACGAATTCATGTACGTAATACCCGGTAACTACACAATGACGGTTACCACACCTGGTACGGGAGTTACTTACTACGAAGCGGCCAGTACATTCCAGACCGTGGTGCCCGGTGACAACCAGGTAGATTTCGCACTCAGATTCATCGACGAGGGCGTGCTTCGCGGCACGGTAACCATCAGCGGTGGCGGCGGTGGAGGATTTGCGTTCCCGCCGGCGGGAATTGAGATCACGGCCGAAAAGGTCGGCGGATCGCTGAGCGGTGTTAAGTTCAGGACCACAACGAACGGAGTCGGAATCTTCGTCCTGAACGGCCTCCCGATGGGTATTTACAAGGTCGAGGGAATGATCGAGTACCAGACCACCGAGGTTTACAGTGGAACGATGCTGGGAGTGAACGTCTCATCAGGCCAGACAACCAACATCGACCTCGAACTGATTCTGAACTGATAAACACCTGATAAAGAAAGCCAAAGCCCCGCCGATGGGGGCTTTTTTTTATGACTGAATGATAGTTCTTTTAATTTCACGTAATATGGGGTATCATTAGTCTGGATGCGATCGGAGGAACGCTCTGGATAAACCAAGTTTGCCTGATCGGGGGTTTGGTCAAACAAAGGGAAGAAAGCAAGTGAACGAACGGGGTTACGGAATGAAAGAGATAGTCGTTGACTCGATCATGTACGATCTGGTCAACAAGACGCCTGTCGTGATTCTGAAGGAATTGAATGGGGACCGTTACCTCCCAATTCTGATCGGACTTTACGAGGCGTCAGCGATTGAGATGGGCCTGAAAAATATCCCGTTCCCGCGTCCAATGACCCACGATCTCCTCAGTCACATTCTCGAAAAACTCCAGCGATCGGTCGAATTCATCCACATCACCCACATCGAGGACAGCACCTTCTATTCGAACATAGTTCTCTACAACGAGGGTGAGAAAATCGAGATCGACGCACGTCCGTCGGATGCTATAGCACTCGCGCTTCGCACCAAGAGCCCTGTACTGGTCGATGAGGAGATCCTCATGCAGGCCGGGATTCCTCTCAAGGCGATGAAACGCGAGGAGAGGCCCGAGGGCGAGGAACCGCTGGTCGATGAGGAGCGGACGAGGCTGGATCTCCTGAGCCAGAGGCACGACGAAGCCACGCAGTTCAGGGATTTCATCAACAATGTCCGTCCCGAGGACTTCATCAGCGATATCGAGGACGAGGACGACCTGGATAAATTCAACAACTGACAAAGGGAACACTGAAACTGGATTATGTTCAACCTCCCGGGATCAGGGAGGTTTTTTTTTCGGGGTGGACAGCGGGACAATACTCTGTTGAGCGGACATGGTTCGTGTGGTAGAATCCATCCGCTGAAAACATATCGCGGAGAGGTGGCTGAGTGGCTGAAAGCGCTCGCCTGCTAAGTGAGTAAGGGGCGATAAGTTCCTTCGAGGGTTCGAATCCCTCCCTCTCCGCCAGATTTGACAAAATTAGCCCCGCATCCGGGGCTTTTATCATTTTCACGAGCATTCCGACCTGAACCAGTCAACCCACTATATATAAATACCTGCTGATGATATAATGTGTATATTCAGGGTGTGCAATCTGTCCTTAGGGAGGTATCCAAGTGAACAGGATTCATGCTGTTATCGTTTTTGTCATCCTGACGACGTTTGTAGGATGCTCGTCAGGACAATCACCGGTTACCCCGGCTTCCAACCCAGACCAACTCTCTCTTAACTCCATCAATCAATCCAATCGTACAATCTGGGGTTACTGGACGGTTAGAGTTGATCCCGATCTTGAATCTATCGACATCGTCCCGGACCGTCAGGCCGGATCACACTTCAATGTGGTCCGACTGCTTGAGGTTGACCCGTGCACCGATTGTCTCAGCATTCAGAACCTGTCCTGGCTTCCGAATAACATCGTTCAATGCGATTTTGAGTTAAGACATCCTTTCCCCGGTCTGGTTAAATTTACTGGATTCGACGTACGTGGCGTTTTAGTAGCCGATGGCGACACTCTTTTTCCTGCCATAGACAGATTTGTCTCACTTGACGGGTCGAATCCCACTCTGATTGACCCAGATGGCTATACTGCACTGTTCAATCCTGTTGAGTTTCCCTCCGGTTCAACTCCATGGCCGATCCTTGAATATATTCAGGGAAAATTATCATTTGGAGATGACTTCACCGCGACATTGAATCCTTACATGGCATTCAGCAAGGACAATCAGAGGCGAATGTTCGAGGCAGGAGCTACCGAGACGGTAACTGTCACTCTGAAATACCCGTCTGTACCTTTTGAGTTCGGGTACGTAGTCGATGCGTCATGGATATTAGTTGACGATGTTGTTGATCCCGAAATCGATTTTCCACCGGAAGCAAACTGCCTTGAGCCATACAATCTGGACTTCGAGATGTCTACTGAGTTAACTGACGAGCAGGGTGATTATGCCCAGGCCCGGGTTGAGGTATTCGATCACCAGGGAAAAGAAACTATAGGTACCGTCTGGATTGAATGTCCGTCATTGAGTGATCATGAGGTAATTCTGACTTATTCATCGCAGTCTGGTGATGATTCATGGCTGTACGATGGCATGATAATCAATGAGACTGGTGCGTCAGTTGGTTCATACCCGGTGCTCGCGAGAGCGTTATCTCTGGAAAGTGATGCTAATCTTGGTGATCTGGCGGCATATCAGATCGATGATATCAGTGTGCTGTCCAATGTCATGGGTGACGGTGATCTCATCTGGGCAGTACGGGCAGGCGGAACGGATGAAGATCAAGGCCATGTAATCACAACGCTTTCGGACGACTCCACCGTTGTGACTGGATGGTTCACGGGTTCAGCGACATTCGGGGAGGGAGAACCAAACGAGACCCTCCTGGTATCTGATGGAGAAGAAGATATCTTCATTGCCCGGTACGATGCTGACCGCATTCTTGCGTGGGCGAAACGCGCTGGTGGAACGGATTATGAATGGGGTCTTGGAATCACAACTCTTGCTGACGACTCTACCGTAGTGACAGGATGGTACCTTGGGACAGCGACATTCGGGGAGGGAGAACCAAACGAGACTGTCCTGGTAGATGATGGAAGTGGTGATATCTACGTGGCCCGGTACTATCCCGACGGCACTCTCGCATGGGCGAAGCGTTCGGGTGGAACGGATGCGGATGAGGGCCATGGAATCACAACGCTTTCGGATGACTCGACAGTTATAACAGGACGGTTCGAGGGTTCAGCGACTTTCGGGGAGGGTGAAGCAAACGAGACTGTCCTGATAGATGTTGGAGGTGGTGATACCTTCGTGGCCCGGTACAATCCTGATGGCACTCTCGCATGGGCGAAGCGTTCGGGCGGAACGGATTGGGATGAGGGCAATGGTATCACAACGCTTTCGGATGACTCGACAGTTGTGACTGGATGCTTCGAGGGTACAGCCACATTCGGGGAGGGTGAACCCAACGAGACTGATCTTGTAGCGGATGGAGATTGGGATACGTTCGTGGCCCGGTACAATCCTGACGGCACTCTCGCATGGGCTAAACGTTCAGGCGGAACGGATTATGAATGGGGTTATAGTATTACAACGCTTTCAGACGACTCGACAGTTGTGTCAGGACAATTCGAGACTTCAGCGACATTCGGGCAGGGTGAACCCAACGAGACCGTCCTGGTTTCGGATGGAGTGTTTGATATATTCGTGGCACGGTACAATCCTGACGGCACTCTCGTATGGGCGAAACGGGCGGGAGGAAGTGAACGGGATGAGGGCCATGTAATCACAACGCTTTCGGACGACTCCACCATTGTGACAGGAGAGTGCTTGGTCCCAGCGATATTCGGGGAGGGTGAAGCAAACGAGACTGTCCTGGGTCCGGAAGGAGGTTTAGATTTGTTCATGGCCCGGTACAATCCCGACGGCACTCTCGCATGGGCGAAAAATTCGGGCGGACCGGGTCCTGAGTCCGGCTGGGGAATCACAACGCTTTCTGACGACTCGACAGTTGTGACTGGAACCATGTCGATTTTCGCGACATTCGGGGAGGGCGAAATAAACGAGACCCTCCTTATATCAGCTGGAGGTTGGGATATCTTCGTAGCCCGCTATGCACCATGATTACTATTTAAAAAAGTAGACCAGAGAACCAGCCACCAACCTTACGGTCGGTGCACAGTAGTTGGTGCACTGTAAACTGGTGATCCATTCACCGGGATTGGTTTAAAGGAAAGGCCGACCCGTAGCACAGCACGGCAGTGCGTCCAACATTCGGTCACTTAAACGTGTAACCGTAAATGGCAGGATGGACGCACTGCCGTGCGGTGCTACGGGATTGAATAATTACCTAACGGTGTCAGGCACGATTTTGTATGTTCGGTATGGCGAAAGGAGAAGTAGCCCGGCGATCCATTCCACGGGTATTGGTCTTAAGCGTGCACAACGTCCCCACATCAGGGGGATTTATTAGTACAGATCAACGATATCGAGCAGGTTGTAGCTGGCGGCGATATATAATTCGCCGCAGTACTCGTCGAGCCCCTGCCCTCCACCGGGAAGTGCAAGCGACGTAAACGGTACCGGCAGTTCAGGATCTGTTACATCGATCACGGTCAGCATGCCGTCACCCCAGATGCCATTCACCATGTATACGTACGATCCGGCCACGGCAATGTCATACTGATTTCCACCGAATCCCGTGTTGCTCGTGAAGACAATATCGATTGCGGGCAGATAGCTGATGTCCAGCACGGTCAACCAGCCGGTTTCGGTCAGGTACAAATAATCCCCCTGGAGAGCCATGTCGGAGTAGAAGTGGAACTGGACCATGATTTCGTTGACGACGGTCGGAGATGACGGGTCTGAGAGATCGACCACTTTCACGTAGTCGTCATAATTCGGATTAACCTCGTAGCCGTCGGTGTAGAAACCCCAGAGGTTATCCTCAGTCACGGCAACAGCACTCGAATTGATAACCGTGCCGAAACCGCCGGGGGTCTGTCCGACAAAAACCGGACTTGACGGCGTAGTGATATCGAAAACCAGGATTCCACCCCACTGTGCGGCTGCGTAAAGGTAATCACCGACTATTTCAAGGTCGTTGATCATCGCGTTACTTAAACCCTGGTAGTAGGTCCCCACGACAATTGGATCGGTAGGATCGGACGCATCAATCGTAGAGATGCCGTTAAGGTAAACGCCACCGACATATACCCAGGTTCCCTTGCAGGCGATAGCGAGCTGGAGGTAATCGAAATCCACCGATCCGGTGAAAGACGCATCGGCAATCGGATCGACATCCACTACGGCAAGTGAACCACCATCGCCAGTGCTGTACGCAAGATACGCGTAACCGTCGTCGGGGTTGTATGCAACGTCGTAGCTGATCCATCCGGAAACCAGCCCGGGAACTTCCTTTTCGACCTCGGGAACATCCGGAACGCAGTCCTGCACTGTGATCGATAACGGTCCGACATCAACGTGATACTCGCCATCATCGACCCGGCAATAGCATTCATAGATTCCGGGGATGTCGTATACGTAATTCCCGCTCAGATTCGTGTCATCACCGTCAAGATCGTCGAGGTAATCCATGTTGCCGTCGAAATCCCACGTGATCGTGACCGGCTGTCCTTCGGGATCGTAGGCTTCGGTGATCTCGACTGAAAATTCCTGTCCCGCACAGGGATCGTCGGGACACTCCCAGTACAGGAACAGATCACCAACGATTGGTGGCAGGTTACTGATCTCTTCGATGATTGATATTGATCCCGCCCAGTACGATGCGAGTGCCGCTTCCTCCGGATACGGGAATCCGGGGACACCTGAATCGTAAGTTGTCGGGTCCTGGGAAAGAACCGTGACCAGAATCGGCTTATCCTGGCTGTCTTCAGGAATGCAGTTGGTTATCTCGAAAATATAGACGGAACTCGACGGCCCTCCCGGTAACGCCAAAAGTTGTAGCTCAGCCTGGTCGTAGAACTGATAACCTCCCGGGAACAGGCTTCCAATGCTCTCAATCACCAGCCCCCCAATATCCACTGTAACTCCAGAACCAGTCAATGCACCCTGTTGATCGAGAATTTCCAGCTCCAGGCGAAAATCGCCACCGTACGTAGTTTCATTTACGTAATAAACATCGGTGCCGTCGAAGTCACCCGCAAGCACCAGGCATTCCGCCATGTTTGCGTTGATCGGGAAGTCCTCGACCGGATTACCGGGAAGTTCGTCGAGTGGTGGTTCCCATGACGCGAAAACCGCGTACTGGAAAAGCAGCTGGGGTGTTCCACCACCGCCCATCGGGAACTGCAGGACGTAATGACGCTTATTGGTCTCACCGGGTCGGAAGCAGCCTCGATTGTCGCAGTTTCCCTGGTCGGTGAAAAATTCAGACAGGTCCTGATCGAAGTCCAGATGATCGGCAAAGTATTTGAATGGCTGTATAAACGCTTCGGGAACGAAACCGGGACTTCCGAGTGCGCCTTCCGTGTACCCGAAAATTCCCGGTTGTGGAAATTCCTCAACATTGAACCATCGGGTGTACCCGTCAGCGTTGAGGAGCCTCGCAACATCGGGAGTGTTCCCTGCCCAGTTCAAAACCGGATCATAGACTGAATGATCTGCGCCACCATGCATGAATACGCCAAGTACGTCGAACCCGGTGTACTGGTTCAGTCCCGGGAACGGGTGTGTTAACCCAACATCGAGCTCGAGTATCCCCTCTGTCATGTACTCGCTCAGGTCAAAGTTCTCAAAATTCAGGAACATCAGACTTCCCTTTGGTGGCTGGAGGAACATCGTCACATTCGCCTTGAATTCAATACCCCTGACCGGTACGACATCAAAAATCCCGGTCGATGTATCCAGTGACACGTCCCATATGCCCCATATCATCCTGCCCTGCGACATTTCCTCGCGGACGACTGGTGAAGATAACTCACCATTTGTCGACGGCAGCATCGGGTTGGATGACGTACCTGCGCACGAGAACAGGAAAGTCACAGCACCAAGCAGCACTGTGAATGGGATCAACGGGTATCGAGACGGCATTAGGGGCCTCCAGAGGTGTTCTGATGAATATATTATAATATTACATGATTAGATTGTACAATTTTCACGCGATACTGCATCCCGGTTGAACCTTTTCAACTATATCTCTATACTGCCACTGTTGCACGTTTAACCGACGGGTTGTTTAAGCTTGCACAGGAGCATGTTGATATGAAAGGACTCATACTGTCCGGCGGAAAGGGAACGAGGCTGCGACCGCTGACATACACATCGGCGAAACAGCTCATTCCGATCGCGAACAAACCGATCCTGCACTATGGCATCGAGTTCATGAAGGACGCGGGCATTAAGGATATCGGGATCATTGTCGGCGACACGCGCGCGGAGATAATGGAGCAAGTCGGTGACGGCAGCATGTGGGGGGTTAACATCGAATTCATCCACCAGCCCGAACCACTCGGACTGGCTCACGCCGTGCTGACCGCCGAGAAGTACATCGGCGACGATACGTTCACGATGTACCTCGGAGATAACCTTCTTCGCGACGGCATAGCGGGAATCGTCAAGGAGTACCACGAGCGAAATCCGGACTGCATGATCCTGCTGACACCTGTAAAAAATCCGTCGCAGTTCGGCGTGGCGGAGTTAAAAGAGGACGGATCGGTCAAGAAACTCGTCGAGAAACCCGCAGAACCGAAAAGCAACCTCGCGCTTGTCGGTGTTTATCTCTTCAACAGCCTGATTTTCGAAGCGGCGAGGAAGATCAAGCCCAGTTTGCGCGGTGAATTGGAAATCACCGATGCGATTCAGCAGCTTCTGGACGACGGTCGTGACGTTCATTCGGCCATTGTCGAGGGATGGTGGAAGGACACCGGGAAACTCGATGACATGCTCGAAGCGAACCGTCTCGTTCTCGATACACTGGAAAAGAACATAGAAGGCAACGTAGACTCGGCCAGTAAAGTGGAGGGACGCGTCATAATCGGCCCGAATTCAAGGATCATCAATTCCTCGATACGCGGACCGGTTATCATCGGACGGAACGTGGTCATCGAAAACGCGTTTATCGGTCCGTACACATCGATCCAGGACAAGTGCGAAATCTCCAACTGCGAACTGGAGCATTCGATTATCCTCGATGAATCGAAGATCCGTGACGTTCCCGGACGTCTGAGCGACTGCCTGATAGGAAGGCAGGTTGTCGTCGAGAAGGCCAGCATCAAGCCCCAGGCAACACGTCTGATGCTCGGTGACTCAAGCTGGGTGAGTTTGGGGTAAAATAGTAAACGGGAGGCTGCTATGCGAGTAAAAAGACTTGAGATGGAAGCGTTTCGCGGCTTTGAAAATTGCACGCTTGAATTCAACGATGCTCAAACAACAGTGTTGGTAGGTGAAAACGGAGCCGGCAAGAGCAGCGTGCTGGATTGTCTAGCTATTTTGTTATCCTGGTACACTGAAGGACTTAGAGTTGAGACATTCAAGGGATTAAAATTTCAGAACTACGATATTAAAACTGGATATAAGGAGCTACATTGTAGGATCTCCACAATTATTGGAGGAGAGGATATTCAATGGACAATTGGGCATCGAGATGCAATCAGGAAAAAAGCTAGTTTTAGCCAAATATCAGATCTAGCAAAACATATTAATAATTTATTTAAAATATATGAAAATTCATGGAGGGATATGTGTATTCCAGCCCTTATTTATTATGGGCTGGATAGGGGGAATACAAAAATAACGGGTTCAGAAGATTGGGACAACTCACAAAAGAACTTTGCAGCATACCTAAAATGCCTGGAAGGAACCGCTGATTTTAACGGTTTTTTCAAGTGGTTTAAATTCAGGGAAGGAATCGAAAACTCAAAAAAAGCAAAAATCGATCCCGATTTCAGTGATAAACAATTAGATGCTGTTCGAGCGGCAATTAAAAAGTTTAAGTCATTAGGAGCTTATTCTGATATATATGTCGATCTGGAAGCTTCTCCGCAGAGCTTAATGATAAAGAAAAAATTCGGCAAAAATAAAACGAGTTCCCTTTCCATTAATCAACTATCCGCTGGTGAAAAAGCATTGATTACAATGGTTGCTGATATTGCTAGAAGGCTGGCAATCACTCACGAATCAATCTCTGATCCGCTTTCAGGCTCAGGAGTTGTTTTAATCGACGAGATAGAACTCCATCTTCATCCCCGTTGGCAAACGAGGATTATCGATGATCTGGAAAGGACCTTCCCGAATCTGCAATTCATTATTACCACGCATTCTCCATATATAGTGAACACAATTAAGCATAATTCCAACTATATTCTGGAACAAAAATCCAAAGGAATAATCGCTCATGGGCCTGTAGCTATGTATGGTCGCGAAAGTGATGAGATTCTTGAAGAAATATTTGGAGAATTAAGGAGGCCACAAAAGATCAACAAGAAATTAGGGAAATATTTTCAATTAATAGACCAAAATAAACTTTCTGAGGCTAAAAAAATTAGAACGGCTTTGGAAAAGGAAATCGGTCCAGATGATCCCGAATTCACTCGCGCCGACGCACTTCTTCGACGGCGGGAAATTCTAAAGAAATGAAATATATTAAAAAGAAGAGAGAGCCCTCCAGCCTGCAACGGTGGAAACGTCAAACCCCCCATTACAAGGATCAACCATGGGATGTGTTACCTAGTAAAGTTAAAGACGATATAAGGAAGTCACTACTGAACGAGCAGGGACATATCTGCTGTTACTGTGGTATGCGGATATCGGACAAAGACTCCAGCATCGAACACTTGAAACCACAGGCCAGGAATAAATATCCGGCATTAAAATTTGACTATAAAAATAATCTACTGGCTTCCTGTAATGGAGGAGCAACACATAGGAAAAAACACAGGGAGAAAAATCTTCATTGCGATCCGAGAAAACACGATTGGTTCGTCGTCAACCTCATGGTCTCCCCACTGGATCAATTTTGCGAGGAATATTTCTCCTTTACTACTAATGGAGAAATTCTCCCATCGACCGACAGGGGCAAAACAATTAAAGCAACAACCACGATTAATAAACTTGGATTGGATGTCAGCAGACTTAATAAACATCGAAGAGAAGCGATTAATGGGTTCTTTATCGAGTTCGACGAACTCGAGATCATGGCCCCATCCGAAGCAAAAAAAACTGTTCAACAATTAATAAGAGGTTTAAAAAAGAGAGATAGCGAATCTAAATTCACACCGTTTTGCATCGCAGTTATCAGTGTATTGAAACAATACCTTTAGGAATAATCGACAAGAATCTATGGCCTGCATCAAGCCTCAGGCAACACGTCTGATGCTCGGCGACTCAAGCTGGGTGAGCCTAGGGTAACGATTCCCTTTCCTCGTTCAACAGACGCATGCTGTTTCCTATCACGAACAACGTTCCGCCGTGATGTAGAATCGCTCCCCAGATCGGCGATATAACACCAAGTATAGCCAGTAGTAACATCAGCACCGAAAAGCTGACCCCGACGTACACGTTCGTACGAATTGTCGAATGTACACGTCGCGACAGGCTGACAAGGAACGGGAGCAGCATCATGTCGTTCGTCATGAGGGCGACATCCGCCGATTGAAGTGCAACCTCGCTTCCCATGGCACCAAGAGCCACACCGACATCGGCTCTTGAAAGCGCAAGTGCATCATTCACCCCGTCCCCGACAAACATTATGCCCTTCCCCCGGTTCCCGGCCGCAGTTGAAACCTTCAGGGCTTCCATCTCCTCTTCAACTATATCGTTTTTCGCTTCGGGAAGGAGCTCGGCTTCAATACGGTCAAACTCGATCTGATCCGCCAGCGCATTCGCCACGTCCACTCTATCCCCGGTAAGCAGCACCCTTCTGTTGATACCCAGCGATTTCATTCTATCGAGCGCTGTTTTAACATCCGGACGCGGTTGATCTGCAAGGAGGACAAGCCCCAGAAGAACGCCGTCGCGGCTCACCCATGCAGCGGGTCCTGAATGTCTCCCCGCAGTTTCCTTCAATTTTATATCAATTGTGGATTCGGTCGAAACCCATTCGAGTCGACCGAGACGGATTTTCGATCCGTTTGTTTTGGCCAAAACACCCTTCCCGGGAATCTCCTCAGTAATGGCATCGATCGTATGATCGGAACCGCGTGCTATTGCTTTCGAGACGGGATGGTGGCTTCCGGACGCTGCAAGTTCCGCAGCTTTTACCAGTTCCCTGATATCGACGCTTTCCGCGGGAACATAGTTCCTGACTGAAAGTTCACCGAGTGTGATGGTTCCGGTCTTGTCGAGAATCAGCGTCCCGATATTCGCAGCGCGTTCGAGGAAAGCGCAACCTTTTATGAGGATTCCCTTCCTGACAGCAACCGCGAGTGCTGGAACCATCGCCGCTGGACTGCTGAGTACGAGCGCGCAAGGACATGCGACTATCAGGATCGCGATTGCGCGATCAGCTTCCCGAGTAATAACGAAAGTTGCCGCAGCTATCAGAATGACAATCGGCAGGAGGAGTCCAGCATAGCGTTCGAGCGTGCGAATTATCGGCGGCCTTGATGCCTCAGCCTGACCGAGTGCTTCGATCACATGCCCAAGCGACGTATCACTTCCCGATTTTTCCACCTCGACATTTATTCGGCCAGTAAGATTGATAGTACCGTGGAAGACTTTATCCTCCGGGCCGACATCAACAGGTGTAGATTCACCGGTCAAGTGCGCCGGATCGATTGCAGAATACCCAAATTCAACGACGCCATCGGCAGGGATAACCTCCCCGGGATAAACAGCGACATTATCTCCGGTGGCTAACTCTTCCGAAGGCAGGTCGACCTCACCCGACCCGGTGATTTTATGAGCTGTTCGGGACGTAAGTTTTACCAGGCTCTCGATTGCAGCCCCTGCCCTCCTGATTCCCCTTTCCTCCGCAAGGTGACCGAGGCTGAGCGTTAGTCCTACGATCACTGCGGTGGTGAAATCCGCCTGCACCATAGCGGCGAGAACCGCAAGTCCGGCAAGCTGGTCGAGTGCGGCGGACGGATTATCAGAAAATAAACCCCTGATGCCCGAATAGAAAAGGGGAACCGATACAATCAGCGCTGCGGCAAGTGAGAAAAGTTTGCTGATTATGTCGCCGCTGTCACCGGAATACCTGCCGAGGGTCAATCCAGCAACGAGCAGTCCAACTGAAACGAGCGCACGCCAGAGCACGGATTCCCATCCGGTGGGCGGAGACAGTACGTCATCTCCGGGTTCGCAAATACCGCTATTATCGTGAGTAATTTGTGCTGCATCGTCCATACTACTGTCCATAAGCGGGAGGAATCAGTATTCGTCCCGAGACTGGTGGTCCGGGAGCGACATACCGTCGGCCAACAAGCACGAGCGCCCTTGCAAAGTACTCATTCCGGAGCCTTTCCCGCACAACCTCAGGATTCTGAATGTATTCCTCGTAAATGGTATTGAACCGGTTCGCATCGGAGTTAGCCTGCGCCAGGACCCTCACGGAGTAGGTTTCAGCCTCTGAAACCATGAGGTTGGCATCGGCACGTGCGAGCGGAAGTTGTTCCTCACGGTATGTCTCAGCGGTTCTGATCGCGGTTTCCTTTTCAATTGAGGCACTCTGAACGTCCTGGAAATCCGGAAGGATGCTCCTCGGTGGAATGAATTCCGTAATTTCAATCGAGACAACGTGCAGCCCTGATTCCACCGAATCAAGTAGTGCCTGGCTCCGGGTCATAACTGTCAGGGCAAGGTCGGATTTACCCTCAGTTAACAGGTAATCGATACCCATCTCGCCGATTGTCCGGACCATTTCGGCACCGACTACGTCCTTCAGCAACTGATCGGGATTTTCAATATATAGTGCATAAGCAACGGCATCCTTGACCTGGTATTTCACAGTCAGTTTCGGGACCAGGATGTTGAAATCACCGGTCAGGCAATACGACTGTTCGAACGGATGAAATGAATCCAGGGTCGATCCGGAAACTTCGGGTTGCCAGTAGTCATCAATGGTCACCTGGCGGATGGCTTCGACGGATACCCTGATGACCTCGTTGATCGGATGCGGCATCGCGATAACCAGACCTGGTGGATGCGTCCTGGCCCCCGACGGCAATCGTCCAAACCTGAGTATTACGCCGACCTCGCCCGGCTGGATTATCCTGACACCGGAAAACAGGAAGATTACTGACAGGACGAGAACGACATAATAGAAAATTTTCGCTCGATCCGGTTTACGTGTGCCATTTTCAGGCTCGGTATAAGTATTTTTACCTGACTCGGACATGCTAGTAATATGTTTACTCCTCATCGAGTAGATCGAAAGGTGCTGAATCCGTATCCAGCACGAGCGTCGTGTTCTCACCAAGTATCGCTTCGAGAGCTTCCAGGGATCTCAGGAACCTGTAGAACTCCGGATCCCGTGAATGAGCGGCGGAATAGATCCGCGCCGCCTCCGCATCCGCCTCAGCCATGATCTCTGCAGATTCCTCGCGAGCCTCGGCCTTAATCTCCTCCGCCTGCAGGTCGGTTGCCGAGCGAATTGCGGATGCCTGCTGCTGGCCCTCCGATCTGTACCGGGTCGCGTACTGCTGACGTTCCGCGCGCATCTGCTCGAACACACGTGTGATATTTTCCTCGGGTAATGCCAATCGCAGGATCGCGACCTCGTAAACATTCACTCCAAATTGTTCGTCCGCGGACGCCTGCACTCGATCGAGAATCGCCTGCTCGATTTCCTCGACCATCAGGTCTTCCTCATTAGTAGAAACGAGAGATGCCAGTGAGTAGGTCCCCATTACCGCATTCTTGGCATCCGTGATCATGCCGTTCAAACGGATCTCGGCTGATTGGAAGTCGCCTACCGCCTGAAGGAATTTCAGCGGATCGTTTATGTTCCAGACTGCATAGTTCAGAATAATGATATTTTTCTTGTCGCGATCGGTCGTCTCTGTGAAGGTTGTCTCCAGGACTCGCTTTCTGTTGTCGTACCGGTAGACAGTCTCGAGCGGCACCGGCATGCGCACGTGCAGTCCTGCATCGGTGACAACACGTTGCGGGCTTCCAAGCCGGATTACGACCGCGACCGATCCCTCCCTTAACTGGAACATGCAAGCGGAGGCCACCAGTATCATGATAACCACCAGCCCCAATGCAATTCGAATTGTTCTCTGCATGATAATCACCTCAAATCAAACCAGAGTCCGCGATCTTCACCGTCCTCTGAAGTCACTAAATTACCAGTTACGATATAAAGACGCTTCGCTTCAAGACCGGTTTCCAAAGCCTCGATGCGTCTGCGGAACCTGTACAAATCGAAATCCTGGCTGACGGCGTCCAAAAGTGCGTTGAATCCTGACGCTTCACCGGCAGCGGTCGCGGTTCTTTCAGACGCATATATCCCCGCCTCGTCTATCATCTCCTGAGCATCGGCACGGGCCGAAGGAAGGACTTCCTCCATGTACGAGCTGGCCTGGATCGCGAGAGTGTCACGGTAGACCTGTGCGCTGACAACCGCCTGGTATGAATCCGCGACTTCAAACGGAGGATGAATCGCGACAATCACGACCTGTGAGATCTCAATCCCTATATCTTCCATGGTGCAGCCGGATTGGATATCATTTTTTAACGAATCGGCAAGCGCAGCACGATCCCGCCCGAGAAGGGTGTCCGTATCGGTATTATTAGTGCGAAGCATGACCACTTTGTAAGCGATGTCTTTCAGTAGAACTTCGGGATTTACGTATGAGTAGGCGTACTTTGTTACGTCGCAGATCCTGTAGAAAAGCTCGATATCGAAAGATATTACTTCGCTGCCCGATGCGGTGACGAACCTGTCCTCTGATATCCCGTGAGATTCAGTCCAGATCAGGTTGGACAGGCCATCGGCGTTTTCGGTCGTGAAACCGATGTTCATTACGTGGAGCTTGCGGGACGGGAATCGTACTACCCTGTCGATCGGCCACGGCCAGCCGTAATGCAGCCCCGGTTCCAGAATCTCACCGTTGAAAGCACCGAACCGCTCACGGACTCCCTGCTCATTGATACCGACCTGCGTAATAGCCGTCGACAGCCACAAAATCACCACGAGACCGATAACAACCCGTGGCAGTGATTTTTCGAAAAACACCAGCATCCATTTAAGTCGATTATCGTCATCATCCTTCCCGGTTCGGGCGTCTTTCCCTTTATGCAGGGAGAAACTCCCTGATTTCAAGACAGTTGCGATAATCAGTGACGGAGCCGGGATGACCGACAGAAGAGCCGAGCTGCGTGAGATCAAGGCGTAAGACGATCGAACAAACAATTCGATCTCGATAACGATCAGAAAAATGCCTGCAACGCGATGGAACCAGAACAGATATAGAACCCAGCTTTCCGTCTCGGCGATGGTCGACGAAACATATGCCGGGACGGATAACCAAAGTAAACAGGCTGTGATCGTAAACCAACCCGTGATTGAATCCGCCCGGGTATCGATTTGTTTAATGCCGGAATCTAAACGGGATCGGATCAACCATAAAGCCATGCCGATCAGAATATTCAGTCCGAGTGCCGAATAAGCCCATTTTGACCAGTCGGGTGACGGTAACGGTGAGACAAATATCGTCCAGATTGTCAGTATGATCAATGCAAGGCTTCCGGTCATAAACAGCAGAGCACGGTGAACCTTCTCGTATTGCTTTTCTTCTTGCCGGATTTCGCGCAGCGTATCTTCATCGGTCGCTTCCAGTTGCGTTTTACGGTAGTCAAGCGTCCAGACGACATCACTCATCACGAGCGATAACATCCCCAGCACCAACGCGCTGATCAACGCTGCGGGTATACGTCCTGCAAGACCGATCCATGCGAGGAAAATCGCGAGGATGAAGCAGACAATCAGAACCAGTTCAGGTACGAGCCGTCCCTCTTTCTCTGAACCGTAATGCTGCCTGTCTGGTTCCGTCATCCAATCCGAATTATAAACATTATTGAGGATTTGTATAGCGTTAACTATTATTTGGTCCAGAACTATTATTTAGCGTGAAATAACTAATTTATCCTTACAGGACGTCCGGATTTCACTTGTCACGATATAATTCGCCCGCGCGATGAATTCGATCCCGCTGACCCACTTCCCGCTTTTCCACGCTTACAGTTTCGGCACGACGAGCCTCAGAGGCCATCCCTTGTCCGGTAACCTTCAGACGCCAACCCCACTCGCTTATGCTCGGGGCACTGTTATTTATCTACCTACCCCCGCGCTGACGCTTGGGGCACTGTTAATAGGGCACTGTTTTTGGATTCACCACGTATCGTGGTGGATTCTTGATATGTCGTAACGTTCAGGCTGAGGTTTCTCCTCAGCTGGATAGCCTATCGCGATCAGTGCGAGTGGAAGGACGTGTTCCGGAAGTTCTGTGATCCTGGTCAGACCCACGACCCTTTCTCCCAGCGGGAAAACACCAAGCCAGACCGCGCCAAGTCCGAGTGCATGTGCCGCAAGCAACAGGTTTTGTGTCGCTGCGGAGCAGTCCTGTATCCAGTAACCCTCGTTTTTCTGCAGTTTCAGATCACCGCAGACGAGAATTGCCAGCGGTGCGCTCGCCAGCATCGATGAGTACGGGTGGACTGTCGGAATTTCGTCGAGGATCTTTCGATCCCGTATAACAACGAAATGCCATGGCTGCTGGTTGCCTGCCGATGGTGCCATCATCGCGGCGTTGAGCATTTTCGCAACCGTTTCATCAGTCACGGGTTGGTCGGTATATTTTCTGATACTCCGACGGGTGTTAATCGCCTCAAGAGCGTCCATTACGTTCATCTCCCCGATGTTTTTCCCCTTCTGAATTCAGGTCAGTCGCTGCCCGACACCCAACTCGCGATTATCACGTACTGAAGGCCGAAGCCGAGGTCACCCGACGCGCTGAAAATCGAGTCTGGAGCCGCGCCGATCAAGATCGGTTCAGCGAGAAGCTGGTCCCAGTCGATGTCCTCCTGGATGGGGAATTCACGACGTTCTGTACCGAGATCGACGACATGCGTGTACGTGATCGAGCCGGTGATATCGATGTTGAGCAGGTACATCTCCGTTTCGCTGTTGTACATTCCCTCGGCGGTGACCTCCGTGAAGCCCTCATCGTCCCAGTTTTCACTGTACACATGCTCGCTCGTGTACTCGAAATCGAACGAGGTCCTGCCCTGGCCCGATCCTGTCACATAACCTGTAATGTCAGTATTCAGGTCGATCTCAGACTGGTTGACGAACGACGAATTGAACTGGAAATCTCCGAAGCTGACCTCGCTGATGTAGATCACATTGACCTCCAGGTTCCGTCCGCCGACCTCAATAGTGCACGACGCATCTACTGTCTGGAGCTGCTCGGTTCCGCTGCAGACCAGAATCTGCGCGTTGACAGTCGCGGTTCCCTCGGCATCCGCATGGAATGTGACTGTGGCTTTTCCACCGCCTGCAGAAGTAACCTCGTGCTGGTCGAGTGAGCCCGGGGAGCCTTCCGACAGCCACAGGTTAACGGTCATCCCATCGACACCGTCTGCATCTTCGCAGGTCACGTTAATTTCTACCGTCGAGTCCTCACCGACATCGATCGATCCCGGATCTGCGCTGAGCGACATGCCGGAGACATCGCACTCATAGAAAACCGTCGCCTGGAACGACCAGTAAATATTCGTGGTCTCAACCGGTGGGCTGTTGAGAGTGATTTTCTCCCCGTAAATATCTTCCGCGCAGTAGAAAATGTGCGCATCATCTGTCGACTCGCCCTCCATCGTGTAATCGCCTATGTCCCACGAACAGCCGAAATCGAACCGGAATCCGACGACCTTCTTGCACTGGCCAGTACGGGCCTCGTGATCACCCATCTCGATCCCGCTGTTCGCCTTCCACCACGCGGTTAGACCGGCGAGTGATGCGGTGGTGTCATCGGGCACGACCCCGCCCTCGATGCCATCTCCCGACCAGTAACCGTCCGATCGCTGTGCGTAACCAGCTGATCCAATGCTCAAAATCCAGAATGCACAAAGAATTAGAAATAACGTTGAGAGTGTCCAACTACGATTCATGATATACCTCCGACTTATCGATATGGGAATTTTATCAGACGCAGGGCATTGAATCTACATAATACGCTTTCCGTAGCACAGCACGGCAGTGCGTCCACCCTAGTAAAATGGGGACACCAGCATTTCGAGGACGAAATGTGGTGTCCCCGTTATCCAAATCTACATAATACGCTTTCCGTAGCGACGCATGGCAATGCGTCGAATTGTACAAACATCCCATGTCCCGTAGCACCCGCCGCGGCGGGTGCGTCCGGCCTGCCAATTACGGTTGCTCATCCAATCATCCGAATGTTGAACGCACTGCCGTGCTGTGCTACGGATTGAATTCTGACGATATATCGGGTAATTTATTGGTAGCTTACGGAGGAGAAAACCATGAAACTACCACGTCACATTATTTTGATCACCATGTCATTGCTGATCGCAGGCTTCATGCTTACGTCAACACCATCGGCTGTATTCGGCGGAGAGGTGGAAGCTTCCCCCTGCCCGATCATAGTCACAAACTCTGCATTCGAGACTAACGACACCAGGTATGCACCGGAGTACGACGCAATATACATCGGAAGTGTCCTCGACGATGTATGGTTAACCCCGGACGAATACATCCCGGAAGGTGATGTCACATACTGGTTTTACGATCAGACCGACTAC
>JAUWTM010000145.1 GCA_030614715.1 Planctomycetota bacterium
CCAGCCCTTTGCTTTGATCTCTGAGACCTTGTCGATGTGTTGCTGTAACGCGTTTATATTGAAGAACCAACCGAGTAACAAGGCTTCAAGGAACGCCACAAGGATCAGGCCGTAATCGTTGACCCAGTGATCGACGATATCGAGCCAGTACAGACCGCCATCGGTAATGAATAACAGACCCGCGATAAATCCTACGACACAAAGGATAACCGTGGTCGTGTGACGTTTGATCTTGATCTCATCCGAGAAGGCGGTACTCGCAGCCTCGACAAGGCTGAAGGCCGAGTCGATTCCAAGGGTTAACAGCATCAGGAAGAATATTATTCCGATTGCCACCGCCCCTGCAGGAAGGAGTGCAATCGCCTGCGGGAAGGTGACGAACGCGAGACCAAGTCCTGAGCTTACGACCTCCTCCGGTCCTACGCCCTGCTGATGCGCCATGTACCCGAGGACACTGAAGACTGCGAATCCAGCGAAGAATGAAGTGCCGCAGTTCGCGAGTCCTATGATGAAGCCGTTGTTGACAACATCCGCATTTTTCGGACGGAACGACGCATATGCCATCATCACCCCGAATCCCACGGACAGCGAGAAGAAGATCTGGCCGTACGCTGCTTTCCAGACGGTTATGTCACCCAGCCTGCTGAAGTCAGGTGTCAGGTAAAGCGCGAGGCCGTCGATAGAACCCGGCAGCGTGATTCCCCTGAAGAAGAGAATCGCGAGCAACAGGAACGGAAGCGGTACGGTGACGAGAACGACCTTGCCTACCGAGTGTACACCGCGCCTGATGCAGAGGTAGATAAGGAACCATGTAATCGCGAGTCCAATAATGAGTGCCGGGGAAATACCACCCAGGACTCCCGGCCCTTCGGTCAGGTGGAGGATCTCGTTATGGAAAAACGCTTCCTCCATGCCCGTCTCACCGGCAGCGATCGAGCCGGCTACGTCCGGATCAGCAGGCTGGTAATTGGACCATTTCAAGCTGAACGCGTGGACGAGATAGTTCACGCTCCACGCCATGATCGCGCAGTAATAGAAAGTGATTACCGATGCGATGAGGATGGCGTACCATCCCACGAATTCAAACGCCTTGTTGGCCTTCCTCAGAGCGGTAGGAGCACCGCCCTGGAACCGCTGGCCAAGTGCCAGCTCGAGGATCAGTATCGGGATCCCAGCCGTGAGGAGCGCGATAAAATACGGAATCAGAAAAGCTCCTCCTCCATTTTCGTAAGCCATGTAGGGAAATCGCCAGACGTTACCCAGTCCGATTGCACTACCAATCGCGGCAAGGATGAAAGCTCCACGTGAGTCCCATCGTTCGCGTTTTTTGCCCATGCCAGCCTCCCGGGGGAAGTGGTGATTGGAAAATTAAAGGCGTAATTATATCAGTTTTAATCAACATTGGCGAGAATTAATAAACGTTTCTGTAGCGCGGTCGTCCCGAACGTTGCGCGGTCGTCCTGTCCGCAATTGCCTTACTGCCCGACGATTTACGCTGGTCCGGGTATGTCTGTATCCTGGCACGGATAACAAAATCTAATCTACAGGTCACTGGCACCATTATATTAGATACTGTGTCACAGGATTAAAAAATTGACATAAACAATTTTTGATGTATATTGTTATTAGAATGGAAGCCAACCATCGGTTATTTTAGTAACTTTAACAAAATCCGCCATTTGATCCAGGTGTAAAAATGAACTACTCACGGTTTTGTTTGTTTATTACATTGATTTTGCTTCTCTCCTCGTGCGCAGGGACCAAATCACCCATCAGCCCTGCCGAGGATTACAGTCCCCTGGCCAAGGCTTTCCTGCGGGATTGCGTGCGGACCGATGTCCCTTTCCCTCCCCAGGAATGGTCAAGCGATGACCTGCGGGCTGCAGCACTGGAAGTCCTCGATGTCTACGAAAACGGTTTTGGGGAGGAGTGGACAGTCTACTTCTGTCTGATCACCCTTGGTTACACCATGAAACCCGCTGACCTTCCCCGCATCCTTGCTTACGAGGAGATCGTATTCCAGACCGTGCTCCAGGCCCTCAGAGGGTTCGCGCATCCGGACGCCATAGAGGTGCTTCTGAAGGGGCTGAAGGATGAGAGTGCGGCGAACAGGGAATACGCGTTGCACAGCCTGATGGCTATAAACTTCCGGCAGCTGGTATACCCGGAGTGGTGGATTCAGCTGGTCAGACGGGAGCTCATAATTGCGCGGGATAATGAGGAATTTGATTTCCTCAGAGAGGAAATAATCGAAGCAATCGAAAAATTGGAAGAATAAGTTTCTCAGCAACGAAAGTATCGAGAACAGGTAAGCGCCGATGTGAACCTGCCTCTTTCTGAGCCGACGGTTGGGCAGGATTGCACGAATCTATACGATAGCCTTATGGCTATACATACGAAGGCCGTGGCGATTAGACCATTGAAGAGTTCCAACATCGTCATCCGTGGCTTTCCGCTTCACGATCTTTCCCGGTCTTCCCCGAATCCGTTGACTAACCGGATATCCTAACTTTTCCTAGATCTCGTCCCGGATTTGTCGTCGCCCAGCGGACGTCCCGACGGCTGTCTTGCGGACATGGCTGTCCGCGGTACTGCAGGCTGGCAGCCTGCGCTACGTTATCGTGGTCAAAAAGTGATGCTTGACAGTGACCTGGCGGAGTTATATGGAGTTGAAACTGGAGCCCTTAACCGTGCCGTAAAGCGTAATATTAAACGATTCCCTGATGATTTCATGTTCCAGTTGTCAGATGAAGAGTGGGAAAACTTGAGATGCCAGGTTGGCACCTCAAGATCATGGGGCGGCAGACGGTATCCACCAAATGCATTCACAGAGCACGGTGCTGTGATGCTCGCCAATGTGCTTAGAAGCGAGACTGCGATCAGTGCGAGCATACAGGTGGTCAGGGCTTTCATTCGATTGAGGGAGATGCTGGTTTCACACGGGGAACTTTCTAAAAGACTTGATGCCCTGGAAATGAAGTACGATATCCGGTTTAAGGCTGTATTTGATGCTATACGCGAATTGATGACGCCCCTTGAGAAAGAACAAAGACGTATAGGATTTCGTTCAGGATACAAGAAATCGCAATGAACTCACCACGTAACATTAGATAAGAGAAAAAGATTCCGCTTAATAGGATATTGGCACCATTTTTTGGAGTAGGCACAATTTTGGACCTATTTTGCCTTGCATGAATATGCTGAAGCTGGGATGTAGTTTCAGTGATTATAATCTGCAATCCACAAGCTTAAGGAGTTAAAAGTTCACTTAGAAATTGTGATGCGAACTCTCCTGTTTGCGAGTGATCCTCGCTGGCTAAACGTTTAATTTCTTCAGATGCAGCTTCATTATTCATGTACAGCAGCATTAATGCGTTTCTTGAAACTTCATTAATATCGATAGGGTACGTTTCACCGGGCAAATGCGGTTTCCTTCTCATTGCTGGAAATTGGTCATCTGTATAAATTCCGTATAAAAGTATTGGGATGTTATCAATACAATCCGGCGAAACCTGTGTTAGAGCAATTGCGGCAGCCAATTGTATCAGGAAATCATCATCAGACAGCATATTCAGAAATTCCGGTGCAACCTCCTCCGCACTTAATCCAAAATAATTTATCGTATTTGCAGCTATTACACGAACATCTGAATCAGGATCTTCCAGTAATATTGTGATTGCTTCAATTATCTCCGACTCAATTTCTGTATAGCTGAGACCATCATCCGACTCCCCGTTAACACGAAAAAGCTTCCAATCCCCTATAGCAATACAGGTAGTTTCTCGAACATCACTATCTGAATCTGCCAGAAGAGGGAATAGAGCACGAAGTACCGTAACGTCATGTTCGGGACTAATAATTCCAGCCCTGAATGCATAGCCAATATATACTGATGTCTCCATACGAGTTAAACTGTTATCAGATTCAAGCTGATCTATTATTAGCAACAACCCAACTTCTGAACTAGCCAATTCGTTTAGGTAGATCCTTGCTTCTGACTGTTCTTCCATATTAGTCCCGGAGATCATTGTATGAATTATCTCTGGTAAATCTGCAGTATCAATATTAAACACTGGTTTATCACTTGAACTGTTTATGCACGAGCAGTAGAAAATTAAAAACAAAGTGGTGGTTAACTTTTTTATCATTTTTTATTCCTCAGCTTTAGCAATCAAAAATGGGTCAAGTGACCTCTGCTCCTCTTCTGCATGTAATTGCCAGGCATTCACGGGTGGCGGGGGCGAGTGAATACGCAAGCCATTCAACCGGCCTTTTCAACATGTATCCGATCGTACCCGTATCAATCGAGCAGTTGTACGATAATTCACTTAATATTTCCAGATCGGCAAGGGACGCCAGCTTCCTGAGTTCGGACAATGTAAATTCGTGATGATGTCCGATGTACGGTATTTCGGACCGGTAGATGTCCTCTATCGGCACAAGGGGAGAACGGCCTCCAAGAAATGCCACTCGCTTCGGGAAATAAGCAATATTCGGAACCTCGATATGAACTATGCCCCCGGGTTTCAGAAGAGAGACAATATTTCCCATGGCGGTCTTTAAAGAATGCGGATATTGCTCAAGCAGACACATAACACTGGCAAAATCAAATTTCTCATTAATCTCGGAATTCGGGGAAAACGGATCGTAATCTATTATCCTGACGCCCTGCTTTTCTACTGTATTATAATAGTTTAAAAATAAATCGTCATAGTAGCTGCATGTCTCGGTCATTGTTACGTCAAACCCAAGCCTGGCCATGGTCATTGGAAACACTCCAAGAAAACCGCCAACCTCGCACCTCTGCAGTCCCGTGGATGATATTTGCACAGCGCTGGTATATGCGGGATAGTACCGGACCACCGAGCGCCGCAGGTAGATCTCAAAATCGTATCGATTCTGCTCCCATGGAGAGCAATGAACCGCTAATTCCCTCTGCATCTCCGGTTTCCAGACACTGATGGCAAAATCAACTACATCCTGGTAAATCCCATCGAATTCCGCAAATGAAACAGGTTTCATTTTTTTCTCTCCTCGACAGGCATTAATTATACGGAATTTTGGCAGATTAAAGCTATTACCAGGCTACGCATTGATACAGTATATTACCAACTTCGGTGACAGGCACCCGGATTCGGCTCCAGGTTATCGTACGCGAATTTCACTGTTGACGTTTCGCCAAATCCGTCCGCCAGTCCCCTGACAGCAGAATAATTTATTTACTCTACGCGACTCAATACATGCGTAAACCTGACATTAAGCATTCAAAAATGAAACAGCTCCCGGAGGGGCGGGAGCTGATTAGAGACTTATCGCAGCAGAGAGTAAGGAGAGAAATAAGGCTGGATTTTTCGGTGATGTCTCTACTGGTTATCGAGAATTCCTGCGAGTCGCGAGATCGCATCCTGGACGGGATCGGTCTCCTCGGCGATCAGATTCTCGTCGGTCGACTCATCGGCTAACTCGACCTGCGGATCGATCTCGAAGATTATATGACCGATCTGGACACGTCCGCCGTTGCGGTCAAGCACCTGGATCAGGTGATATCCCAGTTCTGATTGAAGGATAGCGGAGACCTGGCCGATATCGAGCGAATTTAATACCTCGGCCATGTTCTCCCCGCATGATTCAAGATCGACGTCGAATGGAAGGATGCCATTCAACGCATTGATGTCGGTAGTTTCGATATTTTCAAGGTCGTTCTGTGTCAGGTGTGCAGCAGCAGTGGCCAGTAATTCATTGAAGGTGGTACCCGATATCAACTGCTCGCGAGCCTCCTCAGCGAGTTGAAGAGGTTCGTCGGTCGTTGCGCTGTTGTCCGCAAGTGGATGCTCCGGCTCTGAAACGCCAATATCATGTGCGTAGGTCTCCACGGTTCCCGAAACGTTGTACCAGAGTGTTTCAAGGTCTTCCTGAAGCATGGGAGCCGCGGCTTCAAAGTTCTCAGGCAGTGTAGAAATGGTGTCATTGATCGTGTCGAGGGTCAATGACGCCGTGTCCAGTGCTTCCTGTTCGCTGCAGCTCAGAATGCCGAACATGGGAAGGATGCAAAGGAATGGAATAATGCATTGATTTATCGCAGTTTTTGGGAATTTCATGGTGAAAGGTCTCCTTGTCTCTCGCAACACTTCTCGGGATATATCGTTGTATTTCACATGTACTATCACGTCATAACGTGATATATTGCATGATAAGACTTAATTTTCTGCTTTATTTTTCGTGATATTAGTGAATTAAGGGGGAATTACGCTGTTTCAGAGTTCCCGGGGGTACATTTCACCGTACAATTTACTGATCTCAGCTGACATTTCCTCTGTAAAACGGTCCACATCGATCTGTTTAATTACCGTTTCTCCACGATATATTACGCCCTTTTCCTTTCCGGCAAGGAGACACAGATCGCTACCGGCAGCCTCCCCCGGTCCGTTAACCGGGCATCCCATCAGGGCGACCCTGAGGGGCTTGTTCAGGTGCCCGAATTTCTCCCTGAGCGCATGAGCGACCGATTGAATGTCCGCCTCGAGACGTCCGCAGGTGGGGCAGGATATGAATGTTATACCCGCTTCGCGGAGTTCAAGAGACCTTAATATTTCCAATCCACTTTTAATTTCCTCAACCGGATCATCGGTAAGGCTGACCCTGATCGTGTCGCCGATTCCCTCCGCGAGAAGCGTGCCAATACCAATCGATGAACGGATATTCCCGTCCCAGATGGTTCCGGCTTCGGTGACACCCAGATGGATCGGGCAGTCGGTCTGCGAAGCAAGGAGCCTGTTCGCCTGGATCATCTCACGAGTATGGCTGGATTTAATGGCGACTACGATATCGTCGAAATCCGCTGCCCTGAGCATATCAATATGCCTGAGTGCACCGTCGACCGACGCCTTTAACCTGTCGCCATCGTATTTCTTTAAGAGATCCTTCGGAAGGCTCCCGGAATTCACCCCCACCCGTATGGGTGTACCGGTATCCCTGCACGCGGCTGCTATTTCTTTTACATCCGATTCCCGTCCGATGTTCCCCGGGTTAATGCGGATCTTATCGACACCAGCCTTGATCGATGCGAGTGCGGCACCCGGATTGAAATGGATATCGGCAATCAGCGGGACGTGGACCTCGAGAAGGATCGATGGGAGCAGACGTGCGATTTCCTCGTCCGGGACAGTAAGCCTGATTAAGTCGCATCCGGCAGCTTCAAGCCTGATGCAGTCGGTGATGATATTTTTCAAATCGTCGGGTTTGCGCTTGATCATGGACTGCACGGTAACAGGAGCGTCGCCACCGATGGCGACCCTGTTACGTCCCTCGCGTCCGACGGTCACCGTGCGGCAAGTGCGTCGCTTGACGAGTCCTGATTTATCGATGTCGATGCAGTCAGTCATTAATAAAAGCGGGAACCGGCTATTCGATAACGTCCGGTTCTTCGTCACCCGCCAGGAAGCCTGAATTTTCGCTTGAATCATCGCTCACCAGGTCCGGCAGGAACTTGAGAGGATCGATTTCCTCCGGCAGAATCATACCGTGAGTCTCGAACCACATCTGTACAGCCGCAAGTCCCGCTATCGCTTCCTCGTTCTCGGGATCGAGCTCGAGAATCCTGCCGTAGTGACAGTACAGCACCTCGTTGAGTACCTGTGGAGACGTGGTCCGGGTCATGGCGATCTGCTGAACGTACATGATGTGTGCGTCAACAAGCTGTGCCGAAAGCTCTGGTGACGGGGGTTCTCCAACCGACATGTTTTCGAGGATTGCTATCGCGGCTTCCACGTCCCCGCTTCGAAGCATATCCTGAGCCTCGTGGCTTGGAGATGTATCCTGATCCGCTGGTCCGCCGGCCATCGGTCCCCCTGGTGCGTTACCAGGTCCTGTTGATGCTTCAGTCGATGATGCAGGCTGGCCTGATGATGCTGACTGGTCCTCGTCAGTCTGGCTCTTCGGTGCGCATGCTGAGAAAATGATCATCGCAAGAATCAGAAGGAGTATCGCGTATCTTCGCATGTTGTTATCTCCCGGGATAATTTTGATATTAACTGCCCCTGTGAACTGATAATATTGTACCGTACTCCTAACATGGTGGGAAGTCCGCAGCAAGCCTTTCATGTCAGGACCTTATGATATACTGGCAAAAATGTAATCTGGGCTCATTATGACACCCCCGACCAGCACGACATCACATATCGCACCGTTAGATGAGGGCTTCGAATACTACTTCCGAAATGCTCATGCACGTGCAGTCAACTGGTTCGGTTTTATCGTGATGCTCGCATTCCTGTTTTTCGCGACAATCGCGTGCAGCAGGATCGCGATGCTGAATCTCCTCGCGTACGAATTTGCAGTGGTCATCGGGATCTTCGTGAGTCAGTTCACCGCGGTCCTCGTAATCCGTGAATTCAATAATATACGTGAGACCCTGAAGCACAGGAGCCCATTTTCACCCGGACCGCATTCGCGACTCGTTGTCTGGGGGATCGTGATGGGCTCGATCGCCGCCGCGGGATGGCTGATGCTGCTTCCACTTGCGGGCATCGTCATTCTCGACCTGGCTTACGGTATCAGGAACTGCGACCCGCTCACGGGCCTTGGATTTTACATCGCGATACCACTGGTCAGCAGTATCTTCACCGCGTCACTTGCTACCTGGTGCTCTCTCGCGACAAAGGGCAGGTCGAACGCAGGATGGCTTTACGCTTTCATCATGTTGATTTTCTTCTTCAGGATAGTCATCAGGCTGGCCAACGGGCACACGATGAGCTTCAAGGAGCCGATACTCGGGTTCATCGGGCTGCCCCTATACGAGCAGGAGGCAAACCTCGATCGCGGGTTCGTGTTCTCAAGGATTTTCATCTTCATGTGGTCAGTCCTGATCGTGAATCTCTCCGCACTGATGGCCGATGAGCGATTCCAGTCATACGGGATCATGAAAATTTTCCGTAACCTACGCAAACCGGACCTGTTCCTCCCTGAATACCAGGCGATATGGATCCTGTCGATATTGATTGTTCTCGGATTCTGGTTCCAGGGTCCTCTCGGCATGGAAACCACGCGAAACTACCTCGAACATCACCTTGACGGCATCGCGCAGACCGAGCATTTCATCATCAGGTACCCGACCGGGGGAGAGGTCGCTGATGACATCGAAAGAATCGCCGAAGAGCACGAGTACTTCTACTGGTCGATATACAACGAGGTCAATGTCGCTCCCGATGGCATGATCCGGGCTTACATCTATCCAAACCGCGCCTTAAAAACCTTCCTGTCCGGGGCTGGGTCCACGGTTTACGCGAAACCATGGACGGGGGAGATTCATGTCGAGTACAGCAGGAACAAAATTCATGCGCTGAAGCATGAGCTCGTGCATGTGATCTCCGCCCCGATGGGACTGCCGATATTCGGATCGTCGCTGCTCGGCGGTTACGGTGAAGGCATTGCGGACGGGATCGAGTGGGACACCGGAAACGATCTCACGTATCACCAGTGGACCGCCGGTCTCCGTGAAGCGGACGACCCATATTACGATGGCGTTTTCTTCCCGCGCGAATCCGCACCGGACCTTCTTTTCCCGGACAGACGTGGTGCCATGTCGATGATAATGGGCAATTTCCAGCCGGGTGGATTCTACGCCGGCAGGATCGGGATGAACTATTACGTAAGCGCGAGCCATGCGCGATGGTTTCTCGACACCTATGAAACAGAGGCGTACGCAAACGCCTACATCGATAACAACACTCCCGCAGCGATCGGAATTCCAGCCGACCAGGCTGTAGATGCATGGATGGAATACCTCGATCATGTGCCGCTTCGCGAGGAAGAGATCGCCTATGCACGTCTCGGTTTTTCACCGCCTAAATTTACTGTAAGGGCGTGCGCGCACGAACTCGCGGAGCACCAGAGACTCGCGACAGAATACACTGCATTGAACGACTGGTCGAAGGCCGCGGAGGAATATACGATCCTGCTCGATTTCTCGCCGGATAACATCCGGTACGGGTACCAGCAGGCGAAGATGCTGTTCTACGATGAGCAGTACGAAGCCGCGCTCAGCCGGATCAGGATCATGGACGAATGGGAAAGCGCCGACGAGGGCTGGATTTCGTACCTCGAGCTGTTGAAAGGTGATATCTACGCACGTACGGACCAGTTGTCACTTGCATCGACCGCGTACCAGGAGGCGTACGACGGCGCGCTGACCTCGACCATCCGGGAAAATGTAACCC
>JAUWTM010000169.1 GCA_030614715.1 Planctomycetota bacterium
AACGACCTCAACTGCTCCGTTGGAGGGATCGATGTACACATCCCAGAGTCCCCAGTTAACTCGTGCCGCTCCGGGAGCCGTAGTCTGTCCGGACATTTCCGGCGCGAGCGGCGGTGCGGTGGGACTTCCCCCTCCCGAGCACGACATAAGTAAAATACTGAATCCGATAACGATAACTAACAGGTGCAGATACCGCATGCTGACCTCCGATTCGCAAGGCTGTCCCGACAGTTACTTATTATAGAGGATGTCTAATAAATTTCAGTGTTAATCATGCCACGCGTACAGGAAATTGTCGTTATCACCTACATAGACGGTGCCATCCTCCGATATCGCCGGGGACTTACACAGGATCGGCCCGTTGCACAGGTACTCCCAGACCAGGTTGCCGGTGCTGTCTACACAGTAGAAGGTATCGCTTTTATCACCGACATAAACCCGGCCGAGACCATCGAGCACCGTTGCGCTCGTGTTGCACTCACCATACAGCTCGTATGTCCATTCAGTAGCACCTGTGAATGCATTCAGACAGAACAGGTTACCATCGGTACCAGCGACATATACCTTGTGCTGGGCGCTGATAGATGCAACATTCCAGAATGACGTACCGAGGGTTTTCTCCCACAGGATATCACCGTTATATCCCAGGCAGTAGAACTGTCCTGAATGGTCCCCGATATATATTCCACCAGGTCCAAGTGCAGGTGCGGCATTCATTCCGCTGGCGACCTCGGTCACCCATATCTCGTTTCCGTCCTGGTCGAGTGCCGTTATATTGCTGCCATTGTTGGCAAAGTAAATTCTGCCGTCGGGACCAATCGCGGGACCGCCGTGAATTACGCTGCCACTGTCGTAGTGCCACAGTTCGCTGCCATCCGGATCGACCTTCACAATGTAACCACTCTGTGTACCGTAAATGACCGTCTCATCAACCTGGAACGCGATACCACCTTCCTGGCGCCCCCAATCCGATTCCATGCTCCAGTTCAGATCACCGTATTTATCGATATGCCATAGCGTCCCGGTGTCGCTGCCAACGAAAACGCTGTCGTTAACACCCACAGACGGTGAACTGTCACAACTGCCGCCACCCACTGGATAGGACCAGATGACCTCGCCGTACGGTGATACGCAGTACAGGTTTCCGTCGTTGGATCGAAGTATCACCCTCTGCTGGCTGTCTATCGCGATACCTCCCCAGATTTCCAGGCCTGTTCCAAGGTCCAGCTCGAACTTAAGGTTATTTGTATTCGGCCCGGGTCCCTGTGCGCGACCGTCCCTTGAGAAATTGCTTCTGTACATCCGCCAGCCTTCACTGCCAAAGGTTGTCGTAATCAGAATTTCATCGGTATCCGATGCAAGGTCGTTGTCGGTGACCCTTAGAACAACGTTGTTTTGATAGCTGTAGAATGTGTGCTGGACAATATCCGGTCCGACAGTACTGACATCGTATACTCCATCCCCCTCGAAGTCCCACTCATATTGAATTAACCAGCCGTCCGGGTCGTACGAATTCGATGGATCGAGTAAGACGTCCAGCGGTGCATCGCCTTCGATCGGATACGTCGCGCTCGCATCGGCGACAGGGGCTATTACTCCCGGTGCAGTGTTTTTAACCGGTGCAATCAGAATGTTATATGCCGCCAGGGCACCGTCGGGAAATTCAAAACCGGTGATCCCCGGGATCTGCGGCTCGTACGTGTTTATATTGCCCGATTCAACCGTCACGATCAGCAGCTGGTTATCTGTGCCGGTTGGTGTTACGTCCTCGATATTTGCGGGAATCCAGATCGCACCGGGATTTCCGGGAGCCTGCATGACACCGCTGAGGTCGAGTTCGATCGGATCGGGAAACAGCGTGGGTGATTCAAGCCTGACAACCGCAATCTCGTCCGCAACTACGCTCAGGTCGCCCTGTATCTGCCAGTCGCGGACCTCGATAAAGAGGTTCAGGTCGCCACCGTAGATTGACTCAGACTGGTAGAAAGCGTTGGATATGGTGTCGACCAGCCCGATCTTGTAGGCCTCAGGCATATTGGCTTCGAGCGGGTAGTCATCAGGATAGTACGGTGCTTCCGCACCATCGTACGGGGCTACCCAGCTTGCGCTGATGGCGTACTTGAAATGAAAGACGGGTCCCGTATCTATCGGAAACTGAAGCTCGTAACGTCTCTTGTTGAGTCCGGGATCAATTGATGAATAGAAACCGCGAAGCTCCGGGTCGGGATTGAAGGCATCGAACGGCCCCAGGTCATCGCTGAAATACTTGAATGGATTCAGCGTGTGAGTGCTGGTCCACGTTGTATTGGCCTTTGCGCCGTCGATGTACCCAAGTAGCGTTCCGTACGTCGTGAATTCAGCCTCGTTCCACCATCGAGTGTAGCCGTCCGCGTTCTCAAGTATTACATTAGGCAGCCGTTCGGATACAATCGCGGGGTTGCTGGCAAGCGGGAATCCTTCGTGGTCGCCCATGATGATACCGAGTACGTCGAATCCACAGAATTGTGTCCCCGGGAAGGGATGTTTTATCGCCACGTTGCAGGCAACCGTACCCTCAGCCAGCACGGTCCCGACAGGATCGATCTGTATTGTGAGAAGGTGGATCGGTGCCGACGGCGGTTGGAGAAAATTCACCACGTTCGCCTCGAAACTCGCTCCACGAACTGGCACGATCTCGATCTCCCCGAAATATTTGTCGATGAAGACCTCCCAGACTCCCCAGCAGACCTGACCGCTCTGAGAATCATTCTGAGGATGTGTCACGGGCTGTGGATCCGGTGATACGGGTGATGAACCACCCGAGCACGAAACTATCCCCATCAGCAGGGCAGTTATCACTATCAGATGTATTATGTCTTTCATTACTCTCTCCTGAATGGTACTTCTCCTACGTCATGTAAACTAACAGGCTGGTATCCTGGAAATATTTCAATCATGAAAAGCGTACACAATGTCTGCATCGTTCCCGACTATAACAGTGCCATCGTCATCAATCGCAGGAGATTTGCACCTGAAACCATCGCTGCCTTCAAATTCCCACACCAGGTTACCTGTGCTGTCGATACAGTAGAAGAAACCGGCCGTGTCACCGATGTATACCCGCCCCAGACTGTCAACTACCGACGAGCCCAGTGAGCAGGATCCATGCAGATCATAGGTCCACTCCGTGGCACCGGTGAACGCATTCAAACAAAACAGCGTACCGTCATCCCCGCCGATGTAAATCTTGTGCTGAGCGCTCAGTGACGGAACGTTCCAGAACTCCTCACCCAGGTTAACCTCCCAGTTTATTGAGCCGTCATAATCCAGACAGTAGAAATTGCCTGAATTATCCCCGATGTATATCCCACCGGGACCGAGCACGGGTACTGCATTCATTTTAGCGTTGACAGAAGTGACCCAGATTTCATTCCCGTCCTGATCGAGTGCCGTTATGTTCATGGAATCGTTAGCGAAGTAAATTCTACCGTCGGGCCCAACCGCAGGACCACCGTGGATGTGGGTACCACCGGCGTCGTAGTGCCACAACTCATTACCGTCGGGATCGACCTTCACAATGTAGCCAGCCTGTGTACCGTATATGATCGTCTCGTCTACCTGGAACGCGATTCCGGCTTCCTGCCGCCCCCATTCCGATTCCATACTCCAGATCAACTCGCCATCCTTATCTATGTGCCAGAGCGTACCGCCTGCACTCCCCACGAATACACTGTCGTTCACACCCACAGACGGTGAGCTGTCACACCAGGTGCCACCGACGAAATAGTCCCAGATAACAACGCCGTTTGGCGATATGCAGTAGAGGTACTCGTCGTTGGATCGCAGAAATATGCGATGCTGACTGTCGATTGCCACGCCCCCGTGGATCTCACCACCAGCAAATCCAAGGTCCAGCTCGAACTTGAGGTTATTTGTATTCGGCCCGGGTACCTGTGCGCGACCGTCCCTTGCGAAATTGCTCCTGTACATACGCCAGCCTTCATCACCGAATGTTGTCGTTATCAGGATCTCATCGGTGTCCGATGCAAGGTCGTTGTCGGTGACCCTGAGAACTACGTGATTTTGATAGCTGTAGAATGTGTGCTGGACAATATCCGGTCCGACAGTACTGACATCGTATACTCCATCCCCCTCGAAGTCCCACTCATATTGAATTAACCAGCCGTCCGGGTCGTACGAAAACGATGGATCGAGTAAGACGTCCAGCGGCGCATCACCTTCGATTGGATACGTCGCGCTCGCATCGGCGACAGGAGCAATAACTCCGGGAGCAGTATTTTTAATCGGTGCTACCAGAATGTTGTACGCGGCAAGGGCACCGTCGGGAAATTCAAAACCGGTGATCCCCGGGATCTGCGGCTCGTACGTGTTTATGTTGCCCGATTCAACGGTGACGATAATTAGCTGGTTATTTGTGCCGGTTGGTGTTACGTCCTCGATATTTGCGGGAATCCAGATCGCACCGGGATTTCCGGGAGCCTGCATGACACCGCTGAGATCAAGCTCTATCGGATCGGGAAACAGCGTTGGCGATTCCAGCCTGACAACCGCAATCTCGTCCGCAACTACGCTCAGGTCGCCCTGTATCTGCCAGTCACGTACCTCGATAAACAGGTTCAGGTCGCCGCCGTAGATTGACTCAGACTGGTAGAAAGCGTTGGATATGGTGTCGACCAGCCCGATCTTGTACGCCTCAGGCATATTGGCTTCGAGCGGGTAGTCATCAGGATAGTACGGTGCTTCCGCACCATCGTACGGGGCTACCCAGCTTGCACTGATGGCGTATTTGAAGTGGAAGACGGGGCCTGAATCTACTGGAAATTGGAGCTCGTAACGTCTCTTGTTTAGTCCGGGATCAATTGATGAATAGAATCCGCGAAGCTCCGGGTCGGGATTGAAGGCATCGAACGGCCCGAGGTCATCGCTGAAATACTTGAATGGATTCAGCGTGTGCGTGCTGGTCCACATTGTATTGGCCTTTGCGCCGTCGATGTACCCAAGTAGTGTTCCGTACGTTGTGAATTCCGTTTCGTTCCACCATCGAGTGTAGCCGTCCGCGTTCTCAAGTATTACATTCGGCAGCTGTTCAGATACTATCGCGGGATTACTGGCAAGCGGGAATCCTTCGTGGTCGCCCATGACGATACCAAGCACATCGAATCCACAGAATTTAGTCCCCGGGAAGGGATGTTTTATCGCCACGTTGCAGGCAACGGTCCCCTCAGCCAGCACGGTCCCGACAGGATCGAGTTGTATCGTGAGAAGGTGGATCGGTGCCGACGGCGGCTGAAGAAAATTGACCACGTTCGCCTCGAAACTCGCTCCACGGACGGGTACGATCTCGATCTCCCCGAAATATTCGTCGATGAAAACTTCCCAGACTCCCCAGCAGACAGTACCGCTCAATTGTCCTGATTGAGCACCCGGACCGGATATTTGCGGGGGTGGGTTGTAACCGGGATCAGTGGGATTGGGGCTGCCGCTCCCTCCTGAGCATGAAACAAGAGTAAAAAAGACAAAACAAGCTGTAAGCAGGTAACGTGAAAAGAACATCCCAGACCTCCTGAGCGGGATTGTATATATCAAAGTTACCGCTTAAATCGATATCCCGCAAGACTGAAGCCGAAAAATAATTCATTTTATTGAATAATGCTGTGACAGACACCTGATCCCGTCAGCCATCGAACTGAAACTCTTGACATCCTCCATTAATCATATATATTTATCCGTGACGAGATGTTACTCAGCGCAGAAAATACCGTAAGCCGAACCTGGTGGTGGTCAGGCGGATAGCGTAACTCCGGCTGGATATATCACCATGCGTGACCGGCCGGTGCAGCCGGTTTTTTTTATGTCCATTAAGGGGACTGGTTAAAGGGGACTGTTAAAGGGGACTGTCACCTTTTTGCGTGTACCAAGCCTGATTACAGTCCACTTACGCTGAAGCAAAAAGGCTGCCTGTCCCCTTTAACCATAGAACCCATGATCGGAGACGATCATGAGACCGGTAATCATGCGCGGGACGCACATGCTACTGCCTGTCCACGCTGTTGAGAAAGACACAAACAACGCCATTTAATCGAACTTAATAAAGGGGAACGATCCCCTTGAACATGGAGAACGAAATGAACGAGCCAGTCAAAAAGAAACAGAAGAAGCGCGTACTGAGCGGGATGCGCCCGACCGGCCTGATGCATATCGGGCACCTTCATGGCGCACTCGAGACGTTCTGGGCGCTCCAGGACGATTTCGACTGCTTCTTTTTCATCGCGGATTTCCACGCTCTCACGAACTGGAGTCCTGGGATGAACGTGAAGGAGAGCAATCAGAACATGATTCTCGACTGGCTCTCGACTGGTCTCGATCCATCCAGATCGACCGTCTTCCGCCAGTCGGACATCGTTGAGATCCCGACGTTTCACCTTATCCTGTCAATGTTCACACCGGTCGGATGGCTGCTGAGGAACCCGACATACAAGGATCAGGTCGAGCAGCTCAAGATCGAGTCGCCCAACTACGGTTTCCTTGGCTACCCTGTTCTCCAGAGCGCCGACGTACTCTTATATCAATCTCATCTGGTTCCTATCGGCAGGGACCAGGCGCCTCATCTGAACCTTACGATCGACCTTGCCCAGTCAATGACCAATAAATTCGGCGACCTCTTCCCGGTGCCGGATTACATGCATTCGGATACCCCGACAGTGCCCGGATCGGACAATCGTAAGATGTCGAAGTCATACGGAAACGCGATCTACATCAAGGATACCGAGAAGAAGACCGAGAAGATCATCAAGGGTTATTACACCGACCCACTGAAGCCGTACATGGGCGACCCGGGGCATCCCGACGACTGTCCGGTCTTCTACCTGAATAAGATTTACATCAAGGACAAGGACAGGATTCAGAAAATTCGCGAGACCTGCGAATCCGGCGAACGCGGCTGCGGCGAGTGCAAGAAGGAACTCGCGACGGCGTGCAACGATTACTTGAGACCGATTCGCGAAAAACGCGCTGAATTCGAGAAACATCCCGAGGAAGTTGAGAAGATCCTGAAGGACGGCGCCGCAAAAGCGAGTGCTGTAGCTAAGAAGACACTTGCAAAGACAATGAAGGCAGTTGGGATTCGATAGATTTCACAATTTCTAATAGTTAAAACACACAATGGCACGGACAAGCACCAGCTTGTCCGTGTTTTTATTAATTAGGCACCACACTGGGACTGGCGGACGATTTTGGCGAAACAATGCGGTTGAAGTTTTCTGGCTGGTACCAGAACCAAAATCGGGTGCCTGTCACAGCTGTTGGTCGCTGATGGAACCATGCACGGGACGTGCATGAGACAGGTAATCATGCGCGGGACGCGCATGCTACATTTCGCGCATGCTACACCCATGGTTAAGGGTTTTTATGTTAGAATTACCGACTCCAGATGGCGATTGCACCCGAGGACATCAGAAAACTTTCCATCATCATCCCGTGCTACAACGAGGTTGAGAACATCTCCGAGGTTATCGACCGCGTCAGTTCGGTCGATGTCGGCCTCGAGAAGGAAATCATCATCGTCGACGACGGCTCCGAGGACGGAACCGTCCAGGTTCTCAAGGAGATGACCGGGCAGCACGAGGGATCGACCATCCTGAACGTGCATTTTTCAATGCTCAACAGCGGGAAGGGATTCGCGATCAGGATCGGTCTGAAATATGTCACCGGAGATATCGTCATCATCCAGGACGCCGACCTGGAGTACGATCCCGAGGATTATCCTGCGATAATCGAGCCGATCCTCAAGGGTGAGGCGGACGTTGTGTACGGCTCAAGGTTCCTCGGAGTTGTACGTCCGGAGGGAATGGAGTTCGCGAACTGGCTGGCCAACAAAATTCTCACCTGGACCGCGATAATACTTTACGGCAAGATAATTACCGACGAAGCCACATGCTACAAGGCATTTCGTAAGGATGTCATAGACTCTGTCGAGCTTACATGCCAGCGCTTCGAGTTCTGTCCGGAGGTCACGAGCAAGGTCCTGAAGAAGAAATACAGGCTGGTCGAGGTCCCGATTCATTATCGTGGACGCACGACGCTCGAGGGTAAAAAAATCACCTGGTGGGACGGAGTTGTGGCGATCTGGACCCTTTTCAAGTATCGTTTCAGGAAGTAAATCCGCAGGAATAACGAGGATAAAGATGAAAAGATTATTGGTCCTTATTGTACTGCTTTCCATACTGTGTTTCGGGATGTCCGGATGTGTCGGAGGTCTCGGTACCGGCAATTTGATCGGCACGGTCGTCCGTGATGGCACGGGTGCTGCAATCCCGTTCCCGCTCATCGTTATCGGAAAGACCCTGAAAAGCCCTCTCACTCCCGACCAGATCTTCCAGGGAGATGCGGACGGCAGGTTCGAGATCACCGTCCCGGGCGGTAATTACAACGTGCAGATCGGCACTAATCCGGACGGTCCGTTTTTCATGTGGCCTGACGTGGTTTATATCGAGGAGTACAACACGGTGGTCGCTCTGTTTTCGATACCCGAAGGTTTTTAAATTCTCTCTGTTAATACCGGAAATTAAATGACTGATTCACCTGAGATGGAAATCGAGGACCAGCGTTCCCAGATTATCAAGGGTAGTCCCCTGCCTCCCCCTCCACGGGAATATACCGGACCGAAACTCCCCGAGCTCTCAGCCTTCATGCCGGCCTACAACGAGGAGCCTAACATTCGCTGGGTGGCTGAGGATGTGCTTGCGAAGCTGGGCATGGTCACTGATGACCTTGAACTGATAATTGTCAACGACGGAAGCGCGGATAAGACAGGCGAGATAATCGATAAACTTGCAGACG
>JAUWTM010000173.1 GCA_030614715.1 Planctomycetota bacterium
CGGTCCAACGGTCTTCCATTTTCGTAAACTACCCACGTATCCCATCCGTAGTGAAAAATCATCCGTGCGCGACTGATCGCATCGGGTGATGTACCCATATACCACGTGATGTCGTAATCGGGATTGTACGGATTCCGGGTCGTGACCAGGATCGCATATCCTGGATCAACATAATCGATCCCATTCACTGAGAAGCCAGTCTCAGTGAACGAAACGCCTTCGATCTCCATGAACAGCATTCGTACCAGTTGGTTCTGGTTGTAATTTCCAAGCGACATTATCGAGTGCGTTGCAAGGTCCTCCTCGGTGACTTCGTTGTCGTACTTGACCGTTACAATGTAACCACTCTGAACGATCGAATCGGCAAGCTGCTCGTAGAATTCCTTCACCGTGACCTCTTCAGCTCCCCCACCACCGGGATGTCCGCCACCGTGACCCATCGATCCAACCTGGAGCGTTTCATCATCACCACCCGACGGCAGCACGATCATGAGCGAGTCGGAGTCCAGCGTGACATTCAGGCTTGGAGGAATTTCGTCGCGAGAGAGCCGACGGAAATAGTAATATTCAGGATCAATCTCGAAGCCGGTCGCGCGATCAATACCAATGTAAGATGTCAGCATTCCCGACTGTATGTACGGGAAAGATTCGACGAACTCGTGGTCGTCAAAATCGATAACTACCGGACAGTCAAATTCCCAGTACTCGCCATCAACGTAGAACTGGAACTCGAGAATGTACCCGTCTTCATCCCTGAAGTGGTTAACCGCTTCGGTCCACATCTCAGGTGCACCGGGTTGATCAACCCATGTGGCAAAAAATCCTGACAGATCAATCCCGGACACTTCCTCGAACACGTCCTGCCATTCCTCCCAGGAAATTGAAACGCCTGTATACCGCTCAATCCCAAGGCGGCAGGCTTCGAAGAATTTCTCCTCACCCATCATATCGAGCAGCATTATGAAAACTGCACTCGCTTTGTCGTACCCGATGACACCGTCGACAGCGTTCCACTTGGTTATAAAATCCCCGACAGGATAATCATCCTCTTCATCGGCCTCGACCGAGTACCTGACCATGTTCCTGAACCTGAAATGCTCTGCATCCTCGGGACGGCCATCCAGAATGTTCCAGTAGTAATTGGTCGAGAAAAACGTGAGGCCTTCACACCAGTTACCACGCTCCCAGTCGACATACACCGAGTTTCCCCACCAGTTGTGCACGAGTTCATGCGCAAGCGAACCCTCGGTGGTTGCGGCCGGCATCCTCAGCACCATTGACCCGAGAAGCGTAAATCCCGGCATTCCGTAACCGGTTGTGAAGAAGTTCTCCACTACATCGAATCGCGAATAAGGATAATCGCCAAATAATCCGGTATATGCTGGTAGATATTCCTCGAGTTTATCAAGGAACATATTGGACAGATCGGGATCATCCTGGTAGAAATACGTACTGCAGTCTACACCGCTGATTTCTCTTGTAGTAACAACATACTGATTTGCTACAAGCACACAGCCATCGGACGGGATGTCACTATCCCAGTAGCTTGAGACATACCCATCAAAGCTAATGTGGTCTAGTAGATCTCCCTGCGTAACTACCTGCCAGCCTTCTGGAGTTGCAGCTTCTACATAATATGTTGCCATTGAGTTTTCAGTATCAGGATACCAACCCGATGCGGACGATAGATAAACACCATCCTCGCTGATAATACCGGTGGAATAATCACCCCTGACTCGACCCAGTGCCGAGCTTGGATCGATCGGATCGTAGATTTCACCATAATATGCAATAGAGAAACCGGTCGTACCTTCAGGAAGATGCGCATTAATTATCTGGAGAGTCTCAGTTACACCCTCCTCACCGTAACCTTCACCCTCAAAGGGCACGACGTCATATGTAATCGTCTCAGTATTATCTACCAAGATCCATTCGATTATCAGGTTTTTATTCAGCGTAAATTGGAAATCACCCGTGACCGGACCATCGAGACTCAAATGGTCTTGCACGCCCATGGTATGATCAGCAGGCTCGAGTAAGATTTGAAGTATATGATCGATGATCTCCGGCTGGACATCGGATACTTCATCCTGTCCGGAAACTGGTACCGTGAATAACAGTCCAATAAGGACCACCACTAGTATATTTCTCATTTCTTTTGTACTCCTGTCTTCGCCTGGTTCGCGACCGCCTTCGCAGCTTTCTCGACCGCTTCGGGGTCACCCAGGTAGTAGTGTTTTATCGGTTTAAGCTCAGAATCAAGCTCGTAAACAAGTGGAATCCCGGTCGGGATGTTCATTCCGGGAATCTCTTCATCCGGGATATCGTCCAGGTACTTGACCAATGCGCGGAGCGAGTTACCATGCGCTGCGATCAGTACTTTACGACCGGATTTAATAACCGGAGCGATTGTATCATGCCAGTATGGCAGAAATCGCTCTACCGTGTCCTTCAGCGATTCAGCAAGGGGAATCTCGTCCTCTTTCAGATCGTGATACCTTGGATCGTGACCCGGCCAGCGCTCATCGTCCTTCGTTAGAGCCGGAGGTGGTATATCGTATGACCTTCGCCAGATCTGGACCTGTTCAGCGCCGTGTTTTTCGGCGGTCTCAGCCTTGTTCAGTCCCTGGAGGGCTCCGTAATGACGCTCATTCAATCGCCAGTGACGGTGCACCGGGATCCACATCAGGTCCAGCTCGTCAAGTACGATCCAGAGAGTCCTGATGGCGCGTTTCTGAACCGATGTATATGCAATATCGAACAGGTAGCCCTCTTCCCTGAGGAGTATCCCTGCATCATGGGCTTCCCGGACACCTTTCTCCGACAGGTCGACGTCGGTCCAGCCGGTGAACCGGTTCGCTTTATTCCACGTGCTTTCGCCGTGACGGAGCAGGACCAACTTGTACATCTTCGATGCCATCTCCTCTTGATCAATACTCATGTTACAGACGTTCAAGCAGCCACGATTCAACCTGGTCAAGTGCGATCCTGACCTGCTCGGTTGTGTCGCGGTCGCGAATCGTAACCGACTTATCCTCAAGCGTATCGAAATCGACCGTCACGCAGTACGGCGTCCCGATTTCATCCTGACGTCGATAGCGACGTCCGATGTTACCGGCCACATCGTACTGGCAGTTCCACCGCTCCTGTAAAGCCTTGTACAGAGGTTTGGCGACCTCCTGCAGATCCGCTTTTTTCTGCAGTGGGAACACCGCGACCTTTACCGGGGCCACGTGACGATGGAATTTCAGCAGGTTCCTTTTCTCTCCGCCGATTTCGTCCTCGGCGTACGCGTCAATGATGGACACAAGAACGCTTCTCTCCACACCCGCCGACGTTTCGATTACCCATGGGATGAACTTCTCGTTTTTGTCCTGGTCGTGGTAGGTCATGTCCTTGCCCGAATGCTCGATGTGGGCTTTCAGATCAAAATCGGTGCGATTATGGATACCCTCGATCTCCTGCCACCCGAACGGGAAGTGATAAAGGATGTCGACCGCGGCTTTAGCGTAATGTGCAAGGGCATCTTCAGCATGCGGCTCCCATTTCAGGTTCTCTTCATGTATACCGAGCGCGTTCAGGTAGAAATTCCATCTCTCCTGCTTGAAATGCTCGTACCACTCATCGGCTTCTGCCTCACTGCAGAAGAATTCCATCTCCATCTGCTCGAATTCCCGCGATCGGAAGATAAAACTTTTCGTTGTGACCTCGTTACGGAACGCCTTACCGATCTGCGCGATGCCAAACGGGACCTTCTTGCGGCTCACGGCCTGGACCTGTTTGAAATCTACGAAAATCCCCTGGCAGGTCTCGGGTCGGAGCCAGATGTCCATCTTGCCGGTCTCGGTCGCGCCTGCCTGTGTCTTGAACATCAACTGGAACTTTTTCGGCTCGGTGAACTCGCTGCCACCGCAGCGCGGACACTTCCCGTTTTCGAGATGATCCTCACGTACGCGGGTCTTGCAGTTAAGGCAGTCGATAAGCATGTCGTGGAACGCACCGACGTGGCCGCTCGCAACCCAGACGTCCGGGTGCATCAGGATGCTCGAGTCCATGCCGACGATATCGTCTCGCATCCGGACCATGTGCTTCCACCAGAGGCCCTTGACGTTATTTTTAAGCTCGACACCAAGCGGACCGAAGTCCCAGCACGACGCGAGCCCGCCGTAGATCTCGGACGACTGGAAGATGAACCCGCGGCGTTTCGCGAGTGAGCTGATGGTGTCGAGAGTGAGTTTCGATTCTGACATGCTTTCTCCTCAGAGACATATACACTAAAACAGCCCTTCACGGGCGGAGTGATAATATCACTACCTAAAAAGAGGGTCAAACGTCAGACGGATTGTATTTGGCAAAATAGTACCGGTCTGGACTAGTTATTCTTAAAATATGATTTGCATAAGAGTCTTAATGTCCATATAATTCCATCCGGTGCCGAGAAAATCGAACGGGACAGAGAGAGGATTCCCGTATAAGGAGAAAGGATCATGAGGAGAGTATGGGTAGTATTTTTACTGCTGCTGTTTGTATCAGGAGGAGCACAGGCGCAGGATACTGAGATCCCCGATGACAGCGTGCACGTCCGAGTCGTTGATTGCGGTACTGGATTATGCTGTATCGTACAGATTCCTGGAGGTGAGTATCTGATTATTGATGCTGGTAGTCATAGCAAAGAAAACGGAATTTACGAGATTATATCTCAGGTTACGCAGTTGATACCTCAACACGAAACCATTGATTTGTTGGTATTAAGTCATCTACACGGTGATCATAATAACGCCTTGCCGTATATTTTCAGCAAAAACAGTACGTACTCATTAGATACGGTTCTGAGAACCGGTCTCGAATCCATTAACGACCTTATCGATATCGATGATTACACGGATTTACTAATAGAGCCCGATCCCGGGGATGTAATTCGTGATAACCGCGTGCTCCCGGGTCATGTTTTCACTTTCGGTGAAAATAATGATGTAAAGTTAACAGTTGTTTGTGGTTGGGATAAATTTGATGAGTTTACAGATGACTTATCAAGGACTAATGATCGCGAGAACTCAAGTAGCATCGTTGTCAAACTTGAATATGGCGATAGCTCAGTGCTTTTTGCTGGCGATACATTAGGGTACGGAGGATACGACGAAGAAACTGAAACGGACTGTGAGGCTGCTGAAGAGTACATGTTTACTCACTGCTCAGCGTTAATAGAGAGTGATGTGTTAATAGCTGGGCATCATGGCTCAAAAAGCAGTTCGTCAGAATCTTTCATTAGATGCATAAGCCCAACCTACGTAATTTTCTCAGCAGGTCATAACCATAGACATCCTACACAGAATGCAGCTGATCGGATCAATGGATGTGGGGTGCCGTGGGAGAATATGTTCAGAACCGACTGGGGTGACTGTGAGTATCCTTCACGATCAACAAATGAATGCGATTACGGTCGATCATATGGTGATTGGCCTGGAGATGATCACATAGATATCTGGTTACGGTTTGATGATGAACCGATTGTCCTCTGGGATGATGAAGAGAATCACATCAGACCAGAATATCCGTAGTATATAAAGCTGATCGCATTTATTAAGGGAAGATCCTGTCTAGGCTTAGTTAAAGCGCAGGATTTGCATATGGGCTTCTTAATCGGCATGGCTATTTTATGGGGACTGACCTTTCTGGTCATCAACCCCATCGTCAACGCGCAGGTTCGCAGTAAGATGGAAGCCGAGGGCGTCTACGCAGAGTCACTCGAGCACCTCTCCCCCGGCGAAAAGGCACACTGGGACGGCGTTGTATCGCGCACGTACATCCTGTGGGACGTTATTATCCTCGGAATCGCGGGTTTCTGCGGCGGTTACTTCTTCGGCATGACTCTGATCGGTATCTCTCTCACGGCTAACGGCTGGCCCGGAATGCTCGCGTTCATCGGATTGAGCTTCCTCGGGGCTTCGATGCGTGGAGCATAAAACTCATTCTTTATTCTGTTCTGATCCCTGCTATACTTCCGCGGTACCAGTTAAATTGATCCAATCCAAACCTGCGATTGTCACACTAATGCCATGAATCGATACCTGATACCCCTGTTAATTTTCTCACTGACATTGTTTTGCTTTGGTGGTGCTGCTTCCGGAACCGAATCGAACGGGGTGTCGGTAATTATCGCCGATGATCCGGCCCAGTGCCTGTCTCTGGAGGGTATCTTCACCGACGGCGACGGGTACATGGTCATCGACGGTCGCAATAACCAGGGACGGGTCAAGTTCTTCTCATCGGACGGAACGCTGACAGGGACTGCGATCACGACTATTCCCCTTCCCGACGCTGCGAGCCTTCCGAGCGACATACTCCCCTCCCCGTGGGGTCTCGACCGCGTAGTTGTCACGGACGACGCGCTTTGGGGGATTCCATCGAACTGGGCTGGTTCCCTGGCAGAGAAATTCGACCGCCAGACAGGTGCATTGATCGAGCGTTATTCCGACATCGGCCTGAGGTCATCTGGAATAGTCGTTGGCCCCGATGGCGATCCGTGGGCGGTATCACGTCGAATCCTCGTCAACATCAACAGCAACGGCACCGAATCCCTCAACCTTGGTTCCACGCTTCAGCATATCGATGCCGCATCGGGTCACCCGCTGGGATTCGTCATCTTCCAGCAGCCTGAGATCATCCTGATTGAGGCATCGGGAGTCATCCGGTGGCGAATAACCCTTGAGGGCGTTATCGACGGATTCCTGTCACCGATCGATATCAGCGCCGGGCCCGATGGCACTATCGCCGTGTGCGCCATGATCTGCGATCTCAGCCTCGAACAGGACTACACTGATTACTTCGATCTCAGGAACGATGCTCTTTCATACGATGACGAGGAAATGCTGTTCAGCCTTGAGGACGCATTACGCTCGAACCTTGGTATCGGATTCGCGCTGCTCATGATCGATGCAGGCGGGTCTGTAACCGATGCAATCGAGATGGGAAATCCACCAATAGCATGCGCTGTCGATGAATTCGGCAGGGCCAACGTTCTGACACAGAGAATCGACGGCTGGGCAGTATCCATCCTCGATCCACGTCTTAACGACGGCTTCGAAGTGTTACGTATTCCTTATGGGACTCCAACTCTGATCAGCCCGCACCGACTTGCATCGGGTCCCGACGGAAGCCTGTACTGGGACGACGTGTACGGTGACGAAAACGGTGATCACTGGGCGATCGGACGTCTTGCGTCGGGGGCAGGCTCTGGGATTTTCACTCTCGGAGCTGCCGGCAGTCCAGTTGCTGAAGGCGCCGGTGTCGAATGGATTTATTCTGAACCGCTTGATGAGTTTGCGAGGCAGGCGACAGCACTTGAGGTCAATGACAACGGAAATGTGGTGGTCGGGTACCAGGATTTTCCGTTCGATTTCCTTACGGATATGTCCGAAGAGCAGTTGTTGAGCGACGATCCGCCATATTCATCGATGATCATGGAGATCAGCAGGGACGGAGACCTCCTGCGTCGCGGGGATCTTGATGTCCTGATTCAACCGGGGTGTTACGTAACCGATTTCATCGTGGATGGGATATCAACCCATGCACTCTGTGCCGGGACACTGCTCGATTCATATATCTGGAACTGGACGGACAGCGGTGAATTCGCCGCCCTGGGGGGGCCTGCGTTTGGGGGGCCGATACTCACATCCCGTACCGGGAGAGTCAACCAGGGCCTGTCAGGATGGTTCATCCAGCAGGACGGAACCAACCCTCTGACTCAATGGCTGAAAATATCGGAAGATTATGCGATCTCCGAAAGCAACCACCGTCTCGAAGCCCTGAACGCCAGGCTTCTTGATACCGATCCGGTATCAAATACGATCTACCTGACAATCGACGACGGAGATATCTTCAGGATCGACGCATCGACGATGATGGTCGATGGTGTCTGGCACAACCGTCTCCCGTCCGGAGCACCCGGTCACATCCTGAGCGATGCAGAATTTACAACGGCCGGACTTGCGGTTCTGGACGTCGAACATCGCGCCATCCTGAATCTATCGTCCGAAGCATTCGAGGAGTTACCACTGGTGTCCGATCAGGACGTGACAGATGCCATTTCAACGATTCGCACGCATTTGCAGGAATACTATGATTCACTTGGATTCTATCCGCTCCCGTCAAATAAGCTGCTCACGACGATGCTGCTTCCCGATGAGATGGCACTGGTCGAGCAGTCATTCCTGGGAGGCAGAATTTTCGAGTACACTCCGACCGAACTTGGTTTCACCTTCGTTGTATGGTCGGCGGGGATAGATCAGCCTGTCCTGATCTGCGACCAGTCAGTTGAACAGGTAATTTTCTGACTGATATCTGCCAGCACCCCTGAGTTAAGAAAAAAAGCTGCAAATGTTGTAACATTTCTCCATGGAAGCCCCCTGCTCCATAAAAATTGCCATCGACGGACCTGCAGGCAGCGGTAAAAGCACCCTTGCGAGGGGTCTTGCGGAATCGCTGGGTATCACATGGCTTAACTCAGGAGCTACCTACCGTGCATTGGCATATGCGGCGTTACAGGCGGGAATCGATATTACTGATGAAG
>JAUWTM010000094.1 GCA_030614715.1 Planctomycetota bacterium
GAACGCTTGACTGCGCGGTCATACCCGCCATGGCTCGTCCCTCATGACCTGAAAGGGCCTCGTACTCTGCAGCTCCCTTCAGTCCGCCGATCAGGCCATTTATCTGGCCCGTATCAAGGTAAGGATAATACTGGGTCGCGGAGACCGCGGTACATCCTGCACCCATTGTGAAGTGATATCGCTGAACGCCGTACGCTATCCACCAGTCGATTGTAGAGCCGGCAGCGAGATCGACCACGTAGTCAAGGTCGCTCAGCTGGTTGATCCCTTCAAGGATCTGCATGCTTCCGGTGGTATTACCACGGTAGTCGGTGGTGAACGCCGTTTTTATGTCCTGGCCTGCAGCGATAATAACCAGAGCTCCACCAACCTGGTATCCGAAGTTAACGTAGTCAACGCCGGATTCAAGGCCGTCGTATTCGAGCTTCATGGTATCAAAGGCTCTCTCGATCAGAGCTGCTCCATTCGGCCACAGGGTGAATGACAACACCTTGTGTCCCTTGTCGAAGCAGTGACGGTAGATCGCGAGGGTCATCGGGTAAAGCTCGGCCTCGCTGGCAGGATCGTAGTCGCAGGCTATCAATATCGTTGAGCCATCGGGAAGTTCTTCGATAAAGTCAAAGGCTGACTTAACCGTAGGACTTATATTGACCGGCAATGTTTGCCCCATGATAATCGGAATAACAACAGACAGTGCGACGAGTATGAAAATCCATCGACGGTCAAGCTGCGAAATGTTTTCCATCCAGGTCTTCTTCTCATCCATCAGTCTCCACCTCCCATGTAGGTTCTTTCAATACCGAAGATAATTCTAAGAGAGGTGGAAATCGCGCCGAGTCCGATACCGATCATGATTCCACGCTGTGCAGCCATCGAGGGGTTGCTCAGTATCCAGTCGGTGAGCCACGGTAAAAACTCGACTTCGCCACCGAACGGCTTGTACGGGATCAATAGTGCACCCAGCGGTACACGTCCGAGCATGACGACGATGGCTGTAAGCAGAAGCACTGTTGACTCCTTGTTACGAGCCCTGAACGCCCTGTACGCTGCGGACGCGATATAAAATGCCAGGATGGAGAACATCGTGGCCTGCATGGGAACGAACATGTACTGGTAAATCCACAGAAATGGAAGGTACACTTCGACCTGGATCTGAACACCTGTGGCATCAGTTACTACATCAGCAGGTGGGTTAATGATTCCCCATGCCAGTCCGGCTATCATCATCGAGAAGAACCCGACGTAGACGACAACGCTGAAACCCCATCCGGAGACCTTTCTTCGGAGCTTATGATAGTGGTGATTCAGCAGTGAGTAGATTCCCAGCAGTAGTGCGAATCCGGCGATAATCCTGTTCCACTGTGTCACGTCACTCAGGAAATCACCCGACGCCTGCGTGGGAATAAAGAACTGGAAGAACATCATCACGCCCATTACGAAGGCGACGGCTATTGGTATGTGTCTTTTAACTAGTTGCATTTGTCGTCACCTCCTAAAATGCCTGGAAGAGCTGTTTGATCCAGTCGATGTTGCCGAAAATCAGCAGCGTGCCCACGAAGGTCATGATCATGAAGATCAGCTTCGCGAGGTCCTGGCCCTTCAGCGAACCGACAAGTAACGGTTCGCGGCTCAGGTATGCGCTGGCGGCATACAGCTCCTCTCCGATTAATGTGTAATCGCATGCAGTAATAAAGAATGGCAGTTGCGCGAGAGCGTCGGTTCCTGCGATCTGGATGGCGCCAGTGGATGCACCGGTCTCAGCAAGCAGGAGGCTCTCTGCATAGAACATACCCATAAGGAGAATAGTGGCCGGTTTTTCACGGACCATGATACCGTTGACAGCCGCTGTATAAGCGAACTGGTCGTCGGTCAGGAAGAAGACATCATCCTTGTTATACGCATCGGGACGTCCGGCGTCAATATATGCCTCCTGGATGACCTCCTGGCAGACCGCCATGACGATGGGGTCTCTCGACGGAACCATGAGGCGTGTCTCGTAGTCAGCGACCTTCCTCGCGACCTGTCCGAGAATGTTCAGGCTCGCGATCGTCGCGATGTCCGAAACATAACCCAGACCAGTCGTGTACAGGATCGGTCGACCCATCTCTGTGGCTCGCCCGATTGCTTCCTCAACGTGGTCCAGACCGGCGATCCTCCTGAGGAACAGGCTCGCACCGCTTCGTGCCCTGATGATGAAGCCCATGACAGAGCAGCAGATGATCAGTGCCCATATTGCACTGTTCGTGCGCCCGACGTTCCAGAGGTTCGCTTTTGCCACCAACGGACCGACCTGTGCGCCGACCATCCATTCATCGGGTGGCAGATCGCTTCCCTCCGGAAGTATGTAACCGGCAGGCACCACGTAAAGACGGAAGTAATGCTCGAACCGGTTATCTGCTACCGGGGGCTCGTTACCGGCTCCCTTGATGATGACCTGGTCGGTTAACGGATCCGTAGTCGGCTGAATTTCCAGGACCGACTTGGATGCACCGTTGACCTTCGCGGTGAAGAGCAGCCAGTACGGTTTCGTGATGTTTACGCGTGACGCCTGGAATGCACCGGTTCCCGTAAAGGCATTGTCCCAGATTCCCGGGTCGCTGCCCTCTACAGGCGGTACGTACTCAAGCAGCACCTTGTCGCCACCGAGTGGACGCAGGTTGCACCATAATTCGACTGAAGACCAGTCCGTAATCGCGTCATCGAACGCCATTGCATTTATAACGACCGATTCGGGATTTGCGGGATCGATGATCTCGTTTTCCGGATCTTCAGGGTCCGGCACCATCACCATCGAGATGCTGTACTGATAAACTCCTGTCGCAGGGTACCTGTTCTCAAAGAAGGTGTAATGTGTCTGGTCACCCTTGTGAGTTTCCGACAGGAAGAATCCGAAATATTCCGGGGCTTCCCACGTGTAGCTGCTGTCCGTCGCGTTCTCGCTGATGACCTCCCACGATCCATCCTCACCGGTTTCCGAGTGGAACGTCATGTAATTGTACGCTGGTGCCTGTGCGGCTTCCCCTGTCTCAGCGTCAACGATGTCCATCATCGTGTCGTCCGACTCTGACGGAGACCACATCAGTGCAAACGCACCACCCTCATCGTTCCTCCGATCAACAACACGGAAATCAGTGGGTTTTATAAAATTCCAATCGTATTGTACTTCCGGTTCCGGCGGCTCGAATTCGAGATCAACCGGAGTGTCATCTGTTAGTTCTGTAGCATCGGGAATGTCGGTAATATCGAGGACGTCTCCCTCATCCTCTGCCTCGCTGACATCCCCGGCATCCGCTTCTTCGGTTATCGCGCCTTCTGCGGTCTCGTCGGCTTCTCCTGTCTCTCCGTCCTGGGCAAATGCCGTGAACTGGAGAGCCAGGAACAGCAGAACGAGCGCGAAAACGGGCAACCAAGCGCCTTTAATCCTGGGAATGATTTTCATGTACACTCCTTTGCGCCTCGTGGGATCGCCACGAGTTAATGGTGTATTTGAAACGGGCCCTCCAGGCAGCCGTTTTATCAACTTAGTCCTCGATAATCTCCACGTTAGCGCGCGGCACGATAAAATCCGTGCCGTCCTGCAGCGTAACTTCCATCACCCTGACCTTTGTTTCAGACTCCATTGTCATGAGTTCCGGAATGAGCCTTTTAACCTTCCCCAGCTTTCCGAAATTCGGCTCTCTGATGATCCTGACCGGGTTCCCGGACTTTACTCCATCCTTTGCGGCGACCCTGATCTCATCCTCTGCGGCAAGCAGGTCTCCGGTCAAAGGAATGATAATTTCCGGACGGATTACTCCCGCCCGAATCTGTGTGGCACCGGAAATCGAAGCCTGAAGGCCCTCGCGCTCCTTCAGGAGTGCGAAGGTCCTGTGAGCCATCTCGATCCTTCCGAAACCCTCCGTTGTGACTATGGAAAGCCCGAGGTCCTCGTGACCGGTAATTGCGACGCCAAGATCGTATCCCAGAAGCTCCCTGAGGTCCTGGTCACCCATGCCAGCGGATATGATTCCAGCTACTCCCACGTCAATACCCTTATTTATCGTTTCTATATTGACATAAGAGCCCCCGACAACAATTTTACCCTTATGCTCGGGCTTGATGTGCTCGGGCTTCAGTTCTTCACCGGGTCCATCGACCGCAATGGCGATTACCCCGTTGGTTTCTCCGCCAACACCGAAAATTCCCTGGATAAATGTCGCCGTAGTCTTAACCACGACCCCTTCATCCGGGATTACGTCTATGATTTCACCATCAATATATGCCTTGACTACTACAGGCTGTGGCGGTTCACGGAGGATTACCTGTCCGGTAATTTCCGACGCCTTCTCGACCGTCCCGTCGATCGGTGATTTGACCTTAGGGGACATGAATTTGAGGAATGGCAGCAGAGGTTCAGCCTCAGCGAATATTTCATCCTTGGCAACCTTATCACCCGGCTGTTTAACCATCATTTCCGGGACTTCACTGGCTTCGCAGCCAAGCATACCCATGACATTGACGATTCTCACATTACCCGGAAGCTCGGTCTTGGCAACGATCGTGTCTGCAGTGACCGCATCTCCGACCTTGACCAGTACTTCACCTTTCAGTGGAAGGATGCGCTCCTTCGTAATCTCAGCCTGCCTCGTCACTCTCAATCCCGGGGTATATGCGTGTGCCATTTCACACACCCCCCTTCAGCGGAGGATAGGCATCGAAGGCCTGAGTCCAGCTTTCAACCTGTTTTACCCTTGCCTGCTGTTCTTTTGCGAACTTGATCGGCCTTCCCCGGCAATCAATTACGATTCCGACAACACCCCCGTAAATCTCGGTCTTTGTCTGGCGGCCCCTGCCTTCACCCATGTCGAGCGACCGGGCCGGGTTTATCGTAGCTGTTCCCCGCAACGGCAGCCCTTCATCGTTCAGGCCGTAGGGAATCAGCTTGATTTCACCAAAGTTCATCTCACCCTCGAGTATTTCACCTGTCTCGAGTTCGAGCACATACGAAATAGCTTTTTCACCGGGCCGCATGGCACCGGACGGTGCAAAACAGGTGCCCGTGTAGATAATACAGTCCTTGCTGAAAACTTCTGTGGCAGCCTTGTCGTGGACCTCGGTCAGCACACCGAGATGCGGCATCATGAAGATCGAGTCGACAGCCATCCGGGTTGTTCCCTCGGGCTGGAACGCATCGATCATCATCATCATGGCCTGCGACCGCCTTGGAGCATGGCTGAGCACACCGCCACTGCCCACGAGCAGGTCGAGCTGCATCATCTTGATGAGTGTCGCGCCCGATGATTCCTGGTTGAAAGCATCGGCGATGTCACGCTGCTGCTGAACGCCCTTAAGGCCGGTCGCCAGCTCCTTGTGCTGCTGGAAAGCAAGCCTGAGGGCTTCGCGCGCGAGTCCCTGCTCGATAATCAGCTCGGACAGCAGGTGAGGGATCGTTGTAGGGCGGATCATCTTGTTTTTGATTCTGTTACGAAGGTCCTCTTCCTCGATGTCGAAGGACGCCCAACGCATGACGTTGTCCATTCCGGCTTCGGCCATTACATTCGAGACCGAGTAGCTCATGCCGAGGTTGGCGGAGACCGACCTGTTGAACAGACCCTCGCCTTCCACCATGAAGTACGAGAAAACGTCTGTTGTGGCGCCCCCGATGTCGACGCCAATTACGTTGATGCCTTCCATCTGGGCAATTGTCCTGATAATCAGTCCCACGGCTGCGGGGGTCGGCATGATGGGGGCGGAGCACCATTCAATAAGCTTGTTATAGCCAGGTGCCTGCGCCATGACGTGCTCCTCGAACAGGTCCTGGATCTTCCCGCGTGCTTCCCACGGATTTTCGTGTTCGAGCGTCGGACGGATGTTAGAGCAGATGGTAAGAGAGAACGTATCACCCATGGTTTTGATAATCTCGTCCCTCGCCTTGACGTTGCCTGCGAAGATAATCGGAAGCTGATATGAGATACCAAGGCGCGGCTTTGGATCAGCAGCGGTGATTTGTTCACCCATCTCGACTACCTTGCTGACGTCACCGCCGTCGGTACCGCCTGCGAGCAGGATCATGTCCGGCCTGAGGACGCGGATTCTCTCGATTCTCTCATGCGGCAGGCGCTTGTCGTTGACCGCAAGGACATCCATTACGATCGCGCCTGCACCAAGGGCCGCTCGTTCAGCGGACTCAGCGGTCATTTCCTTGACAACACCCGCGACCATCATCTGGAGACCGCCACCGGCGGAGGATGTCGAGATGTAGATATCACAACCCGTATTGGAATCCGGGTTGTAAGGGTGGATGATTGTCTCACCATCGAGGAACGTACGCCCCGACAGATCCTCGATCTCGTTGATCGAGTTGAGTACCCCCTTGGTCACATCCTCGAACGGCGCCTCGACAGTTGTCGGTGCCTCGCCACGATAGGTCTGACGATATTCATCGCCAATCTTCTCAATAAGAATAGCTTTGGTTGTTGTTGAGCCACAGTCTGTGGCCAGGATTACTTTAAGGTCAGGATCATTTTTCTTAAACATCTAACTGCTTTCCTCTCCAGGCCGCTCATCGGTGATCTCTTCAAGAAGCTCGATAAGCCTCTCTATTGAGCATCGCTTTTCCAGTGTGCGTACCAGAAGTTCGTGAGTGTAATTCGGTCCGAGAAAACGCCGCAGGAAGGCTTCAATCGGTCCGGCGGTAAAAATGAATTCGCCCATCTGCATGGCGTTAGCGCCAATCATGTTCAGGGGTTTGTTCAGAAGCAGGAACGGGATAGCCGCGACGGTCATACCACGTTTATTGATGCGTTGAGCGATGTCACGGAGGATCTGCTCCTCGTCTTCGGCGAGAACCTCCTCGTATTCATCACCGACCGCAAACGCGTGATGGAACCTGTCTTTCAGGCTTCCCGATGCAGTATCCAATTTTTCATCTTTTGCTGTCATTCAGCTGTCAGCGTCAATTCCGCTGGATGTCCCTTATTTACCAGCATTACCTGATACCCCGTTCCGCTCTATATGGCTCTCGAGGAACCTGAGAACGAGGTCGCGATTGCCGGGTGCGAACCTGATGTAACTCCCCCTGAACGCGTCCAGCCTGCTGGGTTTCCTGAACGTCGACAGGTGTACCCCATCGGTGTGGGGGTAGAAATTCCTGAATTCCTCCCAGCTGCGGAAGGTCCTGATACGGAGAAACCAGATCTCGATACCTTCGCTGTTCACCCTGTATACAATGGGGAACAGGTACGGGGCCATTGAAACGACCAGCACCACGAACGCCAGCAGCGCCATTCCGGGCCAGTTGGTCCATTGCCAGGCACCAAAACAAGTGCCTGCGATAATGGCCGCGAGAAGGATCGATTTCCAGATATTCTCAGTCAGCAGATGCACCCGCCACCGGATTTCATCCGGCAATGCCCCGGGTTCCCCGGCGTCTCCCGAAGCTATTTCGGGTGTCATCGACATATACGTAACCACACTCCACTGCCGGAAGCGGTGGAAACCCGGCAAACTTATCATAATTGAGCATGTCGGGCAAGTGCCGATATGCCCCATTATCTCCCCGCTCCTTATCTTTATATGGGTCAGCACTAATTAGCTGCATGTCAGGGTTTCGCGGTTCACGGTGCGATTTGTTTCCCAAGGGACCCAGGTAACATTAAAAGGTTTAATTAAGTGTGCAGATCATCTATGATGGCCGTCGCAAATTTGCCCGAAAAAGCAGATTGGCAGGTATAAAGTCGACTGATGATGGAGATCAGTCCGTATTACAATGCACATACCCCGACTACTCGCTAACACGCTCAGGCTTTCAGTTATCGCCGGTAGCATGCCCGTCCCGCACATGCTTATTTTTCAATCCGGAAGTACCACACACTGACCATCCACGACGGCAGTGAATCGCCAGCCTTTGCATTCCACCTGCAGAAGCCCCCGGACCGTCCCCACCATGTCGACGTACAAAGTGCACCGAACCACGGACCTTTGCTCCAGTCAGTAATTTTCAATCCGCAGTTTTTCACCAGCTTACGGAAAGATCCCAGCGTCCAGAACTGCACGTGACCGCATTCGTGAGCATACGGAACAGCTTCCGTATCTGCACCATTTTCAGTCTTACGTCCCGTCAGAAGCCCCTTTAAACCGGACAACAAATTAAAAAGCCAGTACGATGGAAGCAGGCAGCCTCGTTTATCGAGTGCATTTTCGATCTCAAACGGACCGTAGCCATTCGGAATGCTCGCGAGTATCACACCACCGTCCGTAAGACGTTTTTTCGCTTCCCTTAGCAGGGATTCCGGATCTTCCAGATGCTCGAGAATGTCCGCCATGACGATGATGTCGTAATTTTCATCCCCCGGGATGTTCTCAATCTTCAAAGCACGGAATTCGATAGCGTCGGGATGAGGATTGTTTTCAATTCCGAATTCAATCGACGGACCATGTGGATCGATTGCCAGGATTTTTACTCCTAGGTCACCGAGATGGATCGTGATGTACTGCCCGTTCGAGCAGCCGACATCGAGCAGCCTGACATCACGGTCCGGATGGCTGCTCACATAATCAGAAATCTCTTTTCGGAGGAATTCGAGTTTTTTACGATGCCCGAAGACGTTCTCCGGTGGGAGGGTAACGGTCATTTCGCCCCTCTCCGACCGATTTCCTTAGCTGGATTCCCTGCCACTATCACGTTGTCCGGGACGTCCCTGGTAACTACACTCCCTGCCCCGACAACAGCGCCCTTTCCGATTGTGACGCCGGGAAGGATAATCGCACGGGCGGCAATCCATGATCCGTCGCCAATTACAACCGGAGCGAATGTAAGCCCCTGCCCGAGAATGGGTCCATCGGGCTTGTCATACTTGTGACCGGACGACCAGACGATCACGCCCGGTCCGAAGAGCACTTCCCTGCCGACAGTGACTCCACCGGAGCCCTGAATGAGCGTATTCCTGTTGATCCAGGTACCGTCGCCGATCTCGATACCGGATTCCGTGTTGTACGAGTCTGTCGTGAGGACAACACCCGGGTAAAGGACAACGCCGTTTCCGAGAATTATCCCCCTGTAGTCCTCATGCGGTGCGGGCTTGCCGCCTTCGATCACACATCCGGGACGGAGGTCGCAGTCATTTCCGATCGACACGACGAGCCACGATTTCGCAAACGATGCACGCCAATTGCGTCCCCAACTGTTGAATATTTCACGTAGTCCGGATCCCATACGAGCAGAAACAACACAGGATTAGTAAATTTCGATCCACTCAGCAAGCAGGTCGATTAATTCATCAAGAGATTTTATTCGCTCATCGGCACCGGGGTCGAGATGGCTGAATTTTTCGGTTTCCAGAAAAACTGTCCGACACCCGGCACTCCTGCCGGCTATTACATCGAAATTGAAATCACCGACCATCACGCATTCCCAAGGTTCGACACCTATGATCTCGCAAGCCGCAAATATGCAGGCAGGATCAGGCTTAGGTGGTGCATCCTCTCTCGCAATGACCACACCGAAGTCCACACTGTGATTTTTCGAGATCAGTTCGACCACTTCACGTGTGTTCCTCGTGACAACTCCCCTTGCCAGGCCGTGATTCTCAAGCCACGTGAACAGGTCAGGAACAAATGGATCGAGACGGGCATCGTGGGCGGCTTCAAGCTCACGCCGGGTTAAAAGAGCGGTCTTTGCCTCGCGTTCACCTGCATCCAGAGCTTCGATGCCTTCTATGATGTAGACTTTTTCATCACCGAACAGCTCGCGTTTGATCGCCGCGAGATCGAGTGGTGAGTGTACGAGAACACCATCGAAATCGAAAAGCACTGCTTTAAGTGGTAAATACATAGTAAGAAAAGGCTACTCGAACCTTTCCAGGGTCATGACAGCATCGAGAAGGTAATTCCTGCTCTCGAGCCAATCGAACGCCACGTTGAGATCCTCCGACACGAAAATACCGTACCATCCGCTGATATCAAGCACATCGTCGATCCGTGCAGTTCCGACATACTCATCATCGACATAAAAATGCAGGTCGTACCTGTGCGTCAGACCGCCATCTGGAAGGGTCTGGTAGTCGCCCTGAACCATTACCGTATGGGTGTCATCGAGTGTCATTTCGAGCGGTGTCCAGGGGATCAATTGATTCACGACACCGTTCTGTTCCTGTATCGCAAGGAACTGACCGGAGCGTGTCACGAGGATCGCATAGTAGTTATCGGCATCAAGGTAACCAAAAACCAGGCCGTAACCGGCTGTCTGATCTCCCTCAAGGAAAGTTAATTCACCCTCGTAGGAAAAGTCGAATGCGATCTGGCCCAGACTTGTATTTCTCACGGTAAAGGGATAGCCGGCGCTGCTGTCGAGGATGTAACTGCCCTCCCGGATACGGGCATCGTCCCCGACCGGCCAGCCGTGAGTGTTGTCGTTGAAGTCCTCCAGGATTTCCAGCTCACCCACGTCGATTCCCGCTTCAACGCCCTCTGTATCCTCACCGGGTTTCACGGCACCCCAGTCCAGGCTTGGGTCGATCATCATAAACTCGTTGGCAGGCACCCTGAACGACTGGATAATCTGGTTGAAATGGCCCTGGGTAATGTCGTCGAGTTCGCTTACCAGGACGGTCTCGACCAGCATGTATGCATATGATGTACTGGCTGTCAGGTAATACGTGATACGGATTTCATCCGCCCAGTTGTCAATCCTGACGCTCCTGCGATAGACGTAGGTGTGGCTCTCACCAAGGTAGATTTCTTCAAGAAGGTAGGTTCCGGAAGCTCGAGTGTCCTCGAATTCCTCGTTTACTGCGAGAACCGCTGATTCATGGTCAGTGAAGAGTGCATCGCCGCTTGGATGGTGTGGATAAGCAAGAACGACGATGTTGGAAATGTAATCCGGGCTGCCATCGACATGGATCATGACCCGGTACGCATCCTTCTCTTCGTCGGTCAGCAACTCCTCGCGGATCAGGTCGATGCTCCCGTCCTGAATCGTGAGCATGGTCTCGACATCGGTTTCCTGTAACCAGTAATCGGGACTGCTCAGGGTGAATCCCGCGTCGTCATCGGTATACGGAAGCATATCCGCGAGAGCAGGGCCGTCCCACGGAAACTGCATCGCGATGATACAAACTGCCAGGAGTAATTTCTTTACTATCATTTCCCTTCCTCAATCGGTAGGATTTTTCTGTTCAATCAAGCTCTATCAAGGAAGGCGGCACCGAGAATTCCTGCGTTGCCACCAAGAGTTGTCCTGCTTACATTTAATGTGTCTTTCAGCGGCGTGATCAGGTGATCGCGAAACGAGTTCGCAAGCGCTCCATGGAACTGGTCCCATGCACCGATTATTCCGCCAGTTAGAACGACTGCGCCAAGGTCCAGAAGGTTCGCTGAACCCGCAAGTATAACACCGAGATGGTGACCGTACTGATTGAAGGCATCGATCGCAGATTGATCACCATCGACCGCACGTTCATGAATTATCTTAGGTCCGACAGCTTCAGTCAATCCCGCCCGGGTTCGATAATCCTCCATCAGTCCCGCTTTACCCACATAGTGCTCGAGGCAGCCTTTTGATCCACCCGGACACTGCGGGCCATCGGGTGTGTACGGCATCTGCCCGATCTCGCCGGCCATCCCGTGTGCCCCTCGATACAACTTGCCATCGAGAACCAGGCCCCCACCGATCCCGGTACCCAGGGTGACAACAAGCATATCCGTTACGTCATTGTAACCACCGAATAAGTATTCTCCCCATGCCGCGACAGTTGCATCGTTGTCGATGTACGCCGGAATCTTAAGTCCTTCACCCAGAACCTTAGCGAGTTCGAGATTATCAACACCCGGCATGTTGGGAGACTGGATTACAATGCCTTTTTTTCCATCGGTGAATCCGGCCATGCCGGCTCCGACAAGCTCGAATTCACCACCCCACCGGCTCATCAGATTCCAGGAACCATCGACGAGGAACTGCCCGAACTGATCCGAGTCGAGATCAGTCTTTGTTCTGAAGTCACCGTCGTGGATAATTTCACCGTCATCGTCGACGGCGGCACAGTTCACTGTTGTTCCGCCTATGTCCAGCGCGAATCTCATCAATTTGGATTATACACACGGAAAAACAATATGCATCATTCTTTCTATTTTTAATGATGAAAAAAACGGGCTGCAGGTGCCCGTGTCAGTCTGAATCCCTTACGCCAGAAACACCCCCGACACTTTATGGTCGGGGGCGGCGGGCTTTCCGACCCGCTTCCCAATCTGGCACATTGTTTTGGAGGTTCCGTTGTAATCTTAATTGGCTAGGAGGCTCGTTTTCGGATTACAACTATAGAGATGCATATCACTGGCGGCAGGTTCAGGTATTGCGAGGAATATCACCACGACAACCGTGAAATATTGATGTATCATGCACAGTTGCAGCATGGGCATCGACTCCGGGACAATTTTCGGGCTTGCCACCCCCCCGCCATCCGTGCAGGGCAGCGGGATCGGCATCATTCGCATCAGCGGACCAGGGTCTATCTCAGTCGCGGGAAACCTGATTAAAAATGACCTGTACGGTGATGAAATTCCGTTCCGGGAATTCAAACTGGCTACCCTGAGCTTTGAAGGTAAGGACCTCGACCGTTGCGGTGTCATATTTTTCAATGCCCCGAACTCCTATACCGGCGAGGACGTGGTCGAATTGCACGTCCACGGAGGTCTTGCAGTCATACGATCGGTCGAAAACGCACTGATCAAACTGGGTGCGCGTCCAGCGGAGCCTGGAGAGTTCACCCGAAGGGCATTTTTGAACGCGAGACTCGACCTCCTGCAGGCCGAGTCGATCGCAGCCCTGATAGGTGCCGCCGGGGGTGCGGCACAGAGAGAGGCGTTACGCCAGCGATCGGGAACACTGAGTGACAAGGTGACAATTCTACGTGCGCAACTGCGTGATGTTCTCAGCCGTATGGAGGTGGATTTCGATTACCCGGAGGAACGTCCCGACGGCATCGAAACCGACGAGGCAGTCGGGAGCCTGAAGCGGATCAGCAATGATATTAATCCCCTTCTCGAATCCTGGGACAGGGGGCGTATGCTTAAAGGCTTCCGTCTCGCGATCATCGGGCTTCCAAACGTGGGAAAATCGAGCCTCCTGAATGCCCTTCTAATGGAGGATCGCGCGATTGTTACATCTTCGCCTGGAACAACACGCGATGTTGTATCGGCATCGCTTGCATTCGGCGGCGTACCGGCTGAGCTTCTGGATACAGCAGGTCTCAGGTTATCCGATGACTCAATTGAAACTGCCGAAGCAGAGGGCATCAAGCGGTCGTGGCGCGAGGTCGAACGTGCTCACCTGATACTGATGGTCTTCGATACAAGCATTCCGATCAGTGAAGAAAACTCGGCTGTCGTCGCTGAAGCACGCGTCAAGGCTGATAAATCAGGTGCAGCAATCCTCCTTGTGTGCAATAAAAGCGACCTGGATACCCTCTGGGAGCCATCGAAAATCGCGGAGCTTGTCGATTCACCTGAACTTCCCCACGTGATCATCTCAGCGAAAACCGGGGAGGGAATCGATCAACTCAGGTCGAGAGTACGTGAGATGATGAACCTCGACATCAGCCCCGACGAGATACTGCTTACCGAGGTAAGGCATCGGGCTTTGCTTGAAGAAACGAATGGGATCATCGATGATGTGAGAAAAGGTCTGTCAGAGGAGATCCCGCAGGACGTAGCGGCCACTGAGCTCTGGGGAGCCGACCGTTCTCTTGGACGGTTACTCGGTGAAGGACTTGGGGCTGCAGATCTCGATGAGATTTTCTCACGGTTCTGCATCGGGAAGTAAAAATCAATACAGTAGCAAGAGACAAAGTGAAACTGAGAATTTTAAACAGATGGATCATTTTGATATTAGTAGTGATTTCTGTCGCTGCATTTACACCTGTGCAGTCGGTTGCTTCTGAACCTGTTGAAATCTCCCTCCGAACGCTTGATGATCGACCGCCGAATAACCTCATGGTGAAGCAGATCGCTGCGATTGCAGGTATCGATCTCACAATCGTTTTCGGTCAGAAGGATTCACCAGAAGAGGATTGTGTCTCCATCAATGCTGCGGTTGCCGACTCGCTTATTGGATCTAGGTCAGCCGATCCATGCAGTCTGGAACCGCCAACGGTCCGACCAGATGCGCTTCTACATTTCGCGGTACCAAGAGCGCAGCCGACTGTCACGGAACAGGGAATGGCAGGGGAATATTCTAGGGTCCTTCAGGAACTGGCGGATGTCGATGTCCAGAGGACTGCTTTGAACGCTGTACGCAACGGTTCATTAGAACTTGAAGACCGTGCACTGGCTTCCTATGTCGACAGGATCAGGGGATGGATCGATTTTCTCGAAAGAGCTGACTATGATCCCGACCGTTTGCTGATCACGCTCGATGATAACCGTCCGGGCCCGCTTTCGGACGGTTTAAAAATTCTGTTCGGGCAATACTCTCACTATGTAACAGATGGAACCGACGAGGGCATGATGCTCCTGATTGCCCGTGCACTGAGGGAACGTCAGATCGACCCTCCATCGACGATCGGCATGGTGTTCACAGCTCCCGGCGATCTCGTATCCACTCAACCGCTCGAATCGGGCATGATGATTGAGAACATCCTGCTCATGACCGACTGGCTCGGATTGAGAATATCCCCGAATATAGGTTATTACGAGCCGTGGCGACCAGTATTCTGGTTCCATGGGGCAGGGGCATATTCATCGAATATTGAGTACCTTATCAGGGAGACCTCGGCATCGGTCGGTGATCGTCCTGTGATCGTTGCCGACATCGCAAGGGTCAATGGTGGCGATGAATTATTAATCGATGTCTGGCGAGACGGCGCTGCACCATCCAACCTGTGCGGATATCTTGCATGGAACACGTGCTCCAATACAATAGGATCGGCGATCGCTCTCTGGGCATCCATTGATTACGCATACGAGCACACAGCCGACCCGGAAGGCGTCCGTGCAGGCATCGAGACCTTCCTCTGGTCGAGATTTCTCGATGATTACTTCTACCAGACTCAAATCAGGACAGAGATCAGCAATATCGCGCGGTCCGAGGGTGCCGATCTGTACAATTTATCTGTCGAGGAATCAGCACATCTGGTGGACTTGATTACCCAGCGCCTTAATGAAGTCTGGAATCAATCCGAAAACGCGATACCGGTTCCTCTGCGGTTCGTGGAGCCATTGAGTTCAACCGGCTTCGTTGTCGAGCTGCCGTGGAACCGCCTGTTCGAAATCGAGTTGTTTATTAACGATAGGAGAGGCGTCCTTCCGACAATCCGCCCAATTACAGAAAAATGATGCGTATTTTTACCCGCGTCAGCCATTTTGATATACTTCCCTCCATGAAAAAAACAATACTGCTCTCACTAATAATTTCAGTGCTCCTGAGTGCGCTGCCTGCATCCGCGGAGCTCCTCATATACCCGACAAGGGTCATCGATGCACGTACGCACACGGTCATCGATTTCGAGGGTCTTATAGCCCGCTGTGCTGACGCCGATATCGTTACTCTCGGCGAGAACCATGACGATCCCGGGACGCACATGGCTGAGTTCGCGCTTCTGGAGGGTCTGTGGCGATATCGCGGCGATAATGTCGTTTTTTCAATGGAAATGTTTGAACGCGACGTACAGCATTTTCTCGACGGGTACCTTATCGGGGATCTCGACGAAGACAATTTCCTTCTCCAGTCACGTCCGTGGGGAAATTACGACACCGATTACCGTATGAGCGTCGAGTTCGCGCGTGAACACGGACTCCCGGTAATCGCGGCTAATATTCCGCGGCCTATGGCGTCTGTTGTTGCGTCGGTGGGATACGAAAACACTGATTTTACCGATGAGGAAATCCCCTGGATGGCGTCAACCTTCGAGGACCCCAGGGACGCATATTTCGACGCTTTTGTCGAGGCGATGCAGATGCCGGGCATGGCGGATATGGGCGTTACCGACGAAATGATTTTCATGGTCTACCAGGCACAGGTCGTCAAGGATGAGACGATGGCGGAGTCAGTAACGATGGCTTACGAGAACAATCCGGGGTCCGTCGTTTATCACATTAACGGTTCGTTCCATACACGCGACTACCTTGGGACCTTCTCCCGGATCAGACGGAACCTTCCCGCTGTTGACTGCGTGTCAATTATCGCGGTACCGGTCGATGACCTTCTGGCCGGTGTTCCGGAGGACACGCCAAAGGCGGACTATTACATCCTGACGCTTGCTCCTGAAGAGGAAGAGACGATGGAGATGCCTGAAATGCCGCCCATGCCACCTGAAGATGGAAGTTAACCAGGGCACTCAATGAAAATCGCGACCTTCAACTGCAATGGTGTCCGTGCCCGGATAACGGTACTGATACGCTGGCTCGAGGAGAATAAACCCGACATCCTCGGGCTCCAGGAGATCAAGGTTCAGACCGATCTGTTCCCCCATGAACCGTTCAATGAGATTGGTTACCGTTGTGACGTCAACGGCAAAAAGGCCCATGCCGGCGTGGCAATTCTCAGCAGGATCGAACCCGATAAATCCACCAGCGGATTCCGTGACGGCGACGAAGACGAGTACCCGAGGATTCTTGGGGTGAAATTCGGTAACCTGCACGTGATCAACACCTACATTCCCCAGGGCCGGGACATCGAATCCGAGCAGTACCAGTACAAGCTTGAATGGTTTATCCGGTTGCGTGAGATGTTCGACGATTTCTACAAGACACGCCAGAAGGTCCTGTGGATGGGGGATTTCAATGTCGCTCCGGATTCCATCGATGTGTATGACTCAAAGAGGATATTGGGACACGTCGCCCATAATCCGGATGTTTCGGAGGCACTTGAAAAGGTCCGCGAGTGGGGTTTCATCGACCTGTTCCGAAAATTCCATCCGGATGAGGAGGGTCATTACACGTATTACGATTACCGTTTTCGAGGGATGGTGGAACAGAACAAGGGCTGGCGGGTCGACCATATTTACGTCACCGGTTCACTTGCGAAAAAAGCTATCGACTGCTATATCGACCGCGATCCACGGTCGTGGGAAAAACCGTCGGATCACACATTCCTTGTGGCTGA